>NZ_CP055305.1:1846237-2169356 GCF_013377995.1 Mannheimia pernigra
TTACCTCTACAGCAGTTAGTTGTACCATAATCAATGGCGACAAAAGGTAATAATATCAAGTCAATAATAAACAAAAAAATAAAGCCCTGACTTTTCAGGGCTTCACTTTAGAATCAACTAAGAATTAGTATTCTAATACTGCACGACGGTTTTTCGCGTAGTCAGATTCAGTGTGACCTAACACAGCTGGTTTTTCTTCACCGTAAGAAACAGTTGAAGTGTTGTTAGCACCTTTAGCTGATAAGTAGCTTTTAACCGCATCTGCACGGCGTTGACCTAATGCGATGTTGTACTCTGGGGTACCACGTTCATCAGCGTGGCCAGCAATAGTTACCTTACCTTGAGTTTGAGCTAATAATTGAGCGTGAGCGTCTAATAATTGACGGTACTCACCTTCAACTGCATAGCTGTCAAAGCCAAAGTATACCGTGTTGTATTGTGCTTTTAATTGTTCAGCTGTTAAACCACCGAATTCACCTACTGCATTTACTGATGCATTAGTTGCTTTGTTATCTGATGAGCTGCTACATGCTGCTAATGCGAAAGCAGGTACTGCAATCATTAAAACTTTAGCAAATTTTTTCATTTTTTACTCCTAATTAGAGAAATATTATATTTTAGTTAATTAAGTACGGTGACCACGCAGGGAATTTATAATGCCCACCTGCTCCTGGCAAATTAGCTTTGAAACGCCCATCTGCAGACACCAATTGTAGCACTTTGCTCGTACCTTTGGTAGAGCTGTAAATAACCATAATCCCATTTGGTGAAATACTTGGACTTTCGTCTAAGAAAGTTGAACTCAATACTTCCGTGCTACCTGAAGCGAGATCGCGTTTCACCACTCTATCACCAGCAATCATGATTAGATTCTTACCATCAGATGATACTTTCGCATTATAACTGCCACGCCCGCCCATTGGGCTTGCCGCACCACCTGATGAATTCATTCTATAAACTTGTGGAGCACCTGCACGGTCAGAAGTAAAGTAAATCGTACTTCCATCTGGAGACCAGCTTGGCTCTGTATTATTACCTGCATTTGAGGTTAATTTACTTGGCTCTCCCCCTCCACTGCCTACAACATAAATATTTAACTCACCATCTTGATTAGAGGCAAATGCAATACGAGAACCATCGGGTGAAAACGCAGGTGCACCATTATGTCCTTGTAATGCAGCGACTACGCGACGAGCACCTGAACGAATATCGTGCACAACGATTTGTGCTTTTTTGTTCTCAAATGTTACATAAGCTAATTTACTCCCCTCTGGAGACCACTCTGGAGACATTAGCGGTTCTTTACTTGTTGTAATCGTAAAGGCATTAAAACCATCATAATCAGACACACGTAATTCATAAGATGACACGCCACGCTGTACAACATAAGCAATTTTTGTTCTAAACGCACCACGAATTTGAGTTAATTTTTCAAAGACTTGGTCGCTAACTGTATGTCCACCTTGACGAAAATGCGCCTCAGGAACGATGAATGAACCTTGAGCAATAACATTACCAGCAGCACCAGAAGTACCAAGTGTATCAATTAATTGATAGGCTATATTATAACCACCGCTCACACTACTCACTTGCCCGACTACAATATTATCAATACCAATAGCACTCCATTGTTCTGCCATAACTTCACCCGCAGAACTCGGTTGAGCAGGCATCCGAGCGCGTTCAAGCGGTGTAAATTTACCGCTATTTTGCAAATCATCAGAGATTATTTGTGCAACATCAGCTGGCACACCATTTGATTTAAATGGAACAACAGCTATCGGTTGAGCCATACTCACACCTTCATCAATAGAAATCCGAACATCAGAATCTGCCATAACTTGGCTTGTCACCAATGTAGAAACTATCGCTATTACACTCGATATACGAGAGAATAATTTCATTTTTAACCCTCTAAAGTTATTTAACTTTTAAACTAAAATCAAGAGTTGGAGATTTAAACATATTATAAACTGCATCTGATGGTGCTGGAGGCACTTTTTTCGTTGCCATAATTGCACTTACCGCTGCATCACATACTGCTTTATCGCCACCTACTACGTCATAATGAGTGATTGTGCCATCTCGACTTAAAGATACCCTAACATCACACTGTTTTCCTGCAAAGCTTGGATCAACACGATATTTAGATTGAATTAATTTCTTAATACGCTGGCCGTATGCACTACCATCCACA
This sequence comes from Mannheimia pernigra, assembly GCF_013377995.1. NCBI lineage: Bacteria > Pseudomonadati > Pseudomonadota > Gammaproteobacteria > Pasteurellales > Pasteurellaceae > Mannheimia > Mannheimia pernigra. The sequence goes on from NZ_CP055305.1 coordinate 1,848,435, forward strand.
TTTGCCCCTTGACCAAGACCTCTTGTGCCGCCAGAGCCTTGAGATCCCGATAAATTTTTATTACCGCCTTTGCTTGAACCACCGCTAATATCTCCTCCACTTAGGAAATCATCAAGGGCTTTATTATTCTTAGCTTGGGTCTCTTTCGCTTGGGCTGCCGCTTTTTCTTTAGCCTCCTTTTCAGCTTTTGCTTTAGCTGCTTTTTCAGCTCTCGCCTTTGCTTCTTTTTCAGCCTTTTCCTTTGTCTCTCTTTCCGCCTGTGCTTTAGCCTCTTTCTCAGCTTTCTCCTTAGCTTCCATTTCTGCCTGTGCTTTATCTTTCTCGGCTTTTTCCTTTGCTTCTTTTTCTAATTTCTCTTTAGCTTGCTTTTCTTTCTGCTCTTTCACTTTTTCCGCCTGAGCTTTTTTTTGCTGCTCTAGCTTCTTCTCAAGAGCTTCTTGAGCTGTTTTTTCTTCTTCAGCTTGTTTTGCCGCAGCTTCTAAACGTTTGGCTTCAGCATCTGCTTTTAATTTAGCAGCTTCAGCTACTTTTTTACGCGTAGCTTCTTCTGCTTGTTGCTTTTTAATTTCTGCTTGTTTAGCCTGCTCTTGAAGCCTCTGTTGCTCTTGTAATTTTTGCTGACGCTCCATTTCTTGCATTACAGCTAATTCAGCTTGATTTTGCTGCTTGATTTCTTCTGGCGTTGGATCATCCTCAACTTTTTCAACAGTTTCTTTAGCCTCTTCTCTCGGTTCTTCCTTAGGTTCTACTGTTGATTTTGCAGATTTTGAGCCTTTTTTCTGTGCAATCAATTGCCCATACTCAGCTGCTACTTGCCCAGTATCAACCATTACCGCCTCAAAGCTGTCGCTATCACCGCCACTACCACCAGCAGCAAATTCTGTTTTGGTGAAAAGAGACCCAAGCAATAATAATCCAATCAATAATATATGCAATAAGATCGAAATAATAACTGCAAGCTCTAGTCTATCTTGTTGATATTTCACACTTTATCCCTGCTGATTATTTGCCTTCAGTCATTAAACCTACTGATTTAACCCCTGCATCTTTAAGTAATGTGATACCTTTCATAATTTCCTCATAAGGTACTACTTTATCACCAGCAACTAAAAATAACGTCTTATTGTCTTTTTGGAATTGCTCCCCTGCATAGGCAATCACTTCTGTTTCAGAGATATTATCTTGTCCGTTGTTTTGCACATAGTTACCATCAATTTTTAACTTATATGCACCAACACCTGCTACTTCTAAAATCACAGGGGTTTTATCTTCATTTGATACAGATTGACTATGTGTATCTTCAGGTAAATTAACTTCTACGCTTTGGCTGATAATTGGTGCTGTTGCCATAAAAATGAGTAAAAGCACTAACAGCACATCTAGAAATGGTACGATATTAATTTCCGATTTAATGTCATTACGTTTTAAACGACGAACCGACATATTTCCCTCTTTAAGATGTAAATTCCATCATTAATTTTATGTAACCTAGATTTTAGCTACACATTATTACTGACAAGCGGTCTAATTTTTGCAATATTTTGCAAATTTCATTAAAAAAATGACCGCTTGTAGCTTTGTAGCTTATCTTTTCGAAAATGCTTGACGGTGTAATAAAGTTGTAAACTCGTCAATAAAATTCACATAACCTTGCTCAACTTTACCTAAACGTAAATTTAAACGGTTATATGCCATAACAGCTGGAATTGCAGCGAACAAACCAATCGCAGTTGCAATTAATGCCTCTGCAATACCTGGGGCAACAGATTGTAGTGTTGCTTGTTTTACTGCACTTAAGCCCATAAATGAGTGCATAATCCCCCATACCGTGCCAAATAAACCGATATATGGGCTGATTGAACCAACTGTACCTAAAAATGGAATATAGTTTTCTAGACTTTCCATTTCACGGTTTAAAGCTAGGTTCATTGCACGAGTAGAACCTTGAATAATAGATTCTGGTGCATCAGGATTTGCTTGCTGTAAGCGGTTAAACTCTTTAAATCCAACATAGAAAATTTGTTCTGAGCCTGTTAAAGCATCACGACGATTTTCTAAACCTTGATGCAAACGATTTAAATCTTCGCCAGACCAAAAACGATCTTCAAACGACAACGAATCTTTTCTTGCTTTTGTTAATACCTTACTGCGTTGAATAATGACCGCCCAAGATAAAATTGAAAATATAATCAGGATCAACATTACGATCTTTACAACTATACTTGCTTCTAAAAATAACGATAGAAGGCTAAATTCAGCTTGCATTAATAAAACTCTCCGAATATTTTTTTAAATAGAAAAATTAATTTTTTGTAATGCTTGATGAATATCATCAGGAATTGCAACTGGTTTCATTTTAACGAGATCAACACTGGCAATAGTAACCGTTGCCACACTTAAACAAACATTTTGTTTCCACAATGTTTGCTTAAACACCATAGTTGCTTTTTTAAACTCTGAAATAGTTGTTTCTACATTTAATAAATCATCTAAACGAGCAGGTAATTTATACTCTATCTCAATTTTTTTAACTACAAAAGCGAGAGATTGAGCCAAAAGTGCCTGCTGTGAGAAATTGCATTGTCTTAAAAATTCCGTTCTAGCTCTTTCAAAAAAGTTAAGATAGTTAGCGTGATAAACTACCCCTCCAGCATCGGTATCTTCGTAATAAACTCGAATCATAAAATCCATAACGCCATTTCTCTTCTTTCAAAATGAAAAAACGCCCAAAATTTAGGCGGAAAATTGAGTGCTATTGTAGAGATAGACAAATCGTTGTGCAAGTATATTTTGTGTTTAATCGTAAAAATATTTTTACCTATCAAAAACAATAGAGGCATAAAAATGCCTCTATTTAATCAATAAAATACATAAAGATGGAATGACAATAAGGTACCCTATTACGGGTAAAAAAATTGCTTTCCAAATCGTTGAACGAATTTCAAATCCAACCCCGTGTATCCATAAAATCGCCATACCATAAAAAACAAGAATAACTAAATACGGTGTTTTTCCGCCAAAAATAAGAGCGAAAGCGGTCGAATTTAGCAAAATAATTGCACATAATAGGGTAGCTAAAATAAATGAAAGGGCTTTTAACAAGCCCTTTGCTGTTAAGTTATAAAGAGTATTAATCATTACTCGTCAAACTTACCTGTTTTTTCAATACTAATGGTAATGACTGTTGCAAATAAAATTGCAAGCATTACACCTAACACCCAAGTTACATAAAACATAATGTACTCTCCTATTAGTAAGCTGATTTATTTTGTTCTAAGTAACTCGCATCTAAGCGACCATACATTTTAATGTATGACCAAATAGTATAGCCTAATACTGTTGGTACAAAGATACATGCTACCACTAACATTACGGTTAATGTTGTTTGGCTTGCTGTTGCATCCCACATTGTTAAGCTCATATTAGGGTGAGTAATTGATGGCATTACAAATGGGAACATTGAAACTGCCGCCGTTGTAATTACCCCAACAAGCATAATTGATGATGAGAAGAATGCAAAACCAGAACGATTCGCTCTTGATGCCACAATAGTAAGTAATGCACCAATCACTGCTAATGCGGGAATGATCCATAATACTGGCATTATTGCATAGTTTCTAAACCACGCACCTGCCTCAACGGCTACCGTTTTATTAGTAAAGATAGATTGAGCGTTATGATCTAACTGACTTGTTACAACAAAACCATCTTTGAAATATAACCCCACACCAGCAAGTACAAACGCAACTAACACAACAGCCGCGGTAACCTGTGCTACTTTTCTTGCATTGTTATGAAGTTCATCTGTAGTTTTCATTTGTAACCAAGTTGCACCCTGTGTTGTTAGCATCATTAAACTAATCACACCACATAATAATGCAAATGGATTTAATAAACCAAAGAACGTACCCGTGTATTGTGATTGGTTAATGCTGTTAAATTCAAATGGTACACCTTGTAATAAGTTACCAAATGCAACACCAAATACTAATGATGGTACAAATCCACCGATTAATAACCCCCAGTCCCAAGCATTACGCCATTTTGGACTATCAATTTTGGCACGATACTCAAAACCAACAGGGCGGAAGAATAACGCTGCTAATACTAGAACCATTGCAATATAGAAACCTGAGAACGAGGTTGCATATACTGTTGGCCACGCTGCAAATAACGCACCACCTGCGGTTAATAACCATACTTGGTTACCGTCCCAGTGAGGAGCAACTGTATTGATCATAATACGGCGTTCAATATTACTCTTACCAATCACAGGTAAAAGGTTTAATACGCCCATAGTAAAGCCATCAGTAATGGCGAAACCAATTAATAATACTATGATTAAAATCCACCAAATAAAGCGGAGAAATTCATAATCGAGCATTTTTAACTCCTATTATTTAGCTGATTGTTCGAAGTAATAACGACCTGTTTTTAATGAACTTGGTCCAAGTCGTCCGTATTTGAACATTAAGTACATTTCTATAATTAAAAACAGCGTATACAAACCACATAACAAACCGATAGTAAACCATAAATCGCCCGTTGTTAATGCTGAGTTTGCCACACCAACGGGTAACATTTCATATACAGCCCAAGGTTGGCGACCGTATTCAGCTAAGAACCAGCCAGATTCAATTGCAATCCATGGTAATGGAATACCACATAATAAGGCTCTTAATAGGAAACGGCTTTGTCCAACTCTACCACGCATATTTTGAACAAATGCAGAGATGATTAACAATAACATAATCCCACCCGCAAGCATCATCACACGGAATGCCCAGAATGTAGGACCTACATTTGGAATCGTTTTATCTGCTGCTTGCTTAATTTGCTCTTCTGTTGCATCAATAATATTATCTGTATATTGTTTTAACAATAAACCAAAGCCTAAATCTTTTTGTGCTGCTTTAAACGCTTCTTTATCAGCTTCTGTGTAGTTACCAGAACGTAATTTTTCTAATAAACCATAAGCTACAATGCCGTTACGAACACGTTGTTCGTTAATTATGCGAATATCTTTTAACCCTGTAATTTCAGTATCTAAAGAGCGTGTTGCAATAATACCTGCAGCATATGGAATAGATATTGACACTTCATTTTTCATTTCTGCTGTATTTGGAATCACGACAGCATTCCAAGCTGCTGGTGCTGGATGAGTTTCAAATTCACCTTCCATTGCTGCTAATTTAGTTGGCTGAGCTTTACCTATTTCATAACCAGACTCATCACCAGCAATAATAACTGCAATAATAGCAAATAAACCAAAGCTTGCAGCTACAGAGAATGAACGTTTAGCAAATCCTAAATCACGACCTTTTAAGATATAGTATGCACTAATACCTAATACGAAAATAGAACCACAAACATAACCTGCTGTTACAGTGTGTAAAAATTTAGATTGTGTAACTGGGTTTAATAACAATTCAGAGAAGCTTGAAAGCTCCATACGCATAGTTTCAAAATTAAACTCTGAAGCAACTGGGTTTTGCATCCAGCCATTTGCAACTAAAATCCATAATGCAGATAAGTTAGAACCAAATGCAACACAGTAAGTCGTTAATAAGTGTTTAGCTTTTGATAAACGTTCCCAACCAAAAAAGAACAATCCCACAAATGTAGATTCTAAAAAGAACGCCATTAAACCTTCAATTGCTAATGGAGCACCAAAAATATCACCTACATAATGAGAATAATATGACCAGTTCATACCAAACTGGAATTCCATTGTAATACCAGTTGTTACACCTAGAGCAAAGTTAATACCAAATAACTTACCCCAGAATTTAGTCATATCTTTATATACTTCTTTACCCGTAGTTACATAAAGCGTTTCCATCACAACAAGTACGAAAGAAAGACCTAAAGTAAGCGGTACGAATAAGAAGTGATAGAGTGCAGTTAAAGCAAACTGCAAACGTGAGAGTTCAACTACGTCTAACATCTCAAACCTCTTATTTATTAATATAATAATTTGACAAATAGATTACCCAAAAGTAATCCCCCACAAATTTTCACTTAATTTTAATAACAACCCAAATTGGTTACATTTATAATAAAGTGCTGGTGAATATTCTACCTGTAAATAGCTAATTAAAAAATAGTAATTTTGTTATATTCTTCACAAAATTGGTTTATTTATTAATACAACCTATATAACCAATCGAATAACTTAGTTATATTTACAAACTTATAACAAATAATTTACTATTTTAATAAATATAAAGATAAGTAGATCTTTTATCAAATAAAGATCAAATTTGTAGATGACTTTCACTTAAACTTCTGCTAGTATCTGCTCGCTTTTATCAGTAAAAGATTGAATTTAATAACACTTAAATGTTTGGAGAAACCTATGCTTGGCAGAATTTTAGGAATTACACTTTTTACGATTATTGCTTCAACAGCAGCTCTGGCAAGTGTTAAGACCTCATCACTCTCCGTTGCAAAACCTACTTTAAGTAAAACCCTCCCTACAGAATGTGAGAAAATGTTTAATACTGCAAATAAATTAGTTTCTGATGCAGAAAAACAACCCGGTACTCATACTCAACTCGCTAAAATGAAAAATAAGCTCTCTTCAACAAAGCAACAAATCCTAAAAATGGATACGGCTCTACAGCAAAAAAGTTGTGAAAAAGGTTTAACCGTATTAAATAACCTAAGACAAAAACATCAATAATAAAGCTAATCTAAACCTTATTTTTTACAAATTTTTATAAGAAAATCACCGCTTGTAAAAAGTCTATATTCTTACTAACTCAAATAATCCACATATAATAAATAAAATAGAATTTCTGATCTGCCCCCCAAAAGTTAGACTAATCGTTCAACTATTAAGGTGCAGATTTTTTTATGACTAAAATCTTATTACAAGCGGTCGCAAAGCTTCCAAAAAATGTAAATCTAATATTACATTAGCCCAAGGTATTCAACTAAAACTAAAAGGACTGAGCCGATACAATATCAACATCAGTCCTTTAAATAAGAGTCTAACTTTTGGGGATCAGATTACATCATACCGCCCATTCCACCCATACCGCCCATTGCAGCTGGATCTAATTTTTCTTCTTTAGGTAAATCTGTGATCATACATTCTGTTGTAATCATCAAACCTGCTATAGAAGCTGCGAATTGAAGTGCCGAACGGGTAACTTTAGTTGGATCTAAAATCCCCATTTCAAGCATATCGCCGTACTCTTCTGTCCCTGCGTTATAGCCGTAATTGCCAGAGCCTTCTTTCACGTTACGAGCAACCACTGAGGACTCTTCACCAGCATTCGCTACAATTTGGCGTAATGGCGCTTCCATTGCACGCAATGCAAGTTTAATCCCCACATTTTGTTCTTCGTTATCGCCTTTTAAAGTTGACGCTACTTTGGTTGCAGCACGCACTAATGCTACGCCGCCTCCTGGTACGATACCTTCTTCAACTGCAGCACGAGTTGCGTGAAGTGCATCATCAACACGATCTTTTTTCTCTTTCATTGCTACTTCGGTGGCTGCACCCACTTTAATTACTGCCACACCTCCAGCAAGTTTAGCTACACGCTCTTGCAGTTTTTCTTTATCGTAATCTGAAGTTGAATCTTCAATTTGCTGACGAATTTGAGCCACACGACCTTTAATTTGTGCCTCGTCGCCAATACCATCAATAATAGTCGTGTTATCTTTTGTGATAACCACACGTTTTGCTTGACCAAGCTCTTCAAGCGTTGCTTTTTCAAGCTCCATACCAATTTCTTCAGAAATAACCGTACCCGCAGTTAAGATCGCAATATCTTGTAACATCGCTTTACGACGATCGCCAAAGCCTGGGGCTTTTACCGCAGCGACTTTCACGATACCACGCATTGTGTTTACTACTAAAGTTGCTAATGCTTCGCCTTCAATATCTTCTGCTATAATTAATAATGGCTTACCAGCCTTCGCTACCCCCTCTAACACAGGAAGTAATTCACGAATATTAGAGACCTTTTTATCCACTAAAAGAATGTATGGATTTTCTAATTCAACCGTTCCAGATTCTGGCTTATTAATGAAATATGGCGATAAATAACCACGGTCAAACTGCATACCTTCAACTACATCTAACGCATCTTCTAAACCAGTACCGTCTTCAACAGTAATCACGCCTTCTTTGCCTACTTTTTCCATTGCTTGAGCAATTAGCTGACCTACGGTTGAATCTGAGTTGGCAGAAATTGTACCGACTTGTTCGATCTCTTTTGAGGTTTCACACGGTTTTGAAATTGCTTTTAACTCATCAACTACTGCAGCAACTGCTTTATCGATGCCGCGTTTTAAATCCATTGGATTCATACCTGCTGCAACCGCTTTTAAACCTTCGTTTACGATAGCCTGAGCAAGTACGGTTGCGGTGGTTGTACCGTCACCCGCTGCATCATTGGCTTTAGAGGCAACCTCTTTCACCATTTGTGCGCCCATATTTTCAAATTTATCTTCTAATTCGATTTCACGAGCAACCGAAACCCCATCTTTAGTGATAGTTGGTGCACCATAAGCACGATCTAAAACTACATTACGCCCTTTTGGACCTAAAGTTACTTTTACTGCATCAGCTAAAATATTCACACCTTTTAACATTTTTACGCGTGAATCATTACCAAATTTAACGTCTTTTGCTGCCATTTTATACATCCTTTTTGCTTTTTAACTTGTAAAAAATTTGACTAATCCGACCGCTTGTTGCGGAAAACATTACTCTACGATAGCTAAAATATCGTGTTCGGCAAGAATTAACACTTCTTCGCCATCAATTTTTTCTGCTTTTACACCGTAACCTTCATTAAAAATGACCAAATCGCCCACTTTAACCGCTAAAGGTTGAACAGAACCATTATCTAAAACACGTCCTGAACCTACTGCAATCACTTTACCACGGGTTGATTTTGTTGCTGCCGAACCTGTTAAAACAATGCCACCTGCTGATTTTGTTTCAACTTCTTCACGTTTTAAAATAACTTTATCGTGTAATGGACGAAGTGCCATATTCTGTTCCTCTTATAAATTAATGATTGATAATCCACGCAAAAAGCGTAACGCATAACAATATAAAGGCAGATTTTAGACTTTCAAGAGCAAGCGGTAAAATTTATAAAAAATTTTGCAAACCTCATATTTGTTAATACCCCCAATAAACATTAATTTTATTCATAATAAGATTGAAAATTATGATATTGATTAATAATAACGTTTATTTCATTCTATAGATAAGAGACTTTTAATCTCTGTTTGATTGACTAATATTTTACAAAATGAGGGATTTTCTATGACAACATCACATATTTTAGGTTTTCCACGTGTTGGAGCGAAACGTGAATTAAAATTCGCAGAAGAACGCTACTGGCGTAAAGAAATCACCGAACAAGAATTACTAGATCTAGCAAAAACGCTACGTGAGAAAAATTGGCAATATCAATCACAGGCAAATGCTGATTTCGTATCAGTCGGTGATTTTACCTTCTATGATCATATTTTAGATCTGCAAGTAGCTACAGGTGCTATTCCCGCTCGTTTTGGTTTTGATAGCCAAAATTTAACGCTAGATCAATATTTCCAACTTGCCCGTGGTAATAAAGATCAATTTGCGATTGAAATGACAAAATGGTTTGATACCAACTACCATTATTTAGTACCCGAGTTTCATCCAAATACTGAATTTAAAGCAAATGCAACGCACTACGTCAACCAAATTCGTGAAGCTAAAGCAGCTGGCCATACCGTAAAACCAGTGATTGTAGGGCCTCTCACTTTCTTATTTTTAGGGAAAGAAAAAGGAAATTGGGCAATCTCATCTGCTGAAAAAGCTAACGACAAAGCGACTACTGCAAAATTAGCTATCCAAGCTATTTCACAAAAATCGACGAACACTCGCTTGGATTTATTACCTCAATTATTACCCGTTTACCAAGAGATTTTAACCGCTATCTCTGCAGAAGGCGTAGAGTGGGTTCAAATTGATGAACCGATCTTAGCCTTAGATTTAGCCCCTGAATGGTTAGCTGCATTTGAAACAGTTTATAGCAAATTATCGTCAATCAATGCAAAAATCTTACTTGCTACTTATTTTGGCTCCGTTGCTGAGCATGCCCCCTTGTTAAAAGCACTACCTGTTGATGGCTTACATTTAGATTTAGTACGGTCATCAGAACAACTAGCTTCCTTTACAGATTATCACAAAGTACTTTCAGCAGGCGTGATTGAAGGGCGTAATATCTGGCGAGCTAACTTGACTCAAATTTTAGATGTTCTCGAACCACTTAAAGAAAAATTAGGCGAACGCTTGTGGATTGCGCCAAGTTGTTCACTGCTCCACACACCTTTTGATTTAAATATTGAAACCCAGCTAAAAGAGAACAAACCTGATTTATATAGCTGGCTGGCGTTCACACGCCAAAAAGTGGAAGAACTCAATATTCTTAAACAAGCATTAACCAATTGTAGAGCAAGCGTGAATGCTCAGTTAGAAGAAAGTAATAAAGCGGCGGAATCTCGTGCTAACAGTAAGGTTATTCATAAAGCTGAAGTAACCGAACGTTTGGCTAACCTACCTGCAAATGCAGACCAGCGTCAATCACCATTTGCAGAACGTATTGTAAAACAAAATGCGTGGTTAAATTTACCATTATTGCCGACGACCACTATTGGCTCGTTCCCACAAACCAATGAAATCCGCCAAGCTCGTGCTGCATTCAAAAAAGGGGCATTAAGTTTAGAAGATTACGAAAATGCAATGAAAAAAGAGATTGAGCTTGTAGTGCGTGAACAAGAAAAACTTGATTTAGATGTATTAGTACACGGTGAGGCAGAACGTAACGATATGGTAGAATACTTCGGAGAATTATTAGACGGTTTTGCCTTTACCAAATTCGGATGGGTGCAAAGTTATGGCTCTCGTTGCGTAAAACCACCAGTAATTTATGGCGATGTAACCCGCCCCAGACCAATGACTGTACGCTGGTCGCAATATGCCCAAAGCCTTACCAGCAAAGTAATGAAAGGTATGCTTACTGGTCCAGTTACTATTTTACAATGGTCATTCGTACGTAACGATATTCCACGTTCAACCGTATGTAAACAAATTGGTGTAGCACTTTCAGACGAAGTATTGGATTTAGAGAGAGCAGGTATCAAAGTCATTCAAATTGATGAACCCGCTATTCGCGAAGGCTTGCCACTCAAGCGGTCAGATTGGGGAAATTATTTGCAATGGGCAGGCGAATCATTCCGTTTAAGCTCAATGGGAGTGCAAGATGATACACAAATTCATACTCATATGTGTTATTCAGAATTTAATGATATTCTACCCGCAATTGCCGCACTTGATGCGGATGTGATCACAATTGAAACTTCACGTTCAGATATGGAACTCTTAAATGCTTTTATTGATTTCCACTACCCGAATGACATCGGACCAGGCGTGTATGATATTCACTCGCCACGAGTACCTACCGAAGAGGAAATTGCACATTTATTGCAAAAAGCGTTAAAAGTTGTACCTAAAGAACGCCTTTGGGTAAATCCAGACTGCGGTTTAAAAACCCGTGGCTGGAAAGAGACCTTAGAACAACTTGAAGTGATGATGAAAGTCACTAAAAAATTAAGAGTAGAACTAAAAGCTTAAACCAAAATAGAGGCGAACAAATTGTTCACCTCTATTTTGGTTTTTTCATTCTAAATTGCTTTAGCCAAAAAATCTCCTACCCATTTCTACGCTGTATTTTCCGTTTCTGCTTTTAAACGTTTAATCAGCTCTTTATTTGCTGGTGGAAAAGCTCCCTCGTCTAAATCAGATTGAGCAACCCAAAAGCCCTCTTGCCCCTCTCGTCCAAAAGGTTTATTTATCCATTCTTCCACTAAGTAGAAGAAAAATTCAATAATCTTGTTTGGGTACTCAAAGCTAAAATTTTCATAAGGAAAAGCACTTAGCACTTGAATGCCAATTTCCTCCTCCAACTCACGCTTTAGTGCTTCTTCGGGGGTTTCACCAGCATCAACTTTTCCACCTGGAAATTCTAGCGATTGAGCAAAATCCTGCCCTTCTAAGCGTTGAGTTAAATAAATTTGTCCAAATTCGTTACGGATAATTCCAGCTGAGACTTGAATAATTGGTTTTGACATAAGTTTCCTTTACTCTTCTCCAATTCAAGCGGTTAAATTTAGACGATAATTTGCAAATTTCTATCTAAAAATAACCGCTTGTATCATTATGCGTATTTCGCTTTGTTGCCGTGGCAATGTTTATATTTTTTGCCTGAACCACAAGGACAAGAGTCGTTACGACCAATATTTAAGTTGGCTAACTCTTCATCGCTTAAACTTTCAAGATCCGCTTGCTGTTCTGGCTCATTAGTTTGCATTTGCTCGCTAGCTTTTGCTTCCGTTTCTGCTTGCAAGCGTTGGGCTTCTTCCATCTCTTCTTGGCTACGTACTTGAATACGACTTAGAATGCTGATCACATTGAATTTCAAGGTATTGAGCATATTGGTAAACATTGCAAAAGACTCTTTTTTGTACTCTTGCTTCGGATCTTTTTGGGCGTAACCGCGTAGATGAATCCCCTTGCGTAAGTAGTCCATTGAAGATAAATGATCTTTCCATAACTCATCTAGGTTTTGTAACATTACACCTTTTTCAAAGTTACGCATTACTTCTGCACTCACTTTTTCTTCTTTGGCTTTATACTCTTCAATAGCAATATTGAGAATACGCTCACGCAAGGTTTCTTCATATAGATCTTTTTCGGTTTCTAGCCAGTGAGAAATCGGTAAATCTAGACTAAACTCACGGCGTAAACGCTCTTCTAAACCTGCAATGTCCCACATTTCCTCAATAGATTGCGGTGGAATATATTCGCTGATAGTCGTCTCAAATACATCTTGGCGAATCGCTTCGATCATTGGCGAAATGTCATCTGTATCTAATAAATGATTACGTTGCTCGTAAATAACTTTACGTTGTTCATTTGCTACATCATCATATTGTAGAAGGTTTTTACGACCATCAAAGTTATAGGCCTCTACTTTTGCTTGTGCCGATGCAATTACTTTAGTCAAAAGTTTGGATTCCATCGCTTCACCTTCTTGAGTAAAGGCTTTACGCATCATATTTAACTTACCTTCATTGAGATAAATTCGCATTAACGCATCATCTAACGATAAATAGAAGCGAGATGAACCAGGATCACCTTGACGACCAGAGCGTCCACGTAACTGGTTATCAATACGGCGAGATTCGTGGCGTTCTGTTCCTATAATATGTAAACCACCTGCTTGCATTACGATATTATAGCGTTCCTGCCACGCAGCTTTAATTTCATCAATTTGCTCTTGAGTGGGGTTTTCAAGTTTGGCAATTTCCATTCTCCAGTTACCACCAAGCACGATGTCTGTACCACGACCTGCCATATTAGTTGCAATAGTTACAGCACCAGGCATACCCGCTCTTGCAACAATTTCAGCCTCTTGAGCATGAAATTTTGCATTTAATACATTGTGTGGAATACCCACTTTGGTTAATTCTGCGGATAACAATTCTGATTTTTCTACCGAGGCTGTACCAACTAACACAGGTTGCTGGCGCTCCATACAATCTTTAATTTCCGTAATAATTGCAGCAAATTTTTCTACTTCGCTTTTGTACATTAAATCGGTATGATCAACACGAATAATCGGTTTATTAGTTGGTATGACAACCGTATTTAAGCCATAAATTTGCTGGAACTCAAAAGCTTCAGTATCTGCGGTACCTGTCATACCCGCTAATTTTTCGTATAAGCGGAAATAATTTTGATAGGTAATCGAAGCCACAGTTTGATTTTCGCCTTGAATATTCACACGCTCTTTAGCTTCAATCGCTTGATGTAAACCGTCAGACCAGCGACGACCTGCCATTGTACGGCCAGTATGCTCGTCAATAATTACAATTTCGCCATCTTTTACGATGTAGTCCACATTACGTTCAAATAATTTATGTGCACGTAATGCTGCACTGACGTGATGTAAAAGTGAAATACGAGCTGGATGATATAAACTCTCTCCCTCTTCCATTAACCCCATTTCAGTCAAGAAAGCTTCCACTTTTACCATACCTCGCTCGGTTAAGTGAGCCTGTTTATTTTTGAGATCTAAAGTGAAATCTCCCTCGCCGGTGTATTCTTCGGTATCTTCTTTATCTTGTGCAATCAAATGTGGAATAATTTGATCTACGGCTTGATAAATTTGTGTTGCATCTTCTGCAGGGCCCGAAATAATTAATGGCGTACGGGCTTCATCAATTAAGATAGAGTCTACTTCATCCACTAAGGCGTAGTGTAATTCACGTTGAAAACGCTCATTTTTGTCGTGAGCCAAGTTATCACGCAAGTAATCAAAGCCTAATTCGCTGTTGGTAGAATAAGTAATATCTGCTTGGTATGCGGCACGTTTGACTTCTGGTGCTAAACCTGGAATATTCACACCAACGGTTAAGCCTAAAAATTCAAATAATGGACGGTTAGTTTCCGCATCACGGCGGGCAAGGTAATCATTCACAGTTACAACGTGAACCCCTTTACCTGTTAAAGCATTCAAATAGCAAGGGAAAGTTGCCGTTAACGTTTTCCCTTCACCAGTACGCATTTCGGCAATATTACGCCCTGTTAAAGTCATACCACCAATGAGCTGTACATCAAACGGACGCATACCTAACACACGTTTACTTGCTTCGCGAACTGTTGCAAATGCTTCAGGCAATACACTTTCTAAGGTGGCACCGTCTGCTAAACGGAGTCTAAATTCAGCCGTTTTTGCTTTTAATTCTTCATCTGATAATTGTTCAAATACTGGCTCCAGTTTATTAATTTGTGCCACACGTTTTCTTAAACGTTTTAACGCACGGTCATTGCTTGAGCCAAAAATAGAGGTAAGTAATTTTGAAATCATTGTATTTTCCTAAATATAAATGTTAATTGTTTGATTTTAAACGTTATAGTTAGGCGTAAGGACCTGCTCGGATTGGGTAAATATTTTTCTGTTCCAAGCGGTAGGATTTAGTAAAAAATTCGCAAAAATGCACCGCTTGTGGTTTAATTTCCACTATGTTATGGTTCAATTGTGCAACAAAAAGCGATTGTTGCTCTACCTCATTTGTGAATTGAACGTACTGAAGAAAAGATTGATTGATGACAGCTTCTTGTTCACTTTCATTATCGTTGATCACTTGAACTTCAGGTAAAGCAAGCATCGCAACCATTCCAAAAAAAAGTTGCGACCAAAAAGGTGTTTTATGAAAGTGTTTAAAAAATAAGCTCATTAAGTTCAAGTTAAGTAAATTTTGGTAATTATACGCTAAATTTAAAAAATTGGGTCAAGTAACCTAAAATCAAGTATAAAAATTTAGATAAAGTGAATAAATAGATGAAAAATTCAGCACCCAAAAAGATTAATGACATTTTACAGCACTCGACATTAAGTAAAATTGTCGAAAAAGCCAATTTTATTAATGAGTTAAATCAAAAAATTCGGAAAATATTGCCAGAATCCTATCGTGGGCTTTACCGTGTGGCAAATTTAGTTGATAATCAGCTCATTATTAATGTACAAAGTGCCACTGTAAGACAAGGTTTATTGTTACAACAAACCGCCCTGTTAGCACAAATACAAAATGACTTACCTGAAATAACCCTGCTTGAATTTAGAGTGAATCCAAGCGTTAGATAATTAAGGAAAATGATATGAAAAAAATCGCATTAATTGGGTTTATTACGACGATATTAGCTGGATGTTCATCATTACCACAAAAAAGTGTAATGGGCACCTATGCGGGCGAATTTCCTTGTGCCGACTGCGAGAAAATCCAAGCGCAGCTCACCTTAAATGCTGATAGAACTTATCAATACGACACCATCTATTTCAAAAACAAAAAAGAATATGTTTATCGTGATAAAGGCACATACATCTGGGAACCAAACAAATCAAATGTTATCCGTTTAGAACAAACCTCTGGTAGTCTAGCATTCCAAATATCAGATAGGTATGTAGAGCTTTGCGATCCAAACGGTAATACGGTAAAAAATACAAACAATTATAAATTGAACAAGATCCGTTAACGCATTCTAATAATAAAGAGATTCTTAAGAATCTCTTTATTATTTCTAGCCATTAAGTATAAAAAATCCCCAAGTGAATATACTTGGGGAGAATCTCAAAATAAAAAAGCATTTTACTTTTTTATTTAATCAAGGAAATATCTATGAAAACAGTAAGGAGTCTTTCACTGTTAATGGCGGTGAGAGGGGGATTCGAACCCCCGATACAGTTTCCCATATACACGCTTTCCAGGCGTGCTCCTTCAACCACTCGGACATCTCACCTAACAACATAAAGAGGGCGTAAATATAGCAATATTGCTATATAATTTCAAGTATTTTCTTTACAAAATAAATTAAATCAATTTTGAGATAATTAGTGTCCAACACCTAAACAATTCGGTGATTTCGGCACAACACCGCCTATTTCAGCCCATTCACTTTTGGTGTATAAATGCAGTGCTAATGCGTGAACGCCATTTTTTAATTCTTCGTTCAAACAAGCATAAACTGCTTGATGACGAGCTACTGCTCTCTTGCCTTCAAATTTATCCGAGACTAAAGTGAGCTTAAAATGAGATTCAGCGCCTCTACCTGAACTGTGCATATAGCTTTCATTTTCGATATTTAACAGAATTGGCGAAAAATCTTTGTTGATTTTCTCAATAATGGCTTGTTCTATTAACATTTTTTTCTCTTTCATTGAAAATTAATGGCTAAATGATACTATACTAGGAAAAATTTTCCCATAATTTAGTAAATAGAAGGATTTATTATGAAATTATCTAAAAAAACCTTAGTTTTCACAACTACCTTTGCAGCTGCTTTATTAGCAGGCTGTCAAAGCCAATCAAATATTTTAACTTTTGCAACACCAACGCCAACCGCTGTGTTTAATACAAATAATCAAACTGCTGCCGTGAATGTAATGACACAAGACTTACGCACTTCTCGCGAAATTGCAAGCTATATCAAAAATGGCGAACTTATTCGTTTAACCGCTGTGCCTGAAGTAGCCGCAATGTTCCAACAAGCGGTGCAACAAGACCTTAACGCAAAAGGATTCCAAATTGTGCAAGGTGCAGCAAATGCCAATGTAACGGTTAATATTCGCCGATTCTTTGCCACTATTGAACAAGGTAATCTACGCTACAAAGCGGATGCACAAGTCGGTGTTGAAGTCACAGTTCAAGGACCAAAAGGAAATTTCAGCAAAAACTTCAACGCAACACGTGGTTATGAATCTGTATTTAATGCAAATAATGATGAAATCAAAAAAGTCTTAGATCAAGCCTATTCTGACGTTGTGAAAGCGATTTATAACGACAATGAAATCGCAGCTGCAATTCATCAATTCAAATAAGTTATTTTGTAAGCGGTTAAATTCCCTTAGTTTTTTGTAAAATTGAGGGAATTTAACCACTTGTTTTGAGAAGCTAAACATCGCCTACAAAATTTAATTTACTATTCGGGCATTTCCATTTAATACAATCGTAAAAAAATGAATATGCCTTGGATATTTTATATAGATATAAAAATGAGAATCCCAAGAATTTACCACCCAGAGCCGTTGGCAAATCAGCAAACTTGTATGTTAAGTGAAGATGCACTCAATCATATTGGACGAGTGTTGCGAATGAAAGCTGGGGAGCAAATTATTTTATTTGATGGTTCAAACCATATATTTAATGCGACTTTACAAGCGGTCGAAAAAAAGCAAATTATTGCAAAAATCTCTTCCAGTGAATTAGATAATAGGGAATCCAATTTGCCAATTCATTTAGGGCAAGTCATCTCTCGAGGCGATAGAATGGAATTTACCATTCAAAAATCAGTAGAATTGGGCGTAAAAATAATTACGCCACTTTGGTCAGAGCGTTGTGGCGTGAAGCTCAATGATGAACGACAAGATAAAAAACTGCAACAATGGCAAAAAATTGCGATTGCAGCTTGCGAGCAATGTGGGCGAAACGAAATTCCTGAAATTCGCCCGATGATGAAACTCACCGATTGGTGCAAAGAGCAAGATGGAATGCTGAAACTAAATCTTCACCCAAGAGCAAAATATACCATTCGCGAACTGTCAAATGTGCCAAGTTCGGGAGTTCGTTTATTGATTGGCTCAGAAGGGGGATTATCTGCTAAAGAAATTATGATGACAGAAAATGAGGGCTTTACTGAAGTTCTGTTAGGTAAACGTATATTACGCACAGAAACTGCCTCACTTGCTGCAATCACCGCCCTGCAAGTTTGTTTTGGAGACATTTAATACTCATGCTAGAAAATCTACAAGGTAAATTTTTAATTGCCACACCAGAAATGGATGATGATTATTTTGAACGCACCGTTATCTATATTTGTGAACATAATCAGCAAGGGGCAATGGGTGTTGTCATCAATACCCCCACGGATCTTTCAGTGCTAGAATTGATTACCCGAATGGATTTCCAGATGGCAAATCAGCGTGATTATAATAAAGATCAAATGGTGTTAAGCGGCGGACCTGTCAATCAAGATCGTGGTTTTATTATCCACACCAAGACGGAAAATGATTTTATCCATACTTATCCAATCACGGATAAAATTACACTCACCACATCAGGCGATGTATTAAACGCTTTCGGTACGCCAGAATCGCCAGAAAAATTTATTGTTTGTTTAGGCTGTTCAACGTGGAAGGCTAACCAACTTGAGCACGAAATTGCTCAAAATTATTGGATTGTGTCTGAGGCGAATGAAAAAACGTTGTTTGAAACAGGCTATTTAGAGCGGTGGTCAACCGCCTATGAAATGATGGGCATTTCAGGTCTACCAGCTAGAGCGGGAAGAGCCTAATGTCTGAAATATTAATTGCATTTGATTTCGGTACAAATAGCATTGGGTGTGCAGTCGGGCAAAACATTACTGGCACTGCTCAAAGTTTGGGTGCATTCAAAGCCCAAGATGGTATTCCCAAATGGGAAGAAATCGGTAAACTATTGCAAGAATGGAAGCCCGATAGATTAGTCGTTGGTTTACCGTTAAATATGGATGGAACAGAACAGCCTTTAACTCAACGTGCGAGGAAATTTGCCAACCGTTTAAATGGACGTTTTAATTTGCCTGTTGAGTTACAAGACGAACGCTTAACCACGGTTGAGGCAAAAGCTGAAATTTTTTCTCGAGGTGGCTACAAAGCATTAAAAAAGGGAAAAGTGGATTCTATTTCCGCTTGTTTAATTTTAGAAAGTTGGTTTGAAAATCAGTAATTTGCAAAAAAATTACCATTTTTAACCGCTTGTAAAAGGATATTTATGATATTTTCATCTAGTCGCAGCTTAGTTTCAATTGCTGCAAGCATTATTATTTTAGCGGGTATTAAATTATCTAGCGAAATTGTCATACCGTTTCTGCTCGCTCTTTTCATTGCGATAATTTGCTCGCCAATGATTAATTTTATGATGAAGCGGAAAATTCCACTGTGGTTAGCAATTACGCTCTTGCTCGTTGTTATTCTATTAGGCTTTACCTTTTTTGCAGGCATTATTAATAGCTCATTGCAAGAGTTTACTAGCTCAATACCGCAATACAAAACACAGCTATCAACCCGAGTTCGTTCGCTTTTAGTATTTGCTCAAGAATGGAATTTGCCTATTCATATTTCACAAGAAGAACTGATGAGTAAATTTGATCCAAGCTCAATTATGAATTTGGTGAGCTCTTTACTGTTTGGGCTTTCTGGCACATTATCGAATATTTTTGTGGTGTTTTTAATTGTGATCTTTATGCTAATGGAAATGCCCGTGGCTAAATACAAACTGGCTTTAGCCTTGAGTGACGATGATGATTTACGCAATGAAAAAGAGTATATCAATCAGGTGCTAGAAGGTGTGATTGGCTACCTTGGAGTTAAAACATTTTTAAGCTTGCTGACAGGTCTTTTAGTATGGATTTTATTAGAAATATTAGACGTACAATACGCAATTTTATGGGCAATGTTTAGCTTCCTACTTAACTATGTTCCTAATATAGGTTCCGTTTTAGCAGGCATTCCAATTATTATTCAAGCGTTTTTACTTAACGGTCTTTCAATAGGGCTTGGTACATTAATCGGGATTGTTACAATTAATATGATTATAGGCAATGCCCTAGAGCCTCGCTTAATGGGCAAAAAATTAGGGCTTTCAACTCTCGTGGTATTCCTTTCACTACTGTTTTGGGGTTGGCTGCTTGGGGCGGTAGGAATGCTACTTTCTGTTCCTTTAACAATGGCTTGTAAAGTAGCATTAGAGTCAAACAAAAGCACAAAAAAATATGCGGTATTATTCAGTGATTTAGAAGAAGTACCAAGAGGCAAAAAATACCGCTAAATTTGCTTGACGCGACAAAAAGAGTTGCTAAAATCTGCCACTCTTTTTTATTTCTAAAATTAAATAAATAAGATTGTTCGGATGAAGGTAGCTGGAGAGAAATGAATTAACATTTCACCGACGAGGTAAACTCTTTCAGGTGCAGCTTTAATTTTGAGCTGCGAGGACAGTTACTGGACGAACCCTTGGAGAGAGCTGATTAAATATCAGCCGCCGAAGGCGAAAATACAATAATGTGTGAAACGCTCAGGCAAAAGGACAGGGGAGAAAAGTAAAATCTATTTAGTGGTACAGCATTTTTACATTTGCAAAAAATGGCTTGATTTTGACCGCTTGTATTCTAATTCCTGCTTTTCTTTCCTTGTAAGCTATTTTTACGAGGAGTATTTAATGTCATTAGACGCAATTCTTAATCAAATCAACAATATTATTTGGGGAGCTCCACTACTGATTTTAATATCAGGCGTAGGGTTATACTTCACACTTTCACTCAAAGGCATTCAATTAAGTCAACTTGGACGAGCTTTTGTTTATATGTTCAAGCCTGAAAAAGGAAAAGGGCAATCAGGGGATATTTCAGCTTTTGCAGCGCTTTCTACCGCGCTTGCCGCAACTATCGGGACGGGGAACATTGTCGGTGTAGCTACCGCTATTCATTCGGGCGGACCTGGTGCATTATTTTGGATGTGGCTTATTGCACTATTTGGTATGGCAACTAAATACGCTGAAGGCTTGCTTGCGATTAAATATCGTACTAAAGATAAAGCAGGCTTTGTAGCAGGTGGGCCGATGTACTATATTGAATTAGGAATGGGCAAAAAATGGCGTTGGCTTGCTAAAGCCTTTGCCTTTTTCGGTGTACTGGTTGCCCTACTCGGCGTAGGAACATTCCCACAGGTAAACGGCATTACCGCCTCTTTGGAATCTACCTTTGATGTGCCGATTATTTTCAGTGCCATTATTTTAACCTTAGTGGTTGCGGTAATTATTTTAGGGGGCGTGAAACGCATCTCTAAAATTGCAACAATTATCGTACCATTTATGGCGATTGGCTATGTGGTTGCGTCACTCTGTGTGATTTTAATCCACGCCGAGAAAGTACCAGCGGCAATTACCACCATTATTCACGCGGCGTTCAATCCGCAAGCCGCCCTTGGTGGAGCGTTCGGCTTTACCGTAATGCAAGCGATTCAATATGGTGTTGCCCGAGGTATTTTCTCAAACGAATCAGGCCTGGGCTCAGCACCTATCGCTGCCGCAGCAGCCCAAACCAAAGAGCCTGTGCGACAAGGCTTAATTTCAATGACTGGCACGTTTTTAGACACCATTATCGTCTGTACAATGACAGGCTTAGTGATTGTGATTTCAGGGGCGTGGACAACAGATGTAAAAGGGGCGGTTTTAACCACCACTGCCTTCACGCAAGGCTTAGATAGCTCGTTTGGTGCAGTGATTGTCACGCTTGCATTAGTATTTTTCGCATTCACCACCATTCTCGGTTGGTGCTACTACGGCGAACGCTGCTTTGTTTACTTAACCAAAGGCAAAACCCAATTTCTGAAGTTCTACCGTTTGCTGTTTATCGGTTTGATTGCCACTGCCCCATTTTTAAAATTGGATACCATTTGGACGATCGCCGATATTCTCAACGGCCTAATGGCATTCCCAAACCTTATTGCCCTGCTTGCTCTACGCAAAGTGATTTTGGCGGAAACAAAAAATTTCTTCTCTAGGCTGAAAAAAGAGAAATAAACTAAAAAAACGGATAAAATAGAGGGTGTTCTGCCTCTATTTTTTATTTATGAAATTTTTCTACACACTGATTTTTGCTTTATTGCTATCAAGCGCCCACGCAGCCGACCGCTACTTGCAGTGTAAAGTAGTGGGAATTAGTGACGGCGACACCTTAACTTGTCTTTTAAATAAAAGCAAGCTCAAGGTCCGCTTGGTGCATATTGACGCTCCCGAACAGCCTCAGCCCTACGGCAATAGTGCGAAACAAGCCTTGTTAAAATTGGTGTTTCGCAAAAAAGTAACAATTGTGGTAAAAGGCCACGACCACTATCAACGCATCTTAGCAGAAGTTTATTTGCATAATGGGCAAAATGTTAATTTGAAGTTAGTGGAAATGGGAATGGCGTGGGCATATCAATCAGCCAAACCTCAATATGAGCAAGCACAACAACGGGCAAAAACAGCGAGAGTTGGCTTATGGCAAGACAGTTCTCCCCTTCCACCAAGCGAATGGCGAAAACAAAACGTGCCTCAACAAGCGGTCAAAAATCGTAAAAATTTTGCAAATCTACCTAAAGCTATCAACTGCCATAAGAAACTAAAGTGTAATCAAATTAACAATTACGAGCTTGCTAAACGTTACTTTCAACAATGTGGCTGGAAAGCACTAGACGGTAACAATGACGGCATTCCGTGCAATACACTTTATTGGAAATCAAAACGTAAACATTAACTTAACATTCATTCAACGCAATAATTCTATCTGTTGATTGAATGGTAGATTGTCTATGAGTAATAACAATCCTTGTTATATTAATTTGTGAAATAGCTTGATTAACAAGCTTCTCATTCTCTTCATCTAAATGGCTGGTGGCTTCATCCATCAATAGAATTTTTGGCTTTTTATATAAGGCTCGGGCAATAAAAAGCCGCTGGCGTTGTCCTCCGGAGAGGTTATTTCCTAGCTCCCCCAACAGCGTTTCATAGTTCATCGGCATTGCCATAATATCCTCGTGAATATTCGCCAGTTTAGCACATTCCATCGCCCATTCTCTGTCATAGTGATTTTCAAAGCTAACAATATTTTCCAAAATAGAGCCTGAAAAGAATTTATCTTCCTGTAATACACAGGCAATGTGTGTTCGGTAACGGTTTGAACCCATTTGGTGAATATCCATATCGTTAAATAAAAGCATACCTGAAGTCGGTTTTAATAAGCCTGCCATCAATTTTAATAGTGTGGTTTTTCCATAACCTGATGGAGCGGTAATTGCCACACTTTCACCACTATTTATTGTTAAATTCAAATTTTCAATCACATTTTTTGCAAAAGGGTCATATTTAAAGCAGAGATCTTTAATTTCCAATTTAGCTTGTTGATGTTCGTCTAAATCCATTTGATATTTGCTGCTATCTTCAACCTCATTTAAAGCAATATCAGCAATTCGTTCCCGATGAAGTGAAAGGATTTTTAAATTAAAGATAATATCAATCAAATTTCCCATTCGGGAAGAGAAAGAACCTCTATAAGCATTAAAAGCCACAAACATACCTAGCGTCATCACATTTTCAATTACCATAGTAGCTCCAATCCATAAAATCAGAATTTGCTCAATGGTGGAAATAAAGGTATGAATACCTGAAAACAGCATATTAAATTTAGTAACTTTGATAGAGGTATTAAACTCATCGGCATTGAGCGACATCCATTGCTCTTGGCGTTTATTTTCTAACCCTAGTGATTTTAAGGTGGTGATACCATATAAGGTTTCCATAAAATGAGAATGTGCTTTTGCTCCTTTAATAATCTGTTCTTCATTCATTTGGCGGTAAATCAAATAAGTAACCATTCGGAGAATAAAATAGATAAAGGAAAAGGCTAGCACTACCCAAAACAGCCAACCACCATATAGCACCATCATAATAATTAGGCTGATAATCATAATGGTATCAATAATTGTAGCAATAATGCTCGAAGTTAAGGTTTTCTGAATCGTTTTTAATGAACTAAATCGGGAGTGAATATCACCCACTTGGCGTTTTTCAAAGAAATCAAGCGGTAATTTTAATAAATGGGAAAAGAAGCTTGATGTCCACTGAAAATCAATTAAGTAGTTCATTTTCAACGAAATCCAAGCCCTAAACATACTGACGGCAGTTCTGAAGAAAGTAAATAAAAACAAGCCGATACAGATAATCAGCAATAGTGACTGATCTTTAGCGTGCATCACATGATCCATCACTAACTGTATACCTATCGGCATAAGTAATGCGATCAGTTCAATCAGCATAGAAAGAGCAAAAATTTTAACTAATGCCCCTTTAATACCAGAAATACCTTTGAATGTTTCATAGAGGCTAATTGTATTTTCATTTTTCTGCTTTTCAAATTTCACTTCCGACCACACTTCTAATGCCACACCGGTAAAGTGGTTGGAAAATTCGGCACGGGATAATTTTCGTTTACCGAAAGCTGGGTCATGAACCGTGAAATGGGTTTCCGTTACGTGGGTGAGTACAACAAAGTGATTAAAATCCCAATGTAGAATACAAGGTAGACGAAGTTGCGGTACTTCATCTAATTCCAATGAAAGAGGGCGGGTAACAAAGCCACAATCATTAGCAATAGAAATTAAAGTATGTAGCGTGACGCCACGAGAGGAAGTCCCATATTGGCTACGCAGCTCAAAGAGATTGGTACTTTTATCGTAATACCCCAACATCATTGCCAAGCAAGCTAAACCGCATTCTGCCGTTTCGGTTTGTAAAATGACAGGCATTTTTCGCCGAAAGCCGAATTTTAACTGTTCAATGCCTTTCATTATTGCTCCATATTCTTGCTTAGTTGGTACATAGGGAACAGAATCCACTCATAAAGCTTGCGTTTTTCTAAAAACAGCGTGGCTTCGGCTTTCATTCCACTCATAAAATAGAGGGTGGTATCGTGATATTTTACGCTTTGGTCGGCAAGCTCAATTAAAATTTTATAAAGCGGAATACCTTGCTCTAAATTTGCAGGGAGATTTTTATAAAAACTCAGCTCTTGAAGAGAGGCGGGTAAAGTAGAAATTGAGGTGATTTTGCCCTTAAACTGCCCGAATTTTTCAAACGGAAAAGCCTCATAGCGAATATTCACCTCATCGCCTTGTTTAATAAATGAAATGGCACTATTCGGTACCCACATCACTAGCTGATAATTTCCTTTATTCTGTGGCAGAATTTGTGCAAGCGGGTCATTTTCTTTAATAATTTGCCCAACGGTAACGCTAATGCTTTCAATTTTTCCATCAACTGAAGCATTCACAATAATATCTGAAACAGATTCAAATTCCATTAAACGAATGTTTAAATCGCTTTTTTGCATTTCATAGCGAATAATCTGATTATTAAATTCGGTTTTACGGGTTTCAATTTCATTTTCCAAGCTAAGTTGGGTGGATTTTAATTGAATTAATTCTTGCTTTAATTCATTAAAGAGGGATTTTTGTTGAAAATATCGACTCTTCTGAATATTTACTTCATCATAGCTGGAATGCCCTGCTTTTAATAATTTCTCATAACGCTTTACTAAATCGGCATAGTCATTCATTGTTTTTTCAACTTCAACTAAATAAACCTGTTTATCTTGATAAATTTTTTGATTGTTTTTGATCTGATTTTCAAGGCTATTAATGGTTTCTAACTTATTCTTATTTAAAGCTGTGATCGCTTGTTCTGTTGCTTGAATTTGTGATTTCAGAGAAAGAATAGAATTCACATTAATATTGCCACTATGGGTAATTCTGTCTAAGGTAATTTTAAACAAAGGATCACCTTTTTTCACTTGCTGATGAGGCTGAATATAATTTTCGGATATATAACCGGATTTAGGAGCAGAAAGAATAATTGGATGAGCTTGCATTACTAACTCACCAACAACAGTTTCACGGCGGGTATAACTGCCAAAAACAATAAATAAAATAAATGCAGCAAAAATAAAGAAAGAAATGAAAAAGACAAACCAAGCAGGAATTCTGCTAAATAGTACCGCAGTGCTTTTCCATTTTTTTGACTGATATGCAATAGCTTATTTTCTGAACATATAATACCAATTTATACAACTACATTATCATTCTTATTTCTATATACATAAAGATATAATTTTATAAAAAATATAAAGTTAATAAAATAATCATATTAAAAATTTAAACACTACAAGTATAAAATATATCACAATCGTTTTTGAAGAAAACAATAGGCAATCAGAAAGAAAAAAACACAATGTCATAAATAGCCACTCCACACTCGAATGGTAACAATGGATAAACAAATCGGTAAATCATAAAATAAATAAACGCAATATAAATTACAGTAACAAATCTCATAAAACACTCGCAATAAAATTTAGTTACATACATTAATTAATCTTACATCTATACAGACAAGATATATTATTCAATGATTGCCACTTATGAAATAAGGCTTATTCTCTCTTAAACATCTATTATACTCTATTCTTTTCCTAACAGAATCTTTTGCCTTTCCACTTCCATAGGAAAAATAATAACATTCACCATCCTTTTTCTCATATTCTTGATAGTTAACACAAGCAGATAACATTTAAAGGTAATAACGCCCTAAGAATCAATAATAACATCCCATTCACTTATAACCTATATTTATAATTAAAAATAGAGAACAAATAGCTTAACCTAATAAATTATTTTAATATTAGCCTCTATTAGAGGCTAACAAAATAACTATATATGTAAATTCCCACACATTTAACTTAATTTTAGCACACCAATATAAGATAACTGCCAAATAAGCTGGGAAATCTTCTCTCTTTTATCTTCTGATACTTTTTCTAAAATATCATTTAATGAAACTTCCGAACCCTGTTTAAGAGATTTAATAACATCTCCAAACTCTTCGTCAAGAGAAATACCATATCCATTTGAAATTATCTTATTTTCATAACCAAAGTAATGATTTTTGGTTTTAAATGAAATTTTTTGATTTTCCGAAATAGAGTTATATTGATAATTTCCTAAAGTTTCCAAATTAAGTGGCTTTTCAATCCGCTTCTGATCATAAAAATTCTCAATAAATTTGCGATAATTCTCTTTATCTTTAATATATTCTGCTGTGTGTTCTGCCAGCTGTGCTATCAACTCTTTATCTGACTCATAATGCGATAAAGAAGCTCGGGCAATTTCTTTCTCAACCATATTTTGAGATACCCAAGTCAGATAGTTATGAGTATAAGCAGGAAAAATGCCTACAGCTAAATGCACAGTTTCTTCTCCAACAGGAATAGGATCGTGCCACCAGCCACGAGGTAAATAAAGAACATCTCCAGCTTCTAATACAATATCCATATATACATCATCAAGATTAGGAGCATATTCAGGCATATCTTTACTACGATGCATAAACAATGGTTTTTTAAATGTTGGAGTGTGAATAATCCAACGCTTTTTACCCTGCATTTGAACTGCAAAAATATCACGACTATCCAATGGCTTTTAAAAGATCTTTGAGTATTAAACGCAATATATAAACTTGAAAAAATATGACAGCCTGTAAATTGAGCTATCTCTTGAGAGAAGCAATCAACACTTGGTTCATTTACAATACCATTTGCGACTAATGTTGCTCCATCTCTTAAAAAACTATATAAATTTTCCTCTTGAAATTTATAACGAATAGCACCTAGATCATTATATTCTTCTAAATAATCTTTTTTATGAGCCCTTTTCCCTTTATGCATTACCTTAATTGCATCCTCAGAAATTAAATCACAGCGAGGTAATATTTCATTTATTGACTTCCAAGAAAGTAAATCTTTCTGAGATATTGCTCCTTTCATTAAAAGTGGTTTTTTCTCAAAATAGTTTTCACGAAATTCTTGATAAGAAATTGGAAATTGAATTTTCATAATATACTCTCTTATTGATAATCACATCCATCACCATAATCCGAACCTGATTGATTGCAACTCGCCTTTATACCAATACTATTTTTGATACCTTGAGAAGTACTTTTATACAAGCCCTCCCCCATACCACCACCTAAAGCAGATAAAGTTGACACTGTCACCGCACCAGCTTTCATTGTTGCTCCAATACCGCCACCAATAGCCCCACCTATAGCTGATGCTCCCAAACTCTCCCAAGTCATTTTTTACCCAGAAATCATACTATTCCCAACATAATATGCAGCTCCAGCAACAGCTCCTACAATAACAGGTGCAAAGCCTGCCGAAACAAATTGGCAATCCTCAATTTTTAACTCTTTCATAAGAGATATTCCTCTATAATGTTTATAATTACAACAAATACTATTAGAACTATAGCCTCAATAACATCTTGTACATTTTTATTTTTTACAATCTTCTTTACAAGAAGAATAGACACAATTCTTGATAATATGAATGGGATAATCAATATAAGTAATATTTTTTCAAAAATCATATTTATCTAGCCGTATAAACTAAAATACTAGTGGTAGGGTGGTATAATTTAGTTCCCACATATGATGCAATACCAGCACCAGCCCACCACAAAAAAGGGGCTATGCCTCCATATATTATTTCACAATCCTTAATACTAAGATCTTTCATTTTCTCTCCTCTTATTTATTTTTAAATAAAATAGCTCTTATATGTCCCAAGTAAAATTATTATAAATAAATATATTATTATTTGGCATTTGTCATTTTTTTCCTTACTCATATCTAACTTACTAAGCAACAGTACATCTACAACTTTCACAAAAATAACAGGCAATACTATAACTAATATCAAAATAGAAAAATCCACCATACTCTCTCCATTAAAGTATTTCAACCTACTTTATACATTACTTTAATTGCATCTTCAGAAAGTAAATCACAACGAGGTAATACTTCATTTATCGCTTTCCAAGAAAGCAAATCTTGCGGATCTATAGCACCTTTCATTAAAAGTGGTTGCTTCTCAAAATAATTTTCACGAAATTCTTGATAAGAAATTGGAAATTGAATTTTCATTTTATCTCCTTAATCTTGGTAATATGTACCATCACCACAATCGTAGTTTGAGCCAGATTGGTTATTATTCGTTCTACCTGGAACTCCAAACGTAGGCTTTATTGGTAAAGATGATGGAATTAATTCTTTTACACCGCTAGGTAAAGAATTTTCATGTATTGTAATAGGTAGGCTCCTCGCTAAATCAAGGGCTAAATTAACAGAAGTACTTGATAAACCGCCTAAAGCCCCCCCCTCTTGCAAACCCTGTAGCAAAAGCAACGCCATAAGATACAAGATCTGGTTGATTAGCCTTATTTTCAGAATTCCCTCCAACTACTAAGCTTAATTGTAAAATTGATAGTTCTTTCATTTCATTCTCCCTTTAATCTAATTCTGATCACAAAAACCAATATTAAAAATAATTCTAAAAATAATACTATACTTACAACATCTTCCACAATATATAAAACATTAAGTTCCTTCATATATCCATCTTTTATAAAAAAGAAAAAATTAGACAGCATCGAAAAAAACAAAACCTTCCATATAGTTTTTTTCATAAAAAAATAAAGACTATTATTTGCTGACATACAAATATCCTTATATACAAAAGGAAGCAAAATACTTGATGTAAAAAACAATACTTTAAGATACATAAAAACCTCACATACAAACATATTACAGCATTAAATATAAAACTAAAAACTCAGCAAAAATAAACGTCACACTTTTAACAAAAAAGTGACTATTTTCTTAAAATAATTAAAAAATAATATTCCAAAATAAAAATAAGCAACATGCACATTAAAAAATGATGATATTATTAAAGATATACAATATATAAAAATATAAAACAAAAACATATTTATGATTTTATTCGCATTTTTAAAAAATGAGTTCATATAACCTCCCTTAGGTTAAAATAAATAGAATATATTTCAGAGCATTCTAAAAAAATATAGATTATCTTATTCTTTTCATACGTTAGTAACGTTTATTTTTTACCCCTCCAAATAGACCATATTTTTTATATGGATTTTATAAAAACAATTTTATTAGTCAACAACAATTTAACAGGAAGTTAACAAAATAAATCCTTTTATTTCTTGAAATGCTTCTTATCTCAAAACATTTCTTTATAATAAGTGCTTTCTTGTTAACTAAATTTTCAAAAAAATCCTAGGAATTAACTTATGCCTAACGCCCTATTCCGTACCCACTTCCCCTTTTTTGAAAAATCGGATGGTTGGACATATTTAGACTCTGCCGCCACAACCCTAAAGCCTAATGTACTTATTCAAGCAACAAGTGAGTTTTACTCCTCTGCGGGTTCAGTGCATCGCAGTCAGTACGATTTACCACAAACGGAACAATATGAACTGGCTCGTGATTTAGTTGCAAAACGCTTCAATGTAGAAACTTGTGAAGCAGTGATTTGGACGAGTGGCACAACCCAAAGTATCAATATAGTCGCTTATGGCTTAGAACATCGAATTAAGCAAGGTGATGAAATTGTGATTTCGGTGGCAGAACATCACGCCAATTTTATTCCTTGGCAGCAACTGGCAGAACGTACCAGGGCAAAACTTATTGTGTTACCGCTTAATGACAAATATCAAATTGAGCCTGAAGCACTTAAAAATGCGTTATCGAAAAAAACCAAAATCGTTGCCTTTAATTTGGTTTCCAATGTTACAGGCGTTCGCCAAGCGGCAGAGCAACTTATTCCGATGATTCGCCAATATTCTTCCGCTAAAGTTATGTTGGATATAGCTCAAGCGGTGTGCTGCGAACAAGTTGATGTGCAAAAACTTGGTGCTGATTTTTACGCCTTTTCCGCACACAAAATGTATGGACCAAACGGTGTGGGCGTACTAACAGGTAAATTGCAAAGTTTGGAGCAAATTCGACCGCTTGTATTTGGCGGAAAAATGTTGAAAAACATTACGGAAGATGAGCTGATTGTGGCAGATTTGCCTTATCGTTTAGAGGCTGGCACGCCAAATATTGCGGGCATTATTGGTTTTGGACAAGTGCTGGCTTGGTTGCAAAATTTCGATCTTTCAAGGCTCAATAATCCGCTTTATGCGTTAGCGGAATACACCCGCAAGCGGTTAAATTCTTATCAAAATGTGCAAATTATCGGGCAACAAAATACGCCAACCATTAGCTTTATCATTGAAAATCAGCACCCTGCTGATATTGCCGCTTTTCTTACTCAACGTCGGATTGCTATCCGCCAAGGTGAACATTGTGCGAAACCTTATTTGCGTTATTTACAAGAAAGTGGCACGCTTCGCCTTTCTCTGGCTCATTACAATACAAAAGAAGATATTGAGCATTTTTTCAACGCTTTAGATTTAGCGTTGGAAATTTTACAATAAAGCTAAGCTAAATCAAAAAATACACATTTTTTAGTAGAATGAAAAGGCTGAATATTGTAATCTTTACCTCAGTTTTCATTTTAAATTTAATTTATCAACAAGGTGTTTTTAAATGAGTAAAAAAATCAAAAAAATCGCGGTATTAACCAGTGGCGGAGATGCACCAGGAATGAATGCTGCCATTCGTGGCGTGGTGCGTTCAGCGTTAAATGAAGGCTTAACTGTTTGTGGTATTCAAGATGGTTACTACGGGCTTTATCACGATAAAGTCCTTCCACTTGATAGACACTCCGTGTCAGAAACGATTAACCGTGGCGGTACATTTTTAGGTTCAGCACGCTTTCCTGATTTCAAACGCCCCGAAGTTCGTAAAAAATGTGTTGAAACATTAAAAAAATATAATATTGATGCATTAGTGGTCATTGGCGGCGATGGCTCTTATATGGGCGCGAAACTCTTAACTGAAGAGTTTGGTTATCCGTGTATTGGGATTCCAGGTACAATTGATAATGATATTGTGGGTACCGACTATACGATTGGTTATCAAACCGCATTAGAAACCGCATTAGCTGCAATTGACCGCCTACGTGATACATCAAGCTCTCATCAACGTATTTCAATTGTAGAAATTATGGGCCGCCATTGCGGTGATTTAACCCTGAGTGCGGCACTTGCTGGTGGTTGTGAATATGTGATCGTACCAGAAAAAGGGCTAGACAAAGATGCATTAATGAAAAGCATTGAAGATGGATTCCGCAAAGGAAAACGCCACTCTATTATTGCAATTACTGAATTAATGACGGATGTTCACGCACTGGCAAAAGAGATCGAAGCTCGCTTTGGTAATGAAACCCGAGCAACGGTGTTAGGCCATATTCAACGTGGTGGCACACCTTGTGCATTCGACCGTATTTTAGCCTCCCGTATGGGCGTTTATGCCGTAGAATTATTGCTTCAAGGTTTTGGTGGCCACTGCGTGGGTATCCAAAATGAACAATTAGTTCACCACGATATTATTGATGCGATTAATAATATGCGTCGTCCGTTTAAAGAGGAATTATACGAGACCTCTAGAAAATTATTCTAACACTCCTTAAAATTTTAAAGGCGACTAAAACTAAAATGGTCGCCTTTTTATATTCAAATGTAAGGATTAATGATGTTAAAAGATAAACCCGTGATATCCAACCAACATGGTGCATTAGCAATGGCTATTTTGCCTTTTCTTTATGCCGTAATAAAAAATGGTTTTATGACTTTACACATATTCTTTGGACTTTCTTGGTTATCACTCTATTTTTTCTCTTACCCATTTCTTTCTCTATTTAGCAAAAAAACCACTGAACGCAATAAAAAATGGGCAAAAATTTATTTTGCTTTAAGCTTATTCTTTGCTCTGCCTGTGATTTATCAACAACCTGCTATTTTGCAATTTTTAATCATAATTCTACCGCTTGGATTGATTCAAGTTTACTTTGCAAAACAAAAAGATGAACGGAATTTATGGAATGATATTGCAGGAATTTTAATCTTTGGGGTAATAGGAATGGCAGCGTCTTATCTTGTGACGTCGCAATATCACATTGAGGTTTTACTCCACCCTACACTCTTTTTTATAGCCACCACTTTCTATGTAAAAAGTATGGTACGAGAGCGTAAAAACCCGATTTATATGGAGATCAGCATTGCAACACACTTATTGTTAGCGATAACTTATAGCCTAGTCTCACTACAAGCGCTCTTTTTTGCTTATTTAATTGCAACTGTTCGTGCCATTATTGTGCCAAGTTTAGGGTTAAACGTAAAACAAATTGGAATGTTAGAATTTCCTGTTATGCTGATTTTTTTCATTGCTTTAATATTATAATTTAACCTATAAAAAAACCTCTGGGTTCTTCCAGAGGTTTTTTTATTATTCTTATTGTGCAGCTTGTTGGATTTTATCGCCAGCTTTCTCAACGTCCTTGCCAACACCATCAACTGTATTACATGCTGTTAAAAAAGTTGCACTTGCTAAAATTGCTAATACTAATTTTTTCATAAAACGCTCCTTATTTTTTTGTTTGTTATGAAAACGGCTTCAATATAACAATTTTAAATTACAAAAGCAACACTCTAAATTAATAATCTAATTCATCTTTATAAAGCTTATAATCCTCTTTTAATACTTGAAGTAATTCAACAAAATCATCTGGTAACGGAGCGTGCCATTCCATTAATTCACCTGTAATTGGGTGCTCTAAGCGTAACATAATCGCGTGTAATGCTTGGCGTTGAAAACTGCGTAAAGTCGCTAAAAATGCCTCACTTGCTCCTTTCGGTGGGCGAGGTCTGCCACCATATAGTTGATCGCCTAATAATGGGTGAGCAATATGAGCCATATGGACACGAATTTGGTGAGTACGCCCTGTTTCTAAGCGTAAACGCAGCCGAGTGTAGTTACGAAAACGCTCCATAATACGATAATGCGTTACCGCAGGCTTCCCCATTGGATGTACCGCCATTGCTATGCGTTTTGTAGAATGACGAGCCATTGGCTCATCTACTTTACCACCTTGAGTCATAATACCACTTGCCACTGCTTCATACTCACGAGTAATACGGCGTTTTTGCAATGCTGTAACTAAATGCGTTTGAGCTGGGATATTTTTTGCCACCACCATTAAACCTGTTGTATCTTTATCTAAACGATGCACAATACCTGCTCGTGGCACTTCAGCAATAGGTGGATAATAATGTAACAACGCATTCAATACGGTTCCATCTGGATTGCCAGCTCCTGGGTGAACCACCAACTCTTTCGGTTTATTGATGACAATAATATCGTCATCTTCATATACAATATTGAGTGGAATATCTTGTGGCTCAAAGCGAATTTCTTCCTCAATTTCCGCACTGATTTCAACAGTTTCACCACCAAATACCTTCTCTCGTGCCTTATTGACAATATTGCCGTTTACCTTAACTAAATCACTTTCAATCCATACTTTAATGCGTGAGCGTGAATAGTCTGAAAAAAGTTGTGCTAACGCTTGATCTAAACGAGCACCTAATAAATCTGCAGTAATTTCTGCTGTCAAAATCTTTTGTTGAGTAGTCATTAAAATATAAATCCTAATTAGTCATTTGCTTACTTGCGTGATGTTATATAAAATAGCGAGATGAACTTCATAAGTTATTCTTAGTCTGAGGCTATTGTACATTAACTTTTTGTTTCAGACACTTCATTATAGGTAAAACATATGCGTAAATTTAAAACTCTTGCCACATTAGCATTAGCAGGACTTGTTGTGGGCTGCTCAAGTTCTAATAAAGACATCGAACAATCCAGTGCTCAAGATCTTTATAACAAAGGGCAAACCTATTTACAAAATGGCGATTATAATTCTGCTATTCGTTATTTAGAAGGAATGGGGGCTAAAGGTTTTCAATATTCAGGCTTGGGTGAACAAGCTCAATTAAGTTTAATTTATGCACAGTATAAAGTCGGCGAATATTATAAAGCGTTAGATGCTGCAGAACGTTTTGCTCGCACTTATCCAAATGCGGCGAATATGGATTATGTATTTTATCTTGCAGGCCTTTCAAATGCACGTTTAGGTGACAATTTTATGCAAGATTTCTTTAAGGTAAACAGAGCCTCTCGTGCGGTAGTGAATGTCCGTAATGCTTACGGCAATTTCCAAACTATCGTTAAACACTATCCACAAAGCCAATACGCACAAGATGCCCAAAACTGGATGAACTATTTATTCAACCGTTTAGCAGAACACGAATTATCTATTGTGAAATTCTACAACAAACGAAAAGCTTATGTTGCTGTCGTAAACCGCGTAGAAGAAATGTTACGTTTCTACCCAAATACTGAAGCAACTAAAAATGCACTCCCTTATTTAAAAGAAGCATTTGGACAAATAGGTATTCAAGATTCTCAGCAAAAAACGGAGCTATTAATTAAAGAATACGAGAATAAAACGCTACCAATCCCGACAAAACCTGAATATGGCGAACAATTCTAATTAAAAATAATAGAATATTAGGGGCGAGTTCGCCCCTTTTGGCTTTCTGACTTATTTAAGCTTACTAGGAAATTATGCGAATTTTAGGTATTGAAACCTCTTGTGATGAAACTGGCGTTGCTATTTATGATGGAAAAAAAGGCTTAGTAGCAAACCAGCTTTATAGCCAAATTGATCTGCACGCTGATTACGGTGGTGTTGTGCCCGAACTTGCCTCTCGGGATCATATACGCAAAACACTTCCGTTAATCCAAGCAGCTTTAAAAGAAGCCAATCTTCAGCCTTGTGATATTGACGGTATTGCCTATACGGCAGGTCCTGGTTTAGTTGGTGCATTATTAGTAGGTTCAACTATTGCTCGCTCTCTAGCTTATGCCTGGAATGTGCCAGCCCTTGGTGTACATCATATGGAGGGGCATTTGCTCGCCCCAATGTTAGAAGAAAATGCCCCCCAATTCCCTTTTATAGCATTGCTTATTTCTGGTGGGCATACTCAATTAGTCAAAGTTGAAGGCGTAGGTCAATATGAACTTTTAGGCGAATCGATTGATGATGCGGCAGGCGAAGCCTTTGATAAAACAGGTAAATTATTAGGCTTAGATTACCCCGCTGGAGTAGCACTATCTAAGCTTGCCGAGTCTGCTACCCCTAATCGTTTTAAATTTCCACGCCCAATGACAGATAGGCCAGGCTTAGATTTTAGCTTCTCAGGTTTAAAAACATTTGCCGCCAATACTATTAGGGCGAATCTCAATAAAAATGGCGAGTTAGAAGAACAAACTCGTTGTGATATTGCTCACGCATTCCAACAAGCAGTTGTGGATACTATTTTAATCAAATGCAAACGAGCATTAGAGCAAACTGGTTATAAACGCCTAGTAATGGCTGGTGGCGTAAGTGCTAATAAACAGCTTCGAGCTGATATGGCTGATATGATGAAAAAACTAAAAGGCGAAGTTTTTTATCCTCGCCCGCAGTTTTGTACTGATAATGGTGCAATGATTGCCTACACAGGTTTTTTACGTTTAAAAAGTGGTGAACGCACTGATTTAAGTATTAGCGTAAAACCACGCTGGCCAATGACAGAACTACCCAGAATGAAATAGACTTCAAGCGGTCAGATTTCTTTAAACTTTTTCAAAAATTTAAAGAAATCTGACCGCTTGCAACATATGAATATTAGATAACCCTATCATAAAATTGATGACTTTCAATAACCTACATTAAGATTTAAGGACAGAAAATGAACATAGCACAATTCCATCAAGCCGTAGAGCACGTTTGGCAACAAATTGAAGAGAAAATTGATGATGAAGGTTTATCGATTGATACCGAGATTCAAGGTGCCGTTTGTACTTTAACTTTTGATGATAAATCACAGATCATTATCAATAAACAAGAGGCTATGCTAGAGTTATGGCTTGCCAGTAAATTAGGTGGTATTCACTTTAAAAATGTTGATGGCGAATGGGTAACCGATGAAGGAAATACTTTCTGGCAACATTTAGAAGAGGCTTTTATTCGACATGGCGAAACCGTTTCTTTCTAATAACTGAATTTAGGATGCACCACCTGCATCCTTTTAATCACATTTGCTAACAATACTTGCAAATTTTTCCTCAAAATAAACCGCTTGCAGGCACACGCTGTGCTTCTTGCATATAATAAAATAATGAACACTACCGCAATTTCTGTTTTAAATAATGTCTTTGGCTATCAAAAGTTCCGAGACGGGCAAGAAGAAGTGATTAATGCTGTCTTGGAAAATCGTGATTGCCTTGTGATTATGACAACTGGCGGTGGAAAATCCCTTTGCTATCAAGTACCTGCACTTTGTTTGGAAGGGATTACTCTTGTTATTTCACCACTGATTTCTTTAATGAAAGACCAAGTGGATCAACTGATTACTCACGGCATTGAAGCAGCTTATCTAAATTCCACTCAAATGCTTGAAGAGCAGCAATTAGTAGAACAAAAAGCCCTATCGGGACAGTTAAAATTGCTTTATCTTTCTCCTGAAAAAGTGATGACTCAAGGCTTTTTCCACTTTATTTCACTCTGTAAAATTAGTTTTATTGCGGTAGATGAAGCCCATTGCGTTTCTCAATGGGGGCACGATTTTCGTCCTGAATACACACTACTTGGCAGATTGAGAAATACGTTTCCTAGCGTGCCATTAATGGCATTAACTGCAACGGCTGACCCAACAACACGAGCAGATATTCTATACCATTTACGCCTACATTCTCCTCATATCTATCTAGGCAGCTTTGATCGCCCCAATATTCGCTATACGGTACAAGAAAAATTTAAGCCCCTTGAACAACTACTAAAATTTATCAATAAACAGCAAGGAAAAAGTGGCATTATTTATTGTAATAGCCGTAAAAAAGTGGAAGAGATTACGGAAAAACTCTCCTCACGAAATATCAGTGTTATGGGTTATCACGCAGGAATGAGTTTTGAGCAGCGAGAATTCGTACAGAATGCCTTCCAACGAGATGATATTCAAATTGTAGTCGCAACTATCGCCTTTGGTATGGGAATTAATAAATCGAATGTGCGTTTTGTCATACATTTTGATTTACCTCGATCGATTGAATCTTATTATCAAGAAACAGGCAGAGCTGGACGAGATGATCTCCCTTCCGAAGCTATGCTTTTTTACGATCCAAGCGATTATAGCTGGTTACAAAAAATCCTCTTAGAAGAGCCTGAGAGCGAACAACGAGATATTAAACAGCATAAATTACAAGCTATCGGAGAATTTGCCGAATCGCAAACCTGTCGCCGATTAGTCTTGCTTAATTATTTTGGCGAACACAAACAAGAAGATTGTAAAAACTGTGATATTTGCCTAGATCCGCCTCAAAAATATGATGGATTACTTGATGCCCAAAAAGTAATGTCGGTGATTTACCGAACAGGACAAATCTTTGGTCAACACCATATTATTGCCGTATTGCGAGGAATGAATAATCTGAAAATTCGTGAACACAACCACGAACAACTTTCAGTTTATGGTATCGGAAAAGAGCAAAGCCAGCACTATTGGCAAAATGTGGTACGACAACTGATTCACTTAGGGCTGATTTATCAAAATATTGCGAACCATTCGGCTCTCCAATTAACCGAAAGCGCCAGACCTTTCTTACGTGGTGAAAAAACATTACAACTCGCATTACCACGTCTGGGTATTTCAACCACTACATTTATGCAAAAACAAGCGAGTCACCGTTATGACAAAGATCTTTTCGCTCGTCTTCGTTTCTTGCGTAAACAAATTGCCGATAAAGAAAATATTCCGCCTTATATTGTCTTTAATGATGCGACACTACAGGAAATGGCGGAATTTTTACCCGCCTCAAAAATCGAGATGCTTGAAATAAATGGCGTTGGGGAACGAAAATTTGAACGATTTGGCCAAGCATTTATGGCATTAATCAAAGAACATCAAAACAACCGAAAATAGGCACTAAGTCCGCGTTTATTATTGCATACACATTGAAAATGCTATAGAATTTGCACGCTTATCTGTTTTTTGTACTGCAAAAACAGACACTATGAAAAACTATTTATCCGCTTTACAAGCGGTCAAAAAAGCAATATTTTTTGCATATTGGTTTTGCTAATGACGCTGATGTAGGCCAATATCTCAAGATTGTAAATAAATTTAACAGAAGGAATAAGGCTATTAAACCTGTAAAACGTGTTCAAACAAATCGCGCCCATCGTCTTAATGATGAAATTCGTGGAGTGAAAGAAGTTCGCTTAACTGATGAAAATGGCGAACAAGTTGGTATCGTATCTATTCAAGAAGCATTAAGTCGTGCTGAAGAAGCGGCATTAGACTTAGTGGAAATCAGCCCAAATGCTGAGCCTCCAGTTTGCCGTATTATGAACTACGGTAAATTTATCTACGAAAAAGAAAAAGCCGCAAAAGAACAGAAGAAAAAACAAAAAGTCGTGCAAATCAAGGAAATCAAATTCCGTCCAGGTACGGATGATGGCGACTATAACGTTAAAATGCGTAGTATCGTACGATTCTTGGAAGACGGCGATAAAGTGAAAATTACCGTACGTTTCCGCGGACGTGAGATGGCTCACCAGGAGATCGGTATGGAAGTATTAGAGCGAGTGAAAGCCGATACTGCTGAAATTGCAATGGTGGAATCCGCACCAGGTAAATTGGAAGGTCGCCAAGCGGTAATGGTGATTGCACCGAAGAAAAAATAATTTACTTACTCAATTTGTTCTTGCATAACACGGGCAGTTCCTATAAAATCTGTCCGTTTTTCAATTTGAAAAACCAAAGCAAACAGGCATACTCAGCAGCCTGATTTTGCTTTTATGAATGCAATGTAAATTGCAGAGGACGGTAATAAGAGCCATCAAGTGATTTCTGTAGGAGTAAACACAATTTCCCTACCTGAAATCCGCCTAATTACCAATATTTAACCAAAACAATGCGGAGTTATTTTAACAATGCCTAAAATTAAAACAGTACGTGGTGCTGCTAAGCGTTTCAAAAAGACAGCTTCTGGCGGTTTCAAACGTAAACAATCTCACTTACGTCATATTTTGACTAAGAAAACCACTAAACGTAAACGTCACTTACGTCATAAATCAATGGTAGCGAAAGCTGACCAAGTTTTAGTAGTAGCGTGTTTACCATACGCATAAGCGTAAAACACAAACGTACGAATAGTAATTCTTAGAGACGAAATTTCGTCTACCAAATCAAAATAGACAATTTAGGAGATTAAATAATGGCTCGTGTAAAACGTGGTGTTATTGCAAGAGCACGCCATAAGAAAGTTCTTAAGGCTGCTAAAGGTTATTATGGTGCGCGTTCACGTGTTTATCGCGTTGCGTTCCAAGCTGTAATTAAAGCTGGTCAATATGCTTACCGTGACCGTCGTCAGCGTAAACGTCAATTCCGCCAATTATGGATTGCTCGTATCAATGCTGCAGCACGTCAAAACGGTTTATCTTACAGCAAATTCATCAACGGCTTGAAAAAAGCCTCTGTTGAAATCGATCGTAAGATCTTAGCTGATATCGCAGTATTCGATAAAGTTGCTTTCGCAGCTTTAGTTGAAAAAGCAAAATCTGCTCTTTAATTAAAAAATCAATACTAGGACACCTTAGGGTGTCCTTTTTTATTTATAGCTATTAAGAAGTAAGAAGTAAATGAACAACAAGCGGTCTCATTTAGAATATTTTTTGCAAATATCCATAAGCTGCTTATCACTTATAGGCATTACTTATAGGCATTAGAAATATTGTGCTATAAAAAATATAAGGGCTATCAAATAGCCCTTATGTTATAAACTCATTTTATTTAGCTCAGAAGAGCTTAATTAAATCCAGATTTCACTAAATCATCATAACCACCGTGATTGGTTACATTAGTATAGCCTAATTTCTTCAACTCACTCATTGCCACTTCTGCTCTACGCCCTGATCGGCAATAAAGATGAATTGGCTGGTCTTTATCTGGCACAACTTCCGAAATTCGTTCGGCAATTTCAATATGTGTTAAATTGATTGCACCCATTAAATGCCCTTGCTGAAATTCTTCAGCAGAACGAACATCAATCCAAACACCTGGTGCTTTTTCAAGCTGTACTTGCTTAACGACCGTTTCTTGAGCATTCACCATTATTGGTGTTGCCATTATTAGTCCTAAGATCCAACCTAACCTTTTCATCTTAGCCTCTCCTATTTTTGTGTTTCAACTGCTTCCAAGGCACGTAGAGCATAAGTGTATGCAGCACCTGCATTTAGTGCAATTGCGGTTGCCAATGCCCCTGCAATTTCACTTTCTGTAGCTCCAGCTTTTGCGGCTTCTTCTGCATGAACGCTGATACAACTTTCACAACGTGTAGTAATCGCAACCGCTAAAGCAATTAATTCTCTCGTTTTATGATCTAAAGCTTCAGCCGCTGCAGCAGTACCTAGTGCTTTATAAGCTTCCAACATTTTAGGGTGCTTTTGCCCTAATTTACCGAAAGATTGTTTCACATGTGCCGTGTGTTCTGACCAATTTTGAAATGAAGACATATTGATTTCCTCCTTTATGGGATATGATAAAAAAACAGTGGCATTATTGCGTTTATTTAATAAACTTTATTATCAAATAAGTTCATTTTATAATGAAATAATCGCAAATTAAGGAAAAGAAATGGATATATTAGATAAATTACTTGATTTTGCCCAACTATCAGCAGGTATTAGCGTAAAGTGCCAACTACAAGGTAATTGGGAATTAGATAACCCACATCAAAGTGGGCTAGCAGTTGCACACATTATTAGTGCTGGTTGTGCCTATCTAGAACATAATGGGCAAGTTCATTTACTAAAACAAGGGGATATTGCATTTTTCCCTAAGTTTTCCAGCCATACTTTACGTAGTCAAATACAACCATTGGCAACGAAAACCCTATTAAGCCTCGAGTCTTTAGGGGCTTTTACCTCAGTAAAAACTGGGAAAGCACAGTACAATTGCGATATGTTCTGCCTGCATTATCACTATGACTCTCAATCTGAATTAATGGATACGTTGCCAGAAATGATCCTTTTCCAAATTGCTGAAACACCATTACAAATGATGTTAGATCTGCTCAGAACAGAGGCAACCGCTTCCCATTTAGCCACAAAATCGCTGGTTAATTCATTAGCTTTAGTTATTTTAACTATGATATTAAGGCAGCACCTTGCTAATCATAATCACAAGCTATGTGGCGTTTTAAAAGGATGGCAGGAACTACGATTACGCCCATTACTTAAAGCCATCTTGCTTAATCCAGAAAAAGATTGGACAGTTGATAAAATGGCTGCAACAGTACATCTTTCTCGCTCACAACTTATTCGGTTATTTAATCAGCATTTATCTATTAGCCCACACGCTTTCGTGCATAAAATGCGATTGCAAAAAGCAGCGATGTTATTGAAAAGCCAAGCAGATTCTGTATTAAGCATTGCCCTTACCTGTGGCTTTCAATCTGAACCGCACTTTATTACTGCCTTTAAAAGGCAATATGCTGTGACACCAAGCCAGTACCGCAAACTAAATACCAAATGATAAATTAGCAGCTTTTGCAAAATTTTGCGAAGATCCGGCCGCTTGTAAGGAAATTACTAGTCAATAGTATATAAAATCGTTATACTTTACCGCCTTAAATTTTAGGTAAGACAGCTTCTCATTTTAATAGAAGCAAAATAGAATAATTTGCTACAAATACGTAGCGTAAACAAAGTAATAGAGGTTTTCAATGTCAGCTCCAAATTCAGGAACTAACCCAGCTCCGCTCGGTTTATGCGGCTTTGCACTTACTACATTTTTATTAAGTTTAATCAACAACGGAACATTCAGTGGCGATAACGTTGGCTTAGTATTAGCAATGGGCTTTGCCTTTGGTGGTACGGCTCAGATGATCGCAGGTATGTTTGAATTTGCTAAAGGTAACACCTTCGGCTTTACTGCATTTACTAGCTACGGTGCTTTCTGGTGGTCTTTTGCCTTATTTAAACTATTCTTTGTTTCCAGCGTATCGCCTGAGTTTATCGGTTGGTACTTAGTGGCTTGGGGCACATTCACATTAATGATGTTCATCGGTACACTTGCTAAAGCACGAGCATTACAAGCAATTTTCTTCTTCCTAACAGTCACTTTCTATGTATTAGCAGCTGGCGATTTTACTCATAACAGCACGATTACAAATATTGGCGGTAACTTCGGTTTAATCACCGCATTCTGCGCATTCTACTTAGCCGCAGCGGATATTATTAACGAAAGTTTTGGTAGAACTATTCTACCAATCGGTGAACCAAAATAATCGTTATCTAAATATTAAAAGGCGGCATATAATCAATTGACTATATACCGCCTTTTAATTTGCAAAAAATGATAAGAAAATAACCGCTTGTTAGCTCTCTTCTCTACTCATTTTTATTTGCTAGACCTGCTTTTCGATACAAACCTTTGCTATTGCACCTTGAATAGTTTGCTGGACTTCAATAGAAATCAAACTTCTTAGTAATGCTTCAGTTTCTTTAATTTTCTCGATAACTAAATTATCTTCGCTATCAAAATAACCCTGTTCTTTTAAGCTATTTATGAAGATTGAGAAAATCGCTTTATCAAAAAATTCTGGAGCATTAATGCCGTGTAATACTGATAGACGCTGTGCAACCGAACTACTTTCTTTCTCTAAAGCTACGCGACTAATATCAGGCTGTTCTAGCAATAAACTTAAACTGATATAGTAACGTTGTAATATTTCACGCACGCCAGCCGAATGTAATTGCAATGTACGAATATGTGGTCGGTTAATCATCAACATATCGCTTTCATTTTTAATCACATTTTGACGAATAAACTCCTTAATAATCGCCTCAATATACTCCGCCACTTGATCTTCTTTAAAGTGTAAAAATAGCTCTGTTTGTAAGAACGGATAAATTCGATTAACCGATTGAATAACAAGATCTTTTGAAATAGCCTCGTGGTGTAGCACAATGCTTGCAACCAATGAGGGTAATACAAATAAATGTTGCACATTATTACGATAATAGGTCATTAATACCGCAGCTTCACGTTCTAAACGAATTAACTCACCGAAATCATCTTTTTCTATTGCTCCCCCTGAACGAGGCAGATTGATAACACGGTTTAGCATCTCATCTGCACTTTCTTCGGGCAAGGTCATATCTTTAGAATAAGGCACATAACGGAATAATTGAACATAACTTTCAAGTTGTTCAATTAATTGCTCACGAGTTAAAGCTCTTTGGCGTGAAGCCAATAATGCAGAACCAACCAAATTTTTCGCATTTACTGCAGCTGCTTTATTAATATTGATCATAATCTGATTTGCAACCTTATTAACAGCCTCATTTAACCACTTAGGACGGCCATCTTCAGCTTGCTCCTTCCACTCAGGGAAATGCTGATTTAGGTAATTATTTATCTGAATCGGCTCACCAAAATTTACATAGCCTTGACCTAAATTTTTCAACTTTTTAAGTACTCTTAATACTAAACCTGCATTTTCTTTCTCTTTTGCAGCACCTCTTAGCTCTTTAGCATAAGTATCTACCTCAAGAACGTGC
Source organism: Mannheimia pernigra (assembly GCF_013377995.1). Taxonomy (NCBI): domain Bacteria; kingdom Pseudomonadati; phylum Pseudomonadota; class Gammaproteobacteria; order Pasteurellales; family Pasteurellaceae; genus Mannheimia; species Mannheimia pernigra. The sequence continues at coordinate 1,893,124 of NZ_CP055305.1, forward strand.
TCATAGCCAATATAGACTGGTACAATACTCAATGGGCGATTTAAGCCCCGTTGAAGTGCTTGTAAAGTCATTGACACCATTCCCGTTTTGGGTTCTAACAAACGCCCAGTACGAGAACGCCCACCCTCAATGAAATACTCTACCGAATAACCCCGATAGAATAGCTCAGCCAAATATTCACGGAAAATAGTGGAATATAGGCGGTTATTAAAAGTACGGCGAATGAAAAATGCCCCCCAACTGCGGAAAATTGAACCAGCTGGCCAGAAATTCAGATTAATCCCTGCTGCAATATGTGGTGGTACAACACCATGATGATAAAGTATGTAAGATAAGAGTAAATAATCCATATGACTACGATGGCAAGGCACATAAACAATTTCATGCCCTTCTAACGCCAACTTACGCACACGATCAGCATTTTGTACATTAATACCCTGATATAATTTATTCCAAAGCCAACTTAAAACGCGATCTGCAACACGTAAACTTTCGTGTTTTACATCAGCCGCAATTTCATTAATAATTTTCTCTGCTTCTTTACGTGCCTTTTCTGGCGAAGATTTTTTTGCTTCTTCAGCAATTGCTGCTTGAATAACCTCTGAATTGAGAATTTTATTAAACATTGCCTCACGATTTGGCAAACGAGGCCCCATTGCAGAATAACGCAATTTAGCAAAGTGCATTTTTGCTACACGTGCAATTTTTTGAGCAATTTTTTCATCTGCACCGTGTTCAGCTATCATATGGCGTAATGATACTGCTGGTGAGAAACGCACAAAGTTATCACGACCAAACCAAACCATTGACATAAAACGTTGTAATGAGGTCAAAACCTGTAAGTGCCTTGCATCTTCTTTGCCTGGTGCTCGCCCCCACAGCACAGAAACGGGGATAAGTTGAACATCTAAATCGCCCTTTTCACGATGTAAATCCAAATAACGATAAAAAATAGATTCAGTCTCACTTTTCACCCCTTTTGATTTAAAAAAACGTCTTCCCTTATCTAAAAAGACAAAACGGGGCAAAGTCTGCCCATCAATTACATTATCTTGCAATGGATCAGGTAAATTTAACGCTGAGCAGTTTTTTTGCAAAATAAGTAAATCAGTTTGCGATGTATAAGGCAATACATAGACGATAGGTTGTGCCAGATTTAGCGCTAACTCACTCACAGGATCAGTTGGAATAGCACGAGACTTTACCAAAAGTGAAAGTGGTAAATTTAAGAAAGTACGGTATAAATTTAATAAGCCAGACATATCAATACCCTTAAGAATTGTTATTAGCGGAGGTCTAACCTCTAATTTGCCTCATTCTACCATAATTTTTTCCAGAATTTTGTGAAATTATTAGTTACAAAACAAAAAATACTGTATATACTATCAATATTTTCTGTATATAAAGACAGTGAGGTTCAACTCAAATGCGTAAACATTTAACTGCTCGTCAGCAAGAAATCTTTGATTTCGTAAAAAATCATATTGAAACAACTGGTATGCCCCCCACTCGTGTAGAAATTGCACGTGAAATCGGTTTTAAATCTCCTAACGCTGCAGAAGAGCACCTAAAAGCCTTAGCACGTAAAGGCTATATTGAAATGCTCTCTGGTACATCTCGTGGCATTCGTATTTTAGTTGAAGACGAAAACGAAGCCGCCAACGATGAAAATGAAGGATTACCCCTAATAGGTAAAGTCGCTGCTGGCACGCCAATCTTAGCATTGGAACACGTTGAAAATCACTATCCTATTAATGGCACGATGTTTAATCCAACTGCTGATTATTTACTCAAAGTAAAAGGTAACTCAATGGAGAAAATTGGTATTTTAGACGGCGATTTATTAGCTGTTCACAAAACGAATACCGCTCGTAATGGTCAAGTTGTAGTTGCTCGTGTAAATGATGAAGTAACCGTAAAACGTTTAGAGAAAAAGGGCGAATTAATTTATTTACATCCCGAAAATGACGAGTTAAAGCCAATTAAGGTCAATCTAAGCCAAGAATATATTGAGATTGAAGGGATTGCCGTTGGTGTTATTCGTAGCAATGCCTGGATGTAATATTCGTAGGCCGCGAGTAAAAAATCGCTCCATAGCTGCAAAAAATGATAAAAAAATAACCGCTTGTCTATGATCTATGAAAAACAAAAACAATAGTGCCTATGAACCATAATTCTCTTACCAGTATTCCCCAAACAGAACAAGAATTGCTAGCCAGAGCACAATGGCTAGCAGGTTTTACCTTGGGTGAAGTAGCGGAGATGCTCAATGTCACTGTTCCATCTGATTTAAAGCGAGATAAAGGCTGGGTCGGAACATTAATTGAAATGGCTCTTGGTGCAAAGGCAGGTAACAAAGCCGTGCAAGATTTTTCTAATTTAGGTATTGAGCTTAAAACTATTCCTATTAATCAAAAAGGCCTGCCATTAGAAACCACCTTCGTTAGCCTTGCCCCCTTAACCCACAACAATGGTATCATTTGGGAAAGTTCTCATGTTAAGCATAAACTTTCTCACGTATTATGGGTTCCTGTTGAAGGTGAGCGTAATATTCCACTTTATCAACGCCATATCGGACAAGCTATTTTATGGTCGCCTACGCCTGAACAAGAATTTCAATTAAGACGAGATTGGGAAGAGTTAATGGAAATGATCGTTTTAGGTCAGCTCCATACCATTAATGCAAAATGTGGTGAAGTCTTACAACTTAGACCGAAAGGGAGAAATAATCGCTCGCTCACTTCTGCTATCAATGCCCACGGTGAGCCAGTTCAATCTTTACCTTTAGGGTTTTATTTACGCAAGCAATTCACCACAGAAATTTTACAAAACTTTTTACATTCTCCTCTTTAATTTTGCATACATTCTCTATAGAATGCCCGCTTTCTTTTATAGAAGAAAGCAATTATATCCCTAATTTTAAAAGGACATTTTTATGTTTGATTGGATAGCAAATCCTGAAGCTTGGTTAGCACTGATTACACTCACCGGGCTTGAAATTGTATTAGGCATTGATAACATTATTGTTATCAGCATTTTAGTTTCTCGCCTACCTATTGAACAACGTCAATCCGCACGCATTATTGGTTTAGCACTCGCAATGGGAACACGTATTTTATTACTACTTTCACTTGCTTGGTTAATAAAATTAGTTACACCGCTGTTCTATATCGCAAGCCATCCGATTTCAGGCAGAGACTTAATTCTACTTATCGGAGGACTTTTTCTGATTATAAAAAGTTTGATGGAATTGAAAGAATCTGTTGCTGCAAATTCGCACGAAGAACAAGCCACCTCGGCTAAAAAAGCCAGCTTTCTGATGGTGCTCACACAAATCGCTATTTTTGACGTGATTTTTTCACTTGACTCTGTAATTACTGCCGTTGCAATGGCAGATGATATTCCTGTTATGGTGATTGCCATTATGATTGCAGTGGGAGTGATGATGTTGGCAGCAAGAGGTATTGGAAATTTTGTCGATAATAACCCAACTATTAAAAATCTTGCATTAGCTTTCTTAATTTTGATTGGCGTAGTGTTAGTAGGTGAGGCATTTAATTTCCATATTCCAAAAGTAGCTGTTTATACTGCAATGGGCTTTTCTGTTGTGGTTGAAATGCTTAATATCAAAATGCGTCGCAATCAAATGAAAGTACAGAAATATCATTCCTAATCCATTCATAGCCCTTGATGAAAATCAAGGGCTTTTCAACGTACAATACAAGCGGTTGAAATTTTTCTCTTTTTTGCAAATTAACTACATTTAAAACGTATGCTACTCATTGATATTAAAGACAAAGAACTTGCCCAAGAAGAAGTGGAAATATTATCCCACCCGCTGATTTCAGGTTTAATTTTATTTAGCCGTAATTTTTATGACAAACAACAAATTCAAGGCTTAGTAAAAGATATCCGTCAACGTGTGAAAAAACCTTTGCTAATCACTGTAGATCAAGAAGGGGGGAGAGTACAACGCTTCCGTGAAGGCTTTACAAAATTGCCTGCAATGCAGTCTTTTAACCTGCTAGCTCAAACCCAAGACCACGCATTGCAACTCGCGAGAGAAACAGGCTGGTTAATGGCGGCTGAAATGTTTGCATTGGATATTGATTTAAGTTTTGCCCCTGTTTTAGATTTAGGACACGAATGCAAGGCAATTGGCGATCGATCATTTGGGAAAGATCCATACACGATTTTGCCAATTGCTGAAGCCTTTATTGACGGAATGTTGGAAATGGGGATGGCAACTACAGGCAAGCATTTTCCTGGTCACGGATATGTTTTGGCTGATTCACATTTAGAAACGCCTTTTGATGATAGAGCAAAAGAGGTGATATTTAATCACGATATTCTTCCCTTCAAACAACTTATTAGTAAAGGCAAACTCTCCGCTATTATGCCAGCTCACGTTGTTTATACCGAATGTGATAGCCAGCCTGCAAGCGGTTCAATTTACTGGTTAAAAAACGTTTTACGCAAACAACTCAATTTCAATGGTGTCATTTTCTCTGATGATTTGGGTATGCAAGGTGCTAGCTTTATGGGTAATTTTGTGGAACGCACCGAAAAAGCCATTCAAGCTGGCTGCGATTTATTGCTGCTTTGCAATCAGCCAGAGGGCGTCGTTCAAGTTTTAGATGGCTTGAAATATCAGCCTACTCAAATTCAAAAAGCACGTCATTTATCATTAATGAAACGTAAAACTGTCACTTGGCGTGAGCTAGAAAACAGTAAAGCTTATCAGCAAGCTCAAGCTAGGCTGACCGCTTTACAAAATCACTGGCTAGCGTGGAAAGAAACAAATGCCTAATCTAGCTAACTGCCCACATTTTAAACGTGGTGATTGCACCTCCTGCCAATGGCTTGAAAAACCATACCAGAGCCAATTAGCCGATAAAGAAGCCGACCTCAAACGGTTAATTTCTCCATTTATTTTGCAAAATAAAACGGAAATCTTACCGCTTGTAGCATCCCCCATTTCACATTTTCGCAATAAAGCGAAAATGGTGGTTTCAGGTAGTGTGGAACGCCCAATTTTAGGCATTTTAAAAGATCAACACGACCCGCAAAGTGGGGTAGATTTAACCGACTGCCTACTTTACCCAGCTTCTTTTTATAGCTTATTCCCCATTCTTAAAGATTTTATTGCCCGAGCAGGCCTTGTGCCCTACAACATCAAAAAGAAAAAAGGCGAGCTGAAATATATCCTAATCACTGAAAGCCAATATAACCAATCGTTAATGCTCCGTTTTGTGGTGCGAAGCGAATCAAAGCGAGCATTGGTGGAGCGAGAATTACCCCATCTGTTAGAAAAATTGCCACCTAATTCGGTGGTGAGCCTAAATATTCAACCGCAACACGCCGCTGTTTTAGAAGGTGAAACGGAGATTTTCTTAACCGAACGAAAAGTGATCGAGGAAAATTTCAATAGCGTACCGCTATTTATTCGCCCACAAGGCTTTTTCCAAACAAATCCAACTGTAGCCAGCCAGCTTTACTTGACAGCTCAACAATGGGTTGAAAATTTACCAATAAAAAAGTGTTGGGATCTGTTTTGTGGCGTAGGCGGTTTTGGTTTACATTGTACAAAAGCATTACAAAAAAAAGGGATTGATGTTGAATTAACTGGCATTGAAATTTCAGCATCCGCAATTGAAAGTGCCACAAAATCAGCGGCAACATTAGCCTTAGAAAGAGTAAGATTTATCTCGCTCGATTCTGCAAAATTTGCCTTAAATGAAAACGGCACACCACCTGATTTGGTGATTGTAAATCCACCTCGTAGAGGCATTGGTCAATCTTTAGCGGAATTTTTAAACAATTTGGGCTCAACTTATTTAATCTATTCCAGCTGCAATGCCCAATCTATGGCAAAAGATTTTGAATCCTTAACTCATTACGAATTATGCAAAGTGCAGTTATTTGATATGTTTGCACATACTTCACACTATGAAACGCTGACGCTGTTAATCAAAAAATAAGCATACAAGCGGTCAAGTTTTTGCCGTTTTTTGCAAAAATTGCTATACTCTGGAGCGAATAATATAGTCTTAATCAAATTAGTGATAAATTCTCGAACTCTCATCACAGTTTTTCAAAGACAAAAGCGTAAAATCGTTTTACTATATACCTATTCTTTTTCTATTAACTAACTCTCAATTAGAGGAACTCAACAATGGCTAAAATTGTTAAAGTAATCGGTCGTGAAATCATCGACTCTCGTGGTAACCCAACAGTAGAAGCAGAAGTTCACTTAGAAGGTGGCTTCGTAGGTTTAGCAGCTGCTCCATCAGGTGCTTCTACAGGTTCTCGTGAAGCATTAGAATTACGCGATGGCGATAAATCACGTTTTTTAGGTAAAGGTGTATTAAAAGCGGTTTCTGCGGTAAACAACGAAATTGCTAAAGCATTAGAAGGCAAAGAAGGAACAGCACAAGCTGAAATCGACCAAATTATGATCGACTTAGACGGCACTGAAAACAAATCTAAATTTGGTGCAAATGCTATCTTAGCGGTTTCTTTAGCAACGGCTAAAGCAGCAGCAGCAGCAAAAGGTTTACCACTTTATGCTTACATTGCTGAATTAAACGGCACTCCTGGCGTTTACTCTATGCCATTACCAATGATGAACATCATCAACGGTGGAGAACACGCAGACAACAATGTTGATATTCAAGAATTTATGATCCAACCAGTGGGTGCTTCAACCTTAAAAGAAGCGTTACGCATTGGTGCAGAAGTGTTCCACAATCTTGCTAAAGTACTCAAAGCGAAAGGCTTAAATACAGCAGTAGGTGATGAAGGTGGTTTCGCACCAAACCTAGCTTCAAACGCAGATGCTTTAGCGTGCATTAAAGAAGCGGTAGAAAAAGCAGGTTATGTATTAGGTAAAGATATTACTTTAGCGATGGACTGTGCTTCTTCTGAGTTCTATGATAAAGAGCGTAATGTGTACGATATGAAAGGCGAAGGCAAAACCTTTACTTCACAAGAGTTCACTCACTACTTAGAAGACTTATGCAAAGAGTACCCAATCGTATCTATCGAAGACGGTCAAGATGAATCAGACTGGGAAGGTTTCGCATACCAAACTAAAGTATTAGGCGACAAAGTACAATTAGTGGGTGACGACTTATTCGTAACCAATACTAAGATCTTAGCTCGTGGTATCGAAAATGGTATTGCAAACTCAATCTTAATCAAATTCAACCAAATCGGTTCATTAACTGAAACCTTAGCTGCAATCAAAATGGCTAAAGACGCAGGTTACACCGCCGTTATTTCTCACCGCTCAGGCGAAACCGAAGATGCAACGATTGCAGATTTAGCAGTTGGTACTGCGGCAGGTCAAATCAAAACGGGTTCGATGAGCCGTTCAGACCGTGTAGCAAAATACAACCAATTAATTCGTATCGAAGAAGCATTAGAGCGTGCTGGCACACCAGCGGCGTTCAATGGTCGTAAAGAGATCAAAGGTCAAGCGTAATCGCTAATTAAACATTTAAATGCCACTGAGAAATCGGTGGCATTTTGCTTATAAGGATAATCAAATGCTCTACTCTGTTTTAACCGATCACATTCTACTCAACGAGCCTTACCGCAACGGAGCTCACTCTACTCAGCACGAACATTTAGTGGTGATGTTTGAAATTGACGAAGAAACAGGCTATTTTTATGCAATGGATCTACACCAAACCGAGCAACCTGTGGTGGACAGCCTTTTCGTTTTCCGCATTAGCGACATTGAACAAAACTCACTCCACGAACCACGCCGTGTGGAAATCTGCTGGAGTGAAGATGGCTATCAAGCCTTTTTGCTCATCAACGGCTACCCACACGCTGTCTTTGATTTCCGCCAATTTATCGGCTACAACCACACTAAATTCCCCCACCCAGAACTTGGCAGTATGTGGCTACACAAAGAAACCACCAATGAATTGGTGGAAAAGTGGTTAAAATAAATTAATGTAAGGGCAAATAACCATTTGCCCCTAGAAATAGGATAAAACAACTCATTTTATTACCACCCCAATGCTTGATTTATCACAAAATCTCGAGCGCATTTTGAATGTGAAACCATAAATAAACCCAAGTTCCGCATCACTTGTACAGGCAACATTTCGCAAGAAAAAATCGAAATCAGACCGCTTGTCGCGTTCATCATTTTGGCTTGATCTTGAGAACGCTGGCATTCAAATTCGGATAAGAGCGAAAATTCACCAATATCCTTACCTTGATTAAAGGCTTGAGCAACCAATTCTGCGAGCGTATGTAAATCTCGCAAACCGAGGTTAAAGCCTTGCCCTGCAACGGGGTGTAACATTTGTGCTGCGTTACCAACAACCGCTAAACGATGGTGAATATGGCTCTCGGATTTTTGCAAAATAAGGGGATAAATAAACCGCTTACTGACTCGCAAAAACTGCCCTAATTTCCAGCCGAATTGCTGTTGTAAGCGATCCAAAAATTCGCTGTCAGGCAGTTGTAGCCCATCAACATTTTTCACGCACCACACCAGCGACATCCTATTCCCATTTAGCGGTAATAAAGCAAAAGGGCCTTGTTCTGTAAAATATTCAAAAGCTTGATTTTGATGAGGTTTGCTTAACTCCACGTTGGCAATAATTGCAAATTGCTGATAATTTCGCCTTTCGAGAGTTTCCACACCACACTGGCTCGCAATCTTAGATTGAATACCGTCAGCCCCAACCAGCAAGGTACAGTTCAGCTGTTCGCCATTGTTTAACGTCAGTTTGCAGGCGTCTATTGAGCGTTGAACCTCAATGACTTCGTTAGGGCAAAAAAGCTGGATATTGGCGTGCTGTTCAAGACAAGCGGTCAATTTTTTGCCTAATTTTGCTAATTCCACCACCGCCCCAAGTTGTGGCAAATTCTGCTCACTGGCTTTCAAAGTGGCTTTACCAAAATGCCCTTTATCCGCCACTTGAATTTGCTTAATCGGCGTGGCAATTTTCTCAATTTCCGCCCCTAAATTATCGCCTACAAGCGGTGTAATTTGTCGCATTTTTTGCAAACTGCCAAAAGCCAAGGCAATACTGCGAGCATCAAAACCGCCTTGTTGTTCATAGTCTGGGAGCGATTTTTCAATAATCGCAATCGATATTTTGTGCTGGCTAAAACTGCTCAATGCTAATGCCAGCACTGACCCCGTTACCGCCCCGCCTACAATCACCACATCAAATTGCTTGATTTGTTGCATTAGTGCCCCCACTCAAACGCATTTAATAACGAGAGCGGATAACGCTCACCGCTCAAATAATCTTTCAGCGATTGCCTCACAAGCGGACTGCGTTCACATTGCCCTTCTTGCTGGATATAGTGTTGAAATTCCGCCTCACTCAACCAAAGAGCTTGAGTTATCTCAGCATCTTGCGGGTTAGGCTCTAGCCATTCCGCCAGCTCCACCGCAAACAGAAAACGGAGATAATCAGTTTGGGTTTGTGGGGCTTGCCATTGGTAAATTTTCACCAGACTTGCCATTTCTGCTTGAATCCCTGTTTCTTCAAACAGTTCACGGCTCGCCCCCTCCAGCAAGGTTTCATCTTTTTCTAAATGCCCTGCAGGTTGGTTGAGTGTACGTTTGCCATATTCAATCTCTTCCACAAATAAAAATTTGCCCTTGCAATGTACCACGCAGGCAAGGGTCACATGGGGTTTAAACATTAAATAACCTCAATCAGTGGCTTTTCCTTGTCCATTTCAAGCAATCGCCCGATGTGGAATAGCGGCACATTCGCCTCTTTTGCAAAATGTTGTAATTTTTCGACCGCTTGTGGCAATGCGGCAACCAACAATCCGCCCGAGGTTTGCGGATCGCACAAAATCGCTTTTTGCTCCTCCGTCATTGACGAAATCAAATGCCCGTAGCTTTCAAAATTACGATTTGTACCACCAGGAACGGCTCCCAACGCAATGTATTCTCTCGTACCGTCTAGGGTTTGAATATCAGAAAAATCGACTTCCGCCCGTAAATTCGAGCCTTGACACACTTCGCTTAAATGCCCTAACAATCCGAAGCCCGTCACGTCTGTCATCGCCATCACTTCAGAAAGCTCAGAGAATTTCGCCCCGATCACATTGAGTTGACACATCACCTCGCTTGCCAAATTTTGATGTTCAGGTTTCAATAAACCTTTTTTCTCCGCTGTGGTTAAAATACCAATACCAAGCGGTTTGGTGAGATATAACTCGCAACCAGCGACAGCAGAGGCATTACGTTTCACACGTTCAGTCGGCACAATGCCTGTTACGGCTAAGCCAAAAATTGGCTCTGGAGAATCAATTGAATGGCCACCAGCCAATGCAATACCAGCCTGCTGACATGCAAAACGACCGCCTTCCACTATTTGCTGAGCTACTTCCGCTGGTAATTTGTTTACAGGGAAACCAAGAATCGCAATGGCCATCAGCGGCTTGCCTCCCATTGCATAAATATCGCTAATTGCATTCGCAGAGGCAATCCGCCCGAAGTCAAATGGATCATCTACAATCGGCATAAAGAAATCCGTGGTGCTGATGATTGCCTGACCATTGCCCAGATCATACACCGCCGCATCGTCCGCCGTTTCGTTGCCCACCAACAAATTTGGATCAACAAATTTCTCACGTTGCGTTTGTAAAATCGTCCCTAACACCTTAGGAGAAATTTTACAGCCTCAACCCGCCCCGTGGCTGAACTGGGTTAATCTAATCGGTTCAGACATTCCGCCTCCATAATCAATCAAAATTGTGCTTATTGTACGCTAACAAGCGGTCAAAATGACAAAAAATTTTACACTTTTTAAGTTTCATTACACAGGAAAAACTAGAAAAAACCACCTAGAAAAGTTAATATAAAAACAATTTTGGCTTAGAGTCTACAATAAACCTAAGCGAAGCTCTTCAATTTTTTAAGGTAACGCATACTAATGATAGTAATAAAAAAAATATCGCTCCCTGTCTCTTTTACACAAAATAGCAAAAAGAATGCTAAGCAATATATTATTGATGATACATTGATAACTAAAGCATTAAATGGGGACAATCAGCAACTTGATAACCAGGAAAATTGGAAAATTGAAAGGATAGTGCTTGAAAAAGTTGCTTATGATAAAGAGATTGCAGTTGAAGAGGCTAGCAATAGTGCTACAAATACGACAGACAGTCCATATTCTTTGCCAGAGCAAACTGAGTGGCAAATACAAAAAATAGGTTTTGAGCCATCGAATATTTCAGGCACAAGCATATTATCTACACTAGGTGGTATTGGATTGTCAGGCTGGTTTTTTACAGACCGTTTTTCTCATACTAAAGCAAATGAAGAGAGAAAATCCCCTCATTCTGAAATCATAAAATTTAAGGCTGATGCAACTCAAAGTACTCAACCTGAAAAAACGATAATAGTAAATCCTGCTATTACAAATAGCTCTACCAATGGCAATAAAACTATTGAGAATAATCCCTCCGTGAACTCAAATACTAATACTAATACTAATACTAATACTAATACTAATACTAATACTAATACTAATGAAAATGTTGTAGTAACAAAGCCAATATTGCCAGTGATTATGTTTAATAAAGTCGCAGAAGACGATGTGATTAATGGTGCTGAAGCGACGCAAAATAGCGTGACGATTTCAGGCAGCGTTAAGAATGCGAATATAAATGATGTATTGACGTTAAAAGTAGGCGATACCACGTTAACCACGCAAATACAAGCAGATGGGCGTTTTGCGGTGACGACCACGGGAGCGATATTAGCTGCAAACCGTCAAATTGAGGCATCGATTACGACACGTGATAGTGCAGGAAATGAGAAGTCTGCGACGAAAACACATCGTTATGATGTGGTAACCGAGATTGCAGAGCCAGTGATTACGTTTAATAAAGTCGCAGAAGACGATGTGATTAATGGTGCTGAAGCGACGCAAAATAGCGTGACGATTTCAGGCAGCGTTAAGAATGCAAATATAAATGATGTATTGACGTTAAAAGTAGGCGATACCACGTTAACCACGCAAATACAAGCAGATGGGCGTTTTGCGGTGACGACCACGGGAGCGATATTAGCTGCAAACCGTCAAATTGAGGCATCGATTACGACACGTGATAGTGCAGGAAATGAGAAGTCTGCGACGAAAACACATCGTTATGATGTGGTAACCGAGATTGCAGAGCCAGTGATTACGTTTAATAAAGTCGCAGAAGACGATGTGATTAATGGTGCTGAAGCGACGCAAAATAGCGTGACGATTTCAGGCAGCGTTAAGAATGCGAATATAAATGATGTATTGACGTTAAAAGTAGGCGATACCACGTTAACTACGCCAATACAAGCAGATGGGCGTTTTGCGGTGACGACCACGGGAGCGATATTAGCTGCAAACCGTCAAATTGAGGCATCGATTACGACACGTGATAGTGCAGGAAATGAGAAGTCTGCGACGAAAACACATCGTTATGATGTGGTAACCGAGATTGCAGAGCCAGTGATTACGTTTAATAAAGTCGCAGAAGACAATGTGATTAATGGTGCTGAAGCAACGCGAAATAGCGTAACGATTTCAGGCAGCGTTAAGAATGCGAATATAAATGATGTATTGACGTTAAAAGTAGGCGATACCACGTTAACTACGCCAATACAAGCAGATGGGCGTTTTGCGGTGACGACCACGGGAGCGATATTAGCTGCAAACCGTCAAATTGAGGCATCGATTACGACACGTGATAGTGCAGGAAATGAGAAGTCTGCGACGAAAACACATCGTTATGATGTGGTAACCGAGATTGCAGAGCCAGTGATTACGTTTAATAAAGTCGCAGAAGACAATGTGATTAATGGTGCTGAAGCAACGCGAAATAGCGTAACGATTTCAGGCAGCGTTAAGAATGCGAATATAAATGATGTATTGACGTTAAAAGTAGGCGATACCACGTTAACCACGCAAATACAAGCAGATGGGCGTTTTGCGGTGACAACCACGGGAGCGATATTAGCTGCAAACCGTCAAATTGAGGCATCGATTACGACACGTGATAGTGCAGGAAATGAGAAGTCTGCGACGAAAACACATCGTTATGATGTGGTAACCGAGATTGCAGAGCCAGTGATTACGTTTAATAAAGTCGCAGAAGACAATGTGATTAATGGTGCTGAAGCAACGCGAAATAGCGTAACGATTTCAGGCAGCGTTAAGAATGCGAATATAAATGATGTATTGACGTTAAAAGTAGGCGATACCACGTTAACCACGCAAATACAAGCAGATGGGCGTTTTGCGGTGACAACCACGGGAGCGATATTAGCTGCAAACCGTCAAATTGAGGCATCGATTACGACACGTGATAGTGCAGGAAATGAGAAGTCTGCGACGAAAACACATCGTTATGATGTGGTAACCGAGATTGCAGAGCCAGTGATTACGTTTAATAAAGTCGCAGAAGACAATGTGATTAATGGTGCTGAAGCAACGCGAAATAGCGTAACGATTTCAGGCAGCGTTAAGAATGCGAATATAAATGATGTATTGACGTTAAAAGTAGGCGATACCACGTTAACCACGCAAATACAAGCAGATGGGCGTTTTGCGGTGACAACCACGGGAGCGATATTAGCTGCAAACCGTCAAATTGAGGCATCGATTACGACACGTGATAGTGCAGGAAATGAGAAGTCTGCGACGAAAACACATCGTTATGATGTGGTAACCGAGATTGCAGAGCCAGTGATTACGTTTAATAAAGTCGCAGAAGACAATGTGATTAATGGTGCTGAAGCAACGCGAAATAGCGTAACGATTTCAGGCAGCGTTAAGAATGCGAATATAAATGATGTATTGACGTTAAAAGTAGGCGATACCACGTTAACCACGCAAATACAAGCAGATGGGCGTTTTGCGGTGACAACCACGGGAGCGATATTAGCTGCAAACCGTCAAATTGAGGCATCGATTACGACACGTGATAGTGCAGGAAATGAGAAGTCTGCGACGAAAACACATCGTTATGATGTGGTAACCGAGATTGCAGAGCCAGTGATTACTTTTGATAAAGTGACAGATCACAACACTATCAATCTAGATGAAACTAAATTATCCCACATTAATATTACTGGCACAGTTAAACATTCTAGAGATAAAGATGCCATCACGATTAAAATCGGCGATCAAACTTTAACAACGGAAGTTGTTGGTGAACGCTTTAGCGTGACGACAAGCGGTCAAATTTTGGCAAAAAATAGCAAAATTACTGCAAGTTTAACCACAACTGATATTGCTGGTAATAAAGCCTCTGCAGTTGCCACTCACGATTATCAGGTATTACCTGTTTATTCCACTAAGGTAACTTATCCAAATAATGTTTTATCGTATGAATCTAACAAACCATTTGATTTTAGTACCTTAAAATATAAATTAGATCCTCAGGCTTATATATTACAAAATAGTGAAGCCAAAGCTAAAGTAATTACTGCTTTAGAGAAATATGTTGAAGCCAATCCTGATATAGCCGCGAAAAATATTACTGACTCTTACAAAGTAGATTCTGATGGCGATGGGATTATTGATATTCACGATAAAAATCCGAAAATGTGGAATGTTTCGGAAAGGGATCTACGTTTCTTTGCAACCGCTGCACATAGTAGTGAGAATGTAAATAGAAATATATTTGAGCGTTATAAAGAAGATGCGATAAATTCTTTTAATAAACAAAGAATGGATAATGGCACAGATATTAGAGAAATTAATAAATATTGGGATATACTAAAATCGGTTAAAGCAGATAATGGTTTAGAATATCGTATTTATGGTAATGGCAAGCAAGCAGATAACTCTTACCAAAATGTTGTCATAGGGTTTAAAGGGACAGATAAAAATAATTATATTGATTGGTTAGGAAATCTAGATATTTTACAAGGTAAGAAACATCCACAACTAAATCATCTTCAACAAGCGGCAGAATATGTTGCAGAATATAATCCTCATAATCTATACACAACTGGTACTTCATTAGGCGGTTATTTAGCCCAATATTTTGCAACTGATACAATACAAAAAAATCCCACACTTGCAAAAGTGTTCCGACATAGTAGTATATTTAACCCTGCTGTATTAAAAACAGATTCAGGAAGCCCCGACGATTTAAAACAGGCTAGAGCAACTACAGATAGATTTGTTAAACAATCTATAACAGATGATAGTGATATTACAAATTCTGTAGAATTATATAAAACAAATTCCTATGTTATTAAAGGAGAATGGTTAAGTAGCGGTTATTTAATTTTATTCAATGGGCTTGGTTCTTATGAGAATACCACTTTCTTTAATGGAACAGGAAGTTCACTAAATAAACACAATATGTCCCAATTTTTTGGAAAAAATGCCACATTAGATAAAATCTTTACAAGAGGTTACTTAATGGATAAGCACTATTTAAATAATGATAGCGACAATGATGGTTTAACCAATTATCAAGAAGCTCGATTAGGTACAAAACGAAACGAGACAGACAGCGATGGAGATGGATTTAGTGATAAATTAGAAGCTCAGCTCAAATCGGATCCCCTTAATGCGAATGCTATTCCCGATTTCTTAAATAAAATCAATATTCAGGAAGTATTCTCCTCTATTGCAGTCACCATTGAAAGTCAAAACTCTAAAGGTGGATCAAAAACCAAGGAGGTTGCATTAACTGCGTCTTTAGAAGATGGCAATATTATTTATAGCCTTGATCCTATTGTTGCGGCAGAATATACATCAGATTTTATCTTATAATTTAAATCTACTTTAATTTTGGAGCTGTCCTAAATAACGACTAAAACTCTCATTTAGGTTAAGATAACCGAATGAGAAAAAGTCGTCTAAGTCAGTACAAACAACATAAACTCATTGGGCTGTTAGCGGGCGTAACTGCTCGAACCGCGGCTGAGTAAACAAAACCACCGCAGCCTATTGCTTTCACCGTTTGCGATTGCTCATCTATCAACATAGCCCTCATTTGGAAATGTTGGCATAGTGGACAAAATTGAGTCTGCAAAGTAGGTTAAAACCTTGTAATATAAGGCTTTAACCTACTTTTTATAAAAATGCCTAAAAAATTGCATTTTCTGCTCATCTTTTAACCTTAAAAAGTATGGCAAAATTCATGGTATTCAACGCTATAAATGCCTTGATTGCAGCCGTAACTTTTTCGCATCCAAGCGACTTAATTCCGAAGAAATTTGGTTTAAGTACACCTCACAAAAACAGACTATTCAACAGCTTTCTTTGGAATATCAATGTTCTGAAAGAACGATTAGAAGGCATCTTGAGAAAGCCCTAGAAGCAGAGCAAAAAGTACTTCCTCAAACAGCGAGTATCGTGATGGATATCATTCACTTTAAACAACGATTTTCGGTACTCGTCCTAATGGATTCCTCATCATCAAAACCGATTTATTTTCGCTTTATTCTGGCTGAGAAAAATTGATATTATTTTGAAGCAATCTCAGAACTCATGGAAAAAGGCATTAAAACTCAACCTATTACCTGCGATGGGAGAAGAGGGCCATTAAACGCTTACCCTCATATTCCTACTCAAATATGCCATTTTCATCAAATCGGACGAGGCATATTTTATCTAACAAAATCGCCTAAATCTGAAGCGGGAAAAGCACTATTATCCCTCTATTACTCCCTTAAATTTCAAACGCAAGAAACTCTCACTCTCGCGTTATCTGAATGGTTAAATGAACATAAAGATTACTTTAATGAACGTTCTGAAACAGACTCAAAACGATTTAAACATAAGCGGTTATGGAGCGCGTATTGGAGCTTAAAACGTAGCATAAATTATCTATTTACCTATCAAGCACATCCCGAATTAAACATTGCTCATACGACCAACCTGGTTGAGTTATTTTTTAGGCAAATGAAAGCCAAATTAGCCCCACATCAGGGACTAACAGATGAACATAAGATGATGTTTATAAAGGATTTTATCTGTCGGAAGAGTTAAAAATAAAGCCATAGCAGACTCAAAAATGTCCACTATGGCTGACCCACCAGGAAATCAGACTCAATTTTGTTCACTCCCCCCAAAATTGGCAAATTTTTCGACAAAAATCAGCACGTTATTATTTGCCTTCGCTTCTTTGAAAACACAGGTGATATTTTGATCGGTTTCCCCACGTAAGGCGAAAGTAGGTCTGAACCTTGGCAAACTAAGGCTTGCAAACCCATTTCCTGAGCCAGCCAATTTGCCCACGTTGGATACGCTTCAACCCGTTGCTGGTTTTGTGTAGATTGTCCGAGCTATTCACCCAATCCAAATTTTATCTTAAAAAACGACTGTTTATTTATGATTATCGTTTTTCATCTTTGCAAAAATCATCGCTAAAATCGGGCCTGAAATATTATGCCAGAAACTAAATACCGCACTTGGTACAGCAATCACAGGATTAGCATTAAAATGTAATGCCGCAAGGGCTGCCCCTAAACCAGAGTTTTGCATTCCCACTTCAATTGCAACCGCTTTGCTATCCGCAATCGCTAGCTTGAATAAACGGCTGGCTAAATAACCAATTAAATAACCTAAACCATTGTGTAATGCCACAACCGCAAATATCAACAATCCTGATTCAATAATACGATCACGACTTACTGACACCACCGCGGTCACAATTAATACAATCGCAATAACTGAAATTAACGGCATCGTTTGGCTAAATTGTTCTACTTTTTGCTTGAAAACAGTACGAATAACCACTCCAACAAAAATAGGTAATAACACTATTTGTAGTACAGAGATAAACATTGCCGTTGCATTAATTTCTAACCATTGGCTTGCAAATAAATAGAAAATAGCTGGCGTTAATACTGGGGCTAACAAGGTTGAAATGGTGGTGCAAGCGACAGATAACGCAGTATTACCGCGTGCTAAATAAGTCATTACATTTGAAGATGTTCCCCCAGGGCAACAACCCACTAGAATCACGCCAATAGCTAGATCAGGTGGCAAATTAAATGCTTTTGCTAATCCATAAGCAACGCTTGGCATAACAACAAATTGTGCAATCACACCAATAATAACTGATTTTGGATTTTTCGTTACTTCAGCAAAATCTTTGAACGTTAAGGTTAACCCCATTCCAAGCATAACGATACCTAATAGGTAAGGAATCCAAGGCACGAATTGTTTAAACAAATCTGGAAATTGTGCTGCAATGTAAGCAAAAACAACCACCCAAATGGCAAAGGTTTTACTCACAAATTGTGTAAATTTTAATAATGTTTGCATATAGCCTCTATTTTTATGTTATAAAAAGGTTGATAGGCTATCTTAGTTTTCATTAAAAGTGAATAGCCGTAATAAAATTATAAAATTTATAGTAATCAACCTCTCTTTAGGTATAATAATTTCGCTTATCAACAAAAAATTAAGGACAACTTTATGAAACACTTAAAATATTCAGCAATAAGCCTAACGGCCTTATTCGTTCTAACAGCTTGTACTCACACTGGTCAAAAAAATAGTGAGCAACACCACCAAATGGTATTGCAAGAACAAGCAACCTTAGGCGTAAATTGGGTACAACAATCGGGTGAATATCAAGCATTAGCATACCAAGCATTTAATACAGCAAAAGTCGCTTTTGATCAGGCAAAAGTGAAAAAAGGCAAGAAAAAAGCCGTTGTTGTTGATTTAGATGAAACGATGGTAGATAACAGCCCATACGCAGGCTGGCAAGTAAAAAATCATAAACCGTTTGATAGTGAAAGCTGGACACGCTGGGTAAATGCTCGTCAAACGGGAGCAATTGCTGGAGCCGTTGAATTTAACAACTATGTAAACAGCCATAAAGGCACCGTGTTCTATGTTTCAAACCGTAAAGACAGTAATGAAAAAATCGCCACTATCGACAATATGAAAAAACTTGGCTTTAATGGCGTGAGTGAACAAACGTTATTCCTAAAAAAAGATAAATCAAATAAAACGCCTCGTTTTGAAGAAATAGAAAAACAAGGCTATGAGATTGTGCTTTATTTAGGCGATAATTTAAATGATTTTGGCGATGCCACCTACCGCAAATCTAACACGGAACGTCGTGCATTTGTTGCTGAGAACAGCAAATTATTCGGTAGTAAATTCATCATCTTACCAAACCCAACGTATGGCGACTGGGAAGGTGCGTTAGATAAAGACTATTACAAAGGCAATGCAGAAAGCCGCATTAACATTCGCCACAATGCAATTAAAGCGTGGAATGGTCAATAATTCACAAAAGCTTCGTAAAAACACCTAAAATGACCGCTTGTAGATGCCTCACCGCATAACAAGCGGTCGTTTTTCTATAAAAATTTGCAAAAGTTTGCTAGGATAATCGGGCTTCATCTCCGCCCGAAACCATAAAAAACAAGGAACGAATAATGACTGCAATGAACATCACCCTTTCTCAACAAGCGGCACCTGAAATTTGGGGAGAAAAGGCTATTCTGTCTGCCAACGATTTAGGCTTTACCGTCCACAATCTGCAACATAACTTACTAACTGTTCAAAAAGCCGCACGCAAAATTAAAAACCAAGGCATTTTGAATGTTAAATTAGTGGGTAATAACTGGGGTTTAGAGGAGTGTTGGGCTTTCCATCAAGGCTTTAACTCAGTTAAAAATAAAGGCTCGGTACAATATCCTGATTTGGGCGAACAGCAATCCGAATTTGACAACCGCTTGAAATGTGCCACTTTTATACGCGAATTAATCAATGCACCTTCAGATAGGCTCACGCCTGTAAAATTAGCACAACAAGCGGTCGAATTTATTCAACATATGGCAAAACCCAATACCGTTTCTTATGACATTATTCAAGGTGAAAACTTACAATCACAAGGCTACCACGGCATTTGGACGGTGGGGAAAGGCTCAAGCAATCCTGCGGCACTATTAACGCTCGATTTCAATCCCCAATGTGATGAAAACGCCCCCGTTTTTGCTTGCTTAGTTGGTAAAGGAATTACGTTTGACACTGGTGGTTATAGCCTTAAACCAAGTGATGGAATGAGTACAATGCGTACCGATATGGGCGGTGCGGCACTTTTAAGTGGTGCCTTAGCCTTCGCGATTGCACGAGGTTTAAATAAACGCGTTAAACTCTATCTCTGCTGTGCAGAAAATATGGTGAGCCATAACGCATTCAAATTGGGCGATATTATCACTTACCGCAATGGCGTGACCGTTGAAGTACTCAATACTGATGCAGAAGGACGCTTGGTATTAGCCGATGGCTTAATTGATGCCACTAAGCAAAAACCAGAATTTATTATTGACGCCGCAACCTTAACGGGTGCGGCAAAAGTAGCGGTAGGTAATGATTACCACGCCATCCTTTCAATGGATGACAGTTTAATTGAAACCCTATTCAACTCTGCTAAAAAAGAAAATGAGCCTTTCTGGCGTTTACCATTTGAAGAGCTACATCGAGGTCAAATTAGCTCATCTTTTGCAGATATTGCGAATATCGGCTCTGTGCCAGTAGGTGCTGGAGCAAGTACCGCTACTGCATTTTTATCTTATTTCGTTGAAAATTATCAACAAAATTGGTTACACATTGATGCCTCTGCTACGTTCCGCAAAACGGGCAATGATTTATGGGCAGCAGGTGCGACTGGTTTAGGTATGAAAACAATCGCAAATTTATTACTTTCTAAATAATTTTCTATACTGCAAGCGGTCATTTTTCATTGAAAAACGGTAAATTTCAGAGAAAATTTAACCGCTTGTTTATTCTCTAAAGGAATAATCGTGGCTAAATCTCATTACATTACTCGATCAGGCTGGCAAGCTCTTGATCAAGAATTAAAATTCCTATGGCGAGAAGAACGCCCAAAGGTTACGCAAGCCGTTTCTGATGCCGCAGCACTTGGCGATCGCAGTGAAAATGCCGAATACATCTATGGTAAACGCCGTTTAAGAGAAATTGATCGTCGCGTGCGTTTTCTCTCAAAACGCCTAGAAGTGCTCCAAATTGTAGATTATCACCCAAAACAAGAAGGCAAAGTCTTTTTTGGTGCTTGGGTAGAACTTGAAAATGAAGAGGGAGAAGCCAAGCAATATCGTATTGTTGGCTGTGATGAATTTGATCCTGCCCAAAACTGGATCTCTATTGATTCCCCCGTTGCCAGAGCGTTAATCGGCAAACAGATTGATGATGAAATTCGGGTAGAGACACCTGCTGGTAACGTTTTGCTTTATATCAATAAAATTTGGTATGAAAAAGGGTAACAAAATGGGGGAAATATTTCTCCCCTACAATAGGCATAACATCTACCCAAATAACAAGTCCATTTCTTCAATCAATTTTTTATTTGGTTTATCAAAATAGACACCATTACCGCTTTCGCCATTCATTGCACGTAAAAATAGATAAGCTACACCACCAAAATCTCGATCATAATCGTAAGATTCGCCTAAACGAGAGAGTAAATAGCGGTGTATTGCAAGGGTATAAAGCAAATATTGTAAATCATAACGCTGTCTCCCCATTTCTCTTTGAATGCTTTCTGTAGAATAATTTTGTGGTAAATAGCCTAAGAAGTTGGATTTATAGTCAATTAAATAGAATTTTCCATTTATCTGCACAATGCAATCAACAAAACCACGTACGAACCCTTCTAATTGTGGCAGCTGTAACTCTGGCAATGTTTTCGCTAATGGACTATATTGCTTTAATAACGCATTCAATTGGTGTAAGGCTTTATTATTTTTTAAACGTAAATAGAATTGCCATTCGTTTAACCGTTTAGTTTCATCAATCTCTTTTAAACAAAAATTTGCCTCTGCCAAAGGGGTAGAAAAAATACGATCAAACCAAAGCAATGTTGGCTCTCTCCATTCCTCGCTTAAACCTAATTGTTCACACACTTTGGCAACACGTTCTTTATCAATTTGCTCACCAAATCGGCAATGCTCAAAAAAGCTGTGTAACACCGTTCCAACTCGAATACCGTGCGGAAATTGATATGGTGAAAAGGCATCGGTTTCAATCGCGTAATCTGGCTCAATGGTTTCAATATGCACATCTCTGTCTTGGGCTAAATCTACCACTCTGTCTGCTTTACCCTCACTAAAACGCTCGTGTTGTGCATAAAGTGAAGTGAAGCTTGTAATCTGCCCTACTACCCGAATATTGCCACTAAAGGTTTTAGCTTGATAATCCTCTTCTGTTTTATCGCTTTCCCAACGGCTAAAAGGTAAATGCTCTGCGACTTCGACAATCTTGGCTGAAATCTGTTTTTGCTCAAAATAGCCCGCCACACTTACTTTATCTTTTGGTAACTGCCCCTCTGCCAATAAATAATGTAATGGGCTCCAGAGCGAAATCATTTTTGGCAACACTAAATTGATCTGCGATTCTGCACGGGTGAGTGCCACATAAAACAGACGAAGATCTTCCGCATAAGCTTCATTTTGGATTTGTGCTTTTACCTCTTCTTCGCCTAAATACCAATCCAATTCACCTTGTGCATTGCGGTATAAGCCCAAATTTGCCTTAGTATCGTTCTCGCTTTTTTCTGCTGCAAATGGCAGCCAAACAATCGGATACTGCAAGCCTTTCGAGCCGTGAATAGTCACAATTTTGATCAACTCTTCCTCGCTTTCCAAACGCAGAGGCTGTTCATCATTAAAATCGGGCGAGCTAATTTGTTTTTCATACCAACGCACCAGCTCCGCCTCTGATTCGAATGCTTGCGACATTTCTTGCAAAATTTCAGTTAAATGCAGTAAATCCGTAATTAAACGATCTGCATTCGCTAAACCTTTCAAGCGTTCAATAATACCTTGCTCTAAATAGATTTTATGCAACATCGGTAAAATGCCTTGCTCTTTCCAAATTCTGCTATATTCAACGAACTGATTTACCTTTAAATCCCACAACATTTCGTTTTCTTTATAGCGATAAATCTCTGCCGCACTTAGCCCCCAAAGGGTTGAGCCTAAGGCTGACAATAAGGCTTTGTAGTGATATGGATTCAGCCCTGCTTGTAAAAGCCAACAGAGCTCAGAGGCAATTTCTGAAGCAAACACGCTAGCAGATTCTGCTAAATAAACCGATTTGATATTTCGTCTAGTCAAGGCTTTTTTAATCCGTTTTGCCTCTGAGCCTTTTCTCACTAAAATCGCAATATCTTTTGGCTCAAAGGGGTTAAATTCACCGCTTTTTTCAATACCCAATTTGCCCGCACGCATTGCATTAAGCTGTTGATGAATTTGATACGCACAAATTTCCGCCACATCATCTTGATTAGTTTTATCACTGGTATAACAAACAAAATGCCCCTGTTCGCTTATTAATTTACCTTTGCGACTATCTGCTTGAACAGGATAAAAACCGATGTCCTCATAAAGAAACGGAGATTTCTCGCTATTTGCAAAATGAAACAAATTATTGACCGCTTGCACCACCTCGGGCAAAGAACGCCAGTTTTTACCTAAAGTAAATTGCTCATCAGCCTGCTTCGCTGCTCTCAAATAAGTAAAAATATCTGCCCCACGGAATTTATAAATAGACTGCTTCGGATCGCCAATCATAATAAAACCGTTATCGCTCTGCTCTGCCATAAAAATTTGGCTGAAAATTTCATATTGGATAAGATCGGTATCTTGAAACTCATCAATCATTGCAAAAGGATAAATAGATCGAATTTTTTGTGCTAATGCTTTACCCGTTTGCGGATTTTTCAAAGCTTGATTTAACATTACCAACAAATCATCAAAACCACGCTCTGGGTGTGATTGCTTATAGTCTGCCAGCTTCGTTTTTAAGCCTATTAAAAATTGATAGAGCAAAATCGCTTTCAAACTATTTTCAAACTGCTCTTTGTAAGCGGTCAAAAATGCCTGATTTCTTGCAAGTTGGGGAGAATTTATCGGTTCGCACTTGTCTTTTGTTGAAGCAACTATCATATTTTCCGTTAATCGGTGAAATTCTTTCGGCAATACTAATGAGGCAGTATTTACCCAAACGTTCATTTCGGTAACAATATCTTCAAACTTATTTGCTCGATATTTATTGCCGTGTAAAGATTTCTTCGCAGCTAAATCCTCTCGAATTAAAGTAGCTAATTCTTTACCATTTTTTATCCATTCTTTCTTAACTTCATCAATAAATTGCTTATATTTTACTAAATATTCAGAAAAATCCTGATTTAAAAACGCTTTCGGCTCTGGCAATTCGCTTGCCAAATAGTTTCTCACGGCATTTAACGCATTTTCTGGTGTAGCTAATTCAGTCGAAATAATTTCACATTCTGTTATCCCTTTCGGATAAAATTGCTCTCGCCACACCTCTTCGCTTAATTTTTTAAGTAAATCCCGTTGATTTGGCTGTAAATCTAAATCAAACCTTACGCCAGATTCAAACGCAAATTGCACTAACATTTTTTGACAAAACCCGTGAATGGTGAACACGCTAGCAATATCAATTTCTCGTTCAGCAATGCTTAAACGCAATAATGCCTCGTGAATATCATTCATTTGCGAATAAAGTTGAACTAAAAATTCAAGATTATTGGCATAAGGCTTACCGTCAATACTTTCCCCATTAACTTTATCTCTTAAAAATTCGGCACATTGCTGAATATTTTTGCGAATACGGTTTTTCAGCTCTTCCGTTGCCGCTTTCGTATAAGTGACGACTAAAATCTGCTCAACCGTAAGTGGCATACACCCCACGCCCAACAATAAACGCAGATAGATATTCGCAATAGTGAAAGTTTTGCCCGTGCCTGCAGAGGCTTCAATTAGCACAGATTGATTAAGTGGTAATTCAATAGGATTTAAGTTTTGCATAACTGGTTAATCAACAAAAAGAATGGAAAGATTTTATCGACAAATAAAGAAAATAACTAGCACTGAATACTCAAGAAATTTCAGTCGGATACTGAAGTAAAACACCCATATTTTTTTCATTTCTATCATTCTTCATTTATTTTGTGATCAAGATCACAAATTTGAACAAAATTTTGAATTTTTTGCTTTTTTATAAATACATAAAATCTGACTTTATCTAATTTCAAAAAATATGCTTAAAAATCAAAAAGTTACATATTTTCTTTGAAATTTCACTCCAAAAGAATTATTAAAAATGTGATCTACGCCTCATTTTTAAGTCAGCCCTATTTTTATAAAAAGTTCATAACTTATTGATTTTAAAATGATTATAAAAAATCGCTTAAATTTAGAGTATTTGACGAAAAAATTTTATTTAGGTAAATTTCACCACGACAAAAAACACGTTGTTTAAATAAATTTTCAGTTCTTATTGGCTGGGTAACTAGCTTGTTAAAAACACTAACTACTATAAGGGAAAACATTATGAAAAAAACACTTCTTGCATTAGCAGTTGCGGCAATGGCTGCAAGTGGGGCAAACGCAAACGTTATCTATCAAAAAGACGGTACTAAAGTTGATGTGGACGGTCGTGTTGCATTAGAAATTCAAAAATTTGACAATAAACGTACAGATGTAATTGATAACGGCTCACGCCTTCGCTTCCGTGCGTTCCAAGAGCTTAATAATGGTTATGAAGCGTTAGCTGTTGCTGAATTACGCTTTTCTAATAAAGATGGTTTTGGTAACGACATTCGTGCACACCGTTTATTTGCTGGAGTAAAACACAACGATATCGGTTCTTTAACCTTTGGTAAGCAATTAGTAGCAGGGGATCATATTCCTAAAGCAAACTACACAAATAATATGGGCGGAAACGTATTCTTAGACTCTCACGGTAAAGCATTACATTTTATGTCTGCTAAATTTAATGGCGTTCGTGTAGCAGCAGACTACTATGTGGGTAACTCAAATAAACAAGAAGTAAATTCAGGCAACGGTTTCCAATTCGGTTTATTCTATGATGGTCAATTAGGCGATGCAAAAGTACGTATCGGTTCAGGCTTTGGTGAAGTAACTGCAGCTAAAGCAGGCAAAAAAAATACAGTATGTCATGTTTACTCAACGGTAAATCCAGCTAAATGTGTTTACGAAGAAGTTACTTACGATAAATCAGAAGAATTCAAACGTAAATTTGCAGGCGTAGGTTTTGATGTAAATTACGGCGATGTAACTTGGGGTCTTGACTGGGCGTATGCGAAATCACCAAAAGGTCAAGCAGCACAGACATTCCAAACATTTGGCGTGAAAAAATTCGAAAAAATCAACCGCTTTGATGCAGGTGTGAAAGTTGCATTAACGCCACAAAATAACGTCTATGGTAGCGTGTTATTCGGTACTGGACAAAATGCTGGCGAACAAAAAGCGAAAAACTTAGGTTGGAGATTAGGTGCAGATCACCAATTCAACAAATTCGTTACCGTATATGTTGAGGGTGGTAAAGGTAGAACCAAACAAGCAGGCAAAACTGTTGAGAGAAATAGCAAAGTTGCTGTTGGTACAATCATCAAATTCTAATCTCACCATTAATTTACCTTAGTATTTTAGCCACTCGAAAGAGTGGCTTTTTTCATTAAAGATTGGCAATTTTTAAGTACAATACATTTGCAAGATTTCCTCATAATTTGACCGCTTGCAAATTGCCTATCAAAATTACTTCACCCTTTCTAATTTCGCAATAAGCTCTTCTTCTGGTATAGATTGAATTTTTCGCATTTGCCAAAGCAATAAACCACCCGCTAAACTTAAACCAATACAGAATACAAGCCAGAAGCCCTGTGCTTCCATCGGTTGTACAATCCAATCCGTTCTTGCCAAAATATAGCCTAGTGGCATACTCACCGTCCAATAGCAAAAAATTGTGACATATAAAATTGGTTGAGTATGTTTATAACCACGTAAAATACCATTTGTTACCGCTTGAATCGCATCAGGAATTTGATAAATCGCGGCAAAAATCAATAAATTTGCGGTCATCGCAATGGAAACAGGGTTGCTAGTAAATGCAAGCGGAATGACATTTTTAAGTGTAATAATCATTATTGCAGCAATAATTGCTAACATAGTTGCAGTTATCAACGCGTGATAACTGAGCATTTTTGCACCTTCTATATTTTTCTCCCCAAGGGTTTGCCCAATCATAATCGTAGTGGCAATACCAAATGACATTGGAATCATAAAAAACAACGAACTGGTTTGCAGTGCCGCTTGATGGCTTGCCACAACCTGTGAGCCAAGCGGTGAGAGAAAAAGAGAGGAAGTTGAAAATAGCATCACCTCAGTAAAAATCGCAAAGGCAATCGGCAAACCTAATTTGCAAAGTTTAAGCAAAATTTGACCGCTTGGGGCTTCAAGCCATTTTTCAAATAAGCGAATATCTCTTTGTGGCGGATTAGTATAGCAATAATGTAACAACATTAAGAACATCACCCAATTCACAATCGCCGTTGCCACACCGCAACCCACTGCGCCCATTTCTGGCAAACCAAACTTCCCAAAAATAAAAATATAGTTGAGTGGAATATTAAGTAATAGACCGAAAAACGTAATTCGCATAGCCGGTTTAGGGTTAGATAACCCGTCGTTCATACAGCGTAAAGTTACGCTAAGTAAGGCAGGAACTACCCCAATTGCCATTAAAACTAAATATTGTTGCGATTTCACTGAAAATTCAGCTGGCGTTTTCATCAAGTCTAAAATCAAATGACTATTCAGGAAAATTGCAATCAACGGAATCGCCATTGCAAATACAATCCAATAACTTTGCCTAACTTGGTGTGCGATTAAGTGTCGGTTACCCGATCCGTTTAAATAAGAAACAGTAGGCGTAATCGCATTTAAAAGTCCTAATACAAATAGGAAAAGCGGAAAATAGATAGAATTGCTTACAGCAATTGCAGAAACATCATCATCACTCACTAAGCCTGCCATCACAATATCAGCTAAGCCCATTCCAGAAGCGGAAAGTTGAGAAATAAAAATTGGCAATGATAATTTAAATAACTTACGGGCATTTTGTGAATATTCTTGCCATCTCAAATTCATAGTAACCTCCTAAAATCTGGTGAACTTCATTATTATTCCTTAGAAAGCGGTCGTTTTTTTCAAACGTTTTGCAACTTCAGCAACGAAGAAAAAGCCTCTAGAGATTGCTCACTAGAGGCTCAAGAATTAATCAGCGATTAATTTTTTACTGCTTTTAATTCTTGGTAGTATTTTTCATAAAGCTCTACTGCATCACCTACATCATCTTGCCATTGTGCTTTTTGTAATACCTCAGTTGTTGGGTAAATTGATGGATCTTCAGTAATTTCTTTTGGTAATACTTTCAATGCCTCAACGTTTGAAGTTGGGTACCCGATTTCTAATGTTAATTTTTCAGCTACTTTTGCACTTAATAAGTAGTTGATTAATTTATGTGCGTTTTCTTTGTTTTTCGCATTTGCCGGAATGGCTAAAGTATCCACCCAAAGAACTGGACCTTCTTTTGGGAACACCATATCAATTGGTGCATTTTCTTTCTTAGCAATACGCACAGAACCATTCCATAACTGACCTACAGATACTTCACCTGAAATAAATGCGTTTGCAGGGTTATCCGAGTTAAATGCCAGAATATTTGGACGAAGCTTCAATAATTCTTCATAAGCCGCTTTAATTTCTTCTGGATCAGTTGTATTAGGGCTTTTACCTAATTTTAAGAGTGCTAGATTAAATACTTCACGCGCATCATCTAATAATTGGATTTTATTCGCAAACTCAGGTTTCCATAAATCTCCCCAAGAAGTGAAAGTATCGCCTTTATAATCAGCTGTGCTAAATGCAATACCTGGTGCACCTAATAGTTGAGGTAGTGAATATTTATTACCTTGATCGTAAGGTTTATTTAACCAATCTTGGTTTAATTCTTTAATGACAGGAAGTTGAGCATGGTCTAACTCCGCTAACATCCCTTCACGAGCCATTTTAGAAACAAAGTAGTTAGTTGGTGCAATAACATCATAACCACCATCTTTACCTTGTAATTTTAATTTAGCATACATTGTTTCATTAGATTCAAGACTTGAAACTTCTACTTTAATGCCCGTTTCTTTGGTAAATTCATCTAACAAGCCTTCAGGCACATATTCAGTCCAAGTATAAAGATGAACTGTCTGATTTGTTGCTTGAGGTTTTGCTTCTGCCGCAGTTTTATCTTCTGCTTTTTCTTCATTACACGCTGTTAATGCAACTGTTGCTAAACCCGCTGCGAATAAACCCGCTAATTTTTTCATTTAAGTTTTCTCCGTTAAGTTAAAGAAAAGTGATTAAAAAATATAGCCTTGCCTAAGGGCGTAAAAGACTAGGGGATTTTAAGCTACCCCCTAGATTTTGCAAGCCTTTTCTGACTAAAAGCAGAATATTTTAGCAAAAAAACTGTATGATGAGCTTGAAATCCCTTAATTTATCTTTATATTAAATAGCGTTTATAATTTCTAAAATAGGCTTTAAGAGGATTAAAATGACTACACAAAACGAAAATTTACACACAGACGTAACGGAAGAACTGCAACCTGAAGTTGTAAATGAAGAAACTCAACAAGAAGAACAAACTAAACAACAAGCCGATCCATTAGCACTCGCTCAAGCTCGAGTTGCTGAATTAGAAGCTTATATTGCAGATGCCGATAAACGTGAGCAAGATATTCAATTACGTGCACAAGCAGAAATCCAAAATATCCGCCGCCGTACAGAACAAGATGTAGAAAAAGCACATAAATTCGCGTTGGAAAAATTCTCTAAAGAATTATTAAACGTAGTTGATAACCTAGAGCGTGGTTTAGATGCTTTAGATAAAGCCGTTACTGATGAAACAACTCAAGCATTAGTTGATGGTGTTGAAATGACTCATAAAGAATTTGTTAATACCTTAGCTAAATTTGGCGTTGTCGCGATTGGCGAAATAGGCGAAGCATTTAACCCAGAATTGCACGAAGCAATTTCAATGCAACCAGCTGAAGGGATTGAATCTAATCATATTAGCTCCGTACTACAAAAAGGTTACACGCTACACGGTCGTGTCATTCGTCCTGCGATGGTAATGGTGGCGAACTAACTTCAAATTTAGGAAGAAGATCACAAAATGAGTCTACGATTTGATAAATTGTGTTTGACAAAAGCTCCGAAAAAAGTCAATCAATCGCCTAAAATCGTAGGCTTGATGGTAGCAAATGTTGGCTTAATAATGACGTTAATGAGATTTATCAACTAATCCTTAATCCCTTTAATATTCCCTTACTTCTCAGAAGTAAGGGTTTTTACATTTTTTAATTACGATGTCTTTACAAATAAACTCCGTTGCATTACTGCTTGTGATGCTAATTGTGCTAGGTCTAATTAGCCAAAACAGTGCGGTAACGATTTCCGCTGCTGTATTGCTGATTATGCAACAAACTTTACTTTCTAAATATATTCCCTTTGTCGATCAATATGGCTTAAAAATTGGGATCATTATTCTGACAATTGGCGTACTTAGCCCATTGGTTTCAGGGCGAATAATCCTCCCCAATCTAGCCGAATTACTGAACTGGAAAATGATCTTCTCAATTGTAGCTGGTATTGTCGTTGCTTGGCTTGGTGGACGGGGCGTCAATTTAATGGGCAATCAGCCAGTATTAGTCACCGGATTATTAATTGGCACAGTTATTGGTGTTGCTCTGTTTAAAGGTGTGCCAGTAGGGCCTCTGATTGCCGCAGGCATTTTGTCGTTAGTGATAGGAAAAGCGTAATGAAAGAAAAATTACCCAAAAACACACATAAACAACCGCTTATAAAATTAGAAAATATCACAACAACCGATTTTAGACGTCTGCTTAGTCGGTTAAAAGGTGCTGAAAATATTAAAAAAGAAGCACACAAGCGGTCTGTTTTAGATGAAATATTGCAAGATTTAAATGCCTGTCAAGCTCGCTTTCTCGCTCGCCAAGCACATTCTAGAAACCTCAAAATAGATTACCCTGATTTACCCGTTTCCGCTCGCCGTGAGGAAATTTTAACACTAATCCGTGAAAATCAGGTAGTGGTTATTGCTGGAGAAACAGGCTCGGGCAAAACGACTCAATTGCCTAAAATGTGCTTAGAACTTGGGCGTGGCGTGAAAGGATTAATTGGGCATACTCAACCACGCCGAATTGCAGCTCGCTCAGTAGCCACTCGCATAGCCGAAGAGCTAAAATCAGAACTGGGTAATACTGTCGGCTACAAAGTCCGTTTTAACGATCAAGTAAATGAACATAGTTTAGTCAAACTGATGACAGATGGGATTTTACTCGCTGAAATTCAGCACGACAGATATCTTAACCAATATGACACGTTAATTATTGACGAAGCCCACGAGCGGAGCCTAAACAACGATTTTATCTTAGGTTATTTGAAGCAAATTCTGCATAAACGCCCCGATCTGAAAGTAATCATCACCTCAGCAACCATTGATGTAGAACGCTTCTCTAAGCATTTTAATAATGCTCCAATTATTGAAGTTTCTGGACGAACTTTCCCAGTTGAGGTGCGTTATCGTCCGATTGTAGAGGAAAAGGAGCAAGACCAGCTGCAAGGGATTTTAAATGCCGTTGATGAATTGCAAGCCGAAGGACGTGGCGATATTCTGATTTTTATGAACGGAGAACGGGAAATTCGTGATACTGCTGAAGCGTTACAAAAGCAGAAACTTCGTCATACTGAGATCCTGCCACTCTATGCCCGACTGTCTGTGGCCGAACAGCAACGGATTTTCCAGCCAAGCGGTGGTTTAAATCGGATTATTTTAGCGACCAATGTTGCGGAAACCTCGCTCACAATCCCCAACATCAAATATGTGATCGATACGGGTACTGCTCGCATCTCACGGTACAGTTACAGAACCAAAGTGCAACGACTACCCATTGAGCCAATTTCCCAAGCCTCCGCCAACCAACGGAAAGGGCGTTGCGGGCGGGTTTCTGAGGGAATTTGTATCCGCCTCTATTCTGAGGAGGATTTTAACAGCCGCCCACAATTTACTGATCCCGAAATTTTGCGAACTAACCTTGCTTCGGTTATTTTACAAATGACTTCACTTGGGCTAAGTGATATTGCCTCATTCCCTTTTGTAGATGCTCCCGATAGTCGCCAAATTCAAGATGGAATTCGGTTGTTAGAGGAATTGCAGGTGATTAGATTACGCCATAAAAATGATAGAGCAAACCTCAACGCAGGTCCAAAATCTAAAAATACGAAAGAAAAGGATCGCATCAACAAATCAAATTGGATTTTAACGCCTATTGGTCGCCAACTCGCTCAACTGCCTGTTGACCCCCGCTTAGGTAGAATGATTGTTGAGGCAGCAAAAAATGGATCGTTACACGAAGTAATGATGATTGTCTCGGCTCTGTCAATTCAAGATCCCCGTGAGCGTCCACAGGAAAAACAGCAATCGGCAGACGATAAACATCGCCGTTTTGCAGATAAAGAGAGCGATTTCTTAGCATTTGTGAACCTATGGCATTTTATCCAAAGCCAGCAAAAAGAGCTGTCGAAAAACCAATTTCGCCATCTCTGCCGTAAGGATTACCTTAACTATAACCGTGTGCGAGAGTGGCAGGATATTTATCATCAGCTACGCCTTGCCGTGCGTGAAATGGGGCTAAAAATTAACTCAGAGCCTGCTACTTATCAACCGATTCATACTGCACTTTTAACGGGTTTATTGTCGCATATCGGCGTGAAAGATAACGAAAAAATGCACTATTTAGGGGCAAGAAATGCACACTTCTTCCTATTTCCGAACTCAGTACTCTTTAAAAAACAGCCAAAATGGGTGATGGCAGCTGAGCTGGTAGAAACCACTAAACTCTGGGGGAGAATGGTCGCTCGAATTGAGCCAGAATGGATTGAGCCACTCGCCGTGCATTTAACGAAATCAAGTTATAGCGAACCTCATTGGGCAAAATCCAAAGGGGCGGTAATGGCATCAGAAAAAGTCTCACTATTCGGCATTCCAATTGTAGCAAGTCGCCCTATCAATTACGGTTTAGTGGATCCTAGCGTTAGCCGTGAAATTTTTATCCGCTCAGCACTGGTTGAGGGCGAATGGCACAACAATTACAAATTTTTCAAAGAAAATAACCGCTTGATCCGTGAAGTAGAAGCAATGGAACACAAATCTCGCCGCCGTGATATTTTAGTGGACGAACAAGTTCTGTTTGAATTTTACGATCAACGAGTGGGTACAGAGGTGGTTTCGGCTAAACACTTTGAGACTTGGTGGAAAAAAGTCGCCAAAAACGATCCTGATCTGCTCAATTTTGAAAAATCCTTCCTGATTAACAACAATGCGAACCAAGTAAGCGAGCTGGATTTCCCGAATTTCTGGCATCAAAAAGCATTAAAACTCAAGCTGAGCTATCAATTTGAAGTTGGCAAAGATCACGATGGTGTCACCGTGCATATTCCGCTACCACTGCTCAACCAAGTCGAGCCTGAGGGCTTCGACTGGCAAATTCCGGGGCTCCGCCACGAATTAGTCGTCTCTCTAATCAAGAGCTTACCCAAATCACTAAGACGAAATTTTGTGCCTGCACCAAACTATGCTGAGGCTTTTCTAGGCCGAGTTGAGCCATTTAAAAAGCCATTATTGGAAAGTCTAAGTGTTGAGCTTCGCAAAATGACAGGCGTATTGGTTGAGCCTGAACAGTGGGATATTAGCCAATTACCACCACATTTGCGGATAACATTTCGTGTAATTGATGGCAAAGGCAAAAAGTTGCAAGAGAGCGAAAATTTAGATGAGCTGAAATTTGACCTCAAAGATGAGGTGCAAAATACCCTTTCTAACATCGCTGATGATGGCATTGAACAAAGCGGTTTGCATATCTGGAATTTTGCTGAACTTCCACAATTCTACGAGCAGAAAAAAGCGCATTTCAGTGTTAAAGCCTACCCTGCAATTGTTGATGAACAAACGACTGTTGGCGTGAAATTATTTGAAACCGAATTTGAACAAACAAGAGCGATGCAAGCTGGGCTTCGTCGTTTGTTGCTGTTAAATGTGCCTTCGCCAATTAAATATCTGCACGAAAAATTGCCAAACAAAGCGAAGCTAGGTTTGTATTTCGCCCCATTTGGTAAAGTACTCGAACTGATTGATGACTGCATAGCCTGTGCAGTAGATAAGTTGATTGAAGATTTTGGTGGATTTGTCTGGAACGAAGAGAAATTTAACGCTCTAAAAGAATATGTGCGAGCTAACCTCAACACCACCACAGTCGATATTGCAAAACAGGTCGAGAAATGCTTAACACTAGCCTATGAGCTACATAAACGCTTAAAAGGCAAACTTGATTTCACGATGGCGTTTGCATTAAGTGATATTAAATCACAAATTGATAGGCTAATTTACCCTGAATTTGTAACCCAAACTGGCTATCAACGGCTAAACGATCTACACCGCTATTTGACTGCAATTGCACGCCGTCTAGACAAACTCGTGATAGATAGCAACACAGACAGAGCCAAAATGCTGCGAGTCGAACAGGTACAAGAAGCCTATAAACAGCTCTTAAACAAATTACCAAAATCTAAGGCGATTCCAGATGAAGTGCTGGAAATCCGTTATATGATTGAAGAATTAAGAGTCAGCTTATTTGCTCAACAGCTAGGCACAAAGTACCCCATTTCGGATAAACGGATTTTGAATACGATTAATGATATAAAATAGATATTCTATTATCTATGGGGGAATTTGTCAGTAGCAAATTTCCCCTTGTTTTATATTTAATTGCAATCCTAAAAAGCACATCTACTACATTTTGATTGCAAAAAAATATGCAAAATAACTACTATTACAGCACTTCTGTCTTCATTAAAATCATATGAGTATTATTTGCAATATTAAAGATACTATATTGGCTATAAAAACCAACTTAGGTGAAGAAATAGGTGCTGATAGTATAGCCACCTACCTCTAAATATAGAAAAATCACTTAGTAAACATATGCCATTTTAAGCGATGAAAGGGTTAATTTTACCCTATTGGGTAAATAATTTCTCCAACCAATTTAAATTCACTAAAATAGGTAGTAAAACTTTAAGTCTTTATGATAAAATATCGCTGCCTACCTTTGAAGCTAGACTTCAACTGTAAAGACAGAAAATAAAATCGCTTACATAATCAAATTACAATATAAAAATTGTTTTTTGATAAATTAGACTTTGTTCGGTTTGAATATAGTCAAAAAAATCAGAATAAAAACCATACAGAGGATTGAATTTATAAATCTCGCTTAAAAATATTTAGTTATATCATAATATAACTAAATATTTCTTCCTCAATTTATATAGCATTATAGAATAACGATAAAACTGAATTGTGAATATCATATGAAAAATACCTTTAACACCCCAACATTTAGTGAATTATTCCCAAATGAGAAAAGATTTACAAAAATATTGAGAGAATATTTACGTTATCACCTTCATAAAATATGGTGTTCTTCTGAATGTTATGGACTAAATGACTATCTTGCTAACAACCCTTTGTGGGCGAGATTATTCAAACAAGATTTATATCGATTTAATACATTACTAGAAACCTATTGTAATAAAAAATTTAATAAGAAAGAACGATTAAATGCAATTATCACTCACTTTAATTGTGCAGAAAAGCTATTTGGTTCAGCCTATTGTAATCAGTTAGTAGAAGATAGAGAAATATGTTTAATTACACTGAATGATGAAGTAAGCATCTACCTTAGTATTAACCAAATAGATCCGCTAGAAGGCTTTTTTTCACTAAATATTCAAAACAACCAAAAAGAACATATTTATGATTCATCTTTTACTTTTTTAAGTAAAGATCAACTCTTGATTTCATCTATTCAAGGACCCAATACTGAATTCTCCCAGTCATTAATTAAATCTGCAACTAAACAATTATATGGTGTTCGTCCAATGTTTATGCTAGTAAATATATTTAAGCTGATAGCTCAATACTTAAATTTAGAACTTTTAGGCATTCATCATAAAAACCAAGCAAAATATCGCTGGAATGATCACTCTAAATTATTGTTTAATTATAATCTATTTTGGCAAGAAAATGGAGGAACTTTAAATTCTAATAATTATTGGCGATTACCGACTATAGTTGAGATAAAAGAATTAAGCACAATTCCGAGTAAAAAACGCTCTATGTATAAAAAACGCTATGAACTATTTGAAAAGATAGAACAAGAACTGAAAGAGCTATGGTAAACAAATAAAATATGACATAATTTTCAATAAAATTATCCTACTTGTTTTTATAAGAATAAAACCTTGAATAAATTCAAGGTTTTATTTTAAAAGAGCAAAAATAATATAAAAAATAACCGCTTGTATTAAATTATTCTACCATTTTAGTTACATACAACGTAATCCCATCAACACGTTGAACCTGTACTTTATCACCTAAATTAAGCCCTATTCCCATCACTCGCCAAGTGGTATCGCCAAACTTACCTCTAGCAACGCCATTTTCCAGTATTTCAACAATTATACCTTGCATACCAATCATTGATTGCTCTCTTGAATTGAGCGATGTAGATTTATCATCTTGTTTATCTTTAGTATGTTGATATTTCCACCAAATCAAGCTAAAGACAATGGCTAGAATAGCGAAGCCACTAATTTGAATACTCACAGATAAATCAGGCAATAGCCAAACCAGTATTGCCAGCAAAATGGCAGAAAATCCCCACCACATAATCAATACGCCTGGAATAATTAATTCTAAAGCAAGCAATACAAAGCCTAAAATTAACCAACTACTCCAGTTAAATAGCCAATCCATATTTTCTCCTTGCTAAAAGCAGAACTACTTACTGCTATTTTTAGTGTTTTTTAATAATTCAGCAATACCTGCAACAGAACCAATTAAATTGCCCGCTTCGAGAGGCATTAACACTACTTTACTGTTTTCTGCCGAACCAATATCTTTTAATGCATCAGTGTATTTTTGAGCAATGAAATAATTAATTGCGGTAGTATCCCCTTTTGCAATAGCGTCAGATACCATTTGAGTTGCTTTTGCCTCCGCTTCCGCTGCACGTTCACGAGCTTCCGCTTGTAAGAATGCTTCTTGGCGTTCCCCTTCAGCTTTTAAAATACGAGATTGCTTTTCACCTTCTGCACGTAGAATTTCAGCTTGTCGGATACCTTCTGCTTCCAAAATATCTGCACGTTTATTGCGTTCAGCTTTCATTTGAGCGTTCATCGCAGCCACTAATTCTTTTGGCGGACGAACATCACGAATTTCAATTCTAGTTACTTTTACGCCCCAAATATTGGTTGCCTCATCAACAATCGAGAGCAAGCGACTATTAATGACATCACGTTGTGAAAGCATATCATCTAAATCCATCGAACCTAACACAGTACGCATATTTGTCATTGTTAAATTGACAATCGCCTGTTCTAAATTATTCACTTCATAAGCTGCCCGACGAGCATCAATGGTTTGAACAAAGCAGACTGCATCAATAGACACACTGGCATTATCACGAGAAATAACTTCTTGCGATGGAATATCTAATACCTGTTCCATCATATTGATTTTTCGTCCAACTCTATCAATAAAAGGTAAAACAATATTTAGTCCCGGTGTAAGGGTTTTGGTGTAACGTCCAAAACGTTCGATTGTCCAATGATAACCTTGTGGCACAATTTTGATGGTTGAACTTAATGCTACCAACACCAATATTGCAAATGCAGCACCTAAAATCGGTAAATCAAATTCCATCTTTTTCTCCTTTAAATAAACAATTAAATTTCAATAGGTAGTTGCCAATTAATTGGGGATATTTCTTTTGAAATCAAGTAATTATTTGCTTTTGAGAAATGTTTACAGCCAAAAAAACCACGATAGGCCGAAAGTGGCGAAGGGTGTGGTGAAGTCAGCACGAAATGGCGGTTACGGTCAATAAACTGCCCTTTTTTCTGGGCGTGGCTGCCCCATAAAATAAATACCAAATTATCACGATGTTCATTTAATTGTGCAATCACTTTATCGGTAAACATTTCCCAACCAATTTGTGAATGCGAGCCTGCTCTGCCCTGTTCTACCGTTAAACTGGTGTTAAGCATAAACACGCCTTGCTTCGCCCATTCCACCAAGTAACCGTGGCGAGGAATTTGGAAGCCTGCAATATCGTCCGCTAATTCTTTATACATATTGACTAACGAAGGCGGCGGTGCGACTGGCGGTTTCACCGAAAATGCTAATCCGTGTGCTTGATTTGGTCCGTGATATGGATCTTGTCCCAAAATCACCACTTTTACATCACTAAACTCAGTTAAGGCAAATGCACTAAATACCTCACGCTGAGGAGGATATATAGTTTTTCCTAGCAATCGTTCATTATGAACATATTTCAAAATCTGCTGGAAATAGTTTTTTTGCTTTTCTTCACCTAAGGCTTCAGTCCAAGTTTTCATAAAAATGCTCACATTTGATTATATTTCATACAAGTAAAATAATTTAAGCGAAAAATGGTTAAATTTTTATCGCTTTTTATCTCAAAAAAGGTACAATGATTTTCAAATAAATTTGAATTTTTAAAATTTTTTCGTAATTTTTAATTTCACTCTATAGGAGAACTAAAATGATCAAAGGCGTACAAATCACCGAATCAGCAAACAGCAACTTACTAAACTCTTTTTGGTTATTAGATGAAGCTAAAAATGAAGCTCGCTGCTTAGCAGCTAAAGCAGGCTACCAAGAAGATCAAATCGTTGCCATCAGCGAATTAGGCGACATTGCATATCGTGAAGTTCCTGTGAATGTCGCTCCAACCATTAAAGTAGAAGGCGGTCAGCACTTAAACGTAAATGTTTTACGCCGTGAAACATTAGAAGATGCCATCCAAAACCCTGAAAAATATCCTCAATTAACGATTCGTGTTTCAGGTTATGCCGTTCGTTTCAATTCATTAACACCTGAACAGCAACGCGATGTTATTACCCGTACTTTCACTGAAAGCCTATAATAACAGCTTTTAACGCTAAGAAGCACCCACACTGGGTGCTTTTTTTTATGCTTATACAAAGCCTTACAAGCGGTCAAAATAGCCGTTAAATTTACAAAAATTTTTAAATAAATTATTGACACTGTTTTTTTACCCAGTAAAATGCACCTGTATAAAAATACAGAAAAAGGATTCTGCAATGGCTTCATTAAAACAAATTTCAACTCAAGCGTTATCACACCAAGCTATTCCACTTTATCGGGACTTTAATAGCAACCGTTCTGTAAAACTCGATCTTAATTCATTATGTATTAAACGTCCGACAGATACATTTTTTATTCATATTAAAAATCCAAATTTAATTGCCTGGGGAATTGAGCTTGATGATTTACTCATTGTCGAAAAGACCGATCAATATTTAGTTAATGATTTATTAGTTCTTGAGAAAAATGGTGAATACAAATTCTACCAATTCTTTAATGAAATTAAGAACGAACAAGACATTAATGAAAAAATATTATTTTCATTAGAGATCAGCGAGAAAAACCTGAGAATTACAGATTGGAGCGAAGTGAGCATCTCTGGTGTAATCACAAATGTTGTGCATCAAATGCGTACTCGTGGAACATTTACACAGACTAAGCTACCTGCAGCCTAAATAATAAACGAAAAAGGCACTTCATTTAAATTTAGCCTTGTTCTTATAATTATAAAGTAAAGATTAAATTATTCGGCGAGACTGAGTGTAAGTTCTTGACCAGTAGCTTTCTGATAATGAACTGGTAGTCACACCACGGCTAGAACTGGCGTGAACAAATTTACCGTGACCAATATAAACACCAACGTGGTTATTTTTACGAAAGAAAACTAAATCGCCTGGACGTAAATCTGATTTTGAAATTGAACGACCAAGGCTACGTTGCTCTGCAGTTGTTCGGGGTACATATTTATTGAAGGCTTTGTCCATTACTTCACGGACAAACGCAGAGCAATCAATACCTGCTTTAGTTGTGCCGCCCATACGATAACGTGTACCAGCCCAATTACGATAAACATAATTAATACGACTTACACTGTTAGAAGGCTGTTCTAAACGAGGGGAATTCTTAGGGAGTTTTTTTGAGATAGAATGCTGAGATAATCTTTCTGCCTTACTTGCAATAATTTTATTTGGTATGGCTTTCTTTGTGCTTAAACTAGCGACGGCAGTGGAAGAATAAATGCCCCCAAAAGCAAAAATGAAAATAATAAATAACGGTTTTATAATTGTGACAAAAAGGGGGCTCTTCATAATTAATATCTCATCTCGCTAGAACAATATAAAAAACAAATGTCTGGATTGCTCTAGACAGACTAATCTGACCTATACAACCTATTTTAGTTCTAAGGTGCGAAGAAATTTTATTTCATCTGCCCAAATTTCAGGCGAAGTTGTCTCTAAAATAAGTGGAATGCGATCGAAATTTGGGTTTTGCATAATAAATGCAAATACTTCTGTACCAATTGTGCCTTCTTTTAAAGTATGATGCCTATCCACTCGGCTACCTAATGACGTTTTTGAGCCATTTAAGTGCATACCTCTTAAATAATCAAAACCAACTGTTTGGTTAAAATCGTTAAATACGTTTTCACTTCTTTCGTACGAACTAATATCATAACCCGCAGAAAATAAATGACAGGTATCTAAACATACCCCGACTCGGCTTTTATCTTCTATTTGTTCAATAATGTTTGCTAAATGGTCAAAATGCCACCCCAAATTAGAACCCTGCCCTGCCGTATTTTCAATTACGGCAATAACATTTGGCACAGCCTCCACTGCAATATTGATAGATTCTGCAATTCTAGCCAAACAATCCAATTCTGAAATTTTCTTTAGGTGTGAGCCTGGATGGAAGTTCAGTAATTTTAAACCAAGCTGATTAGCTCTTGCCATCTCATCAATAAATGCAGTGCGAGACTTTTCTAATGCCTCTGCTTCTGGGCTACCTAAATTAATCAAATAGCTATCGTGTGGTAAAATCTGTTCTGCTGAAAAATGGTGTGCTGCACAAAACCGCTTAAATTTTTCAATCGTATCGGCATTGAGTGGTGGTGCTTGCCACTGACGTTGGTTTTTAGTAAATAATGCAAAGGCGTTTGCTTCAATTTCTACTGAACGAAGAACCGCCTTTTCTACACCACCTGAAGCACTCACGTGTGCACCAATATATTTCATTCTGTCCTCTCTTATGTTCTGCTATACTAATAGCACTTTAATTCTCAATCTAAGACTATGAGCGAAATAACCATTAACGATTTTTCACTACTTTGCCGCCTGTTCGGCAATTTATTTTACCGCAACCCAACAGATCCCATTCTAGCAGGCACATTTAACTGGCTTGCTCAAGGCGGATTACGCCAACACTGGGCATTAAGCACCGATGCACAAAGCGAAAATGCATTGAATATTTTGCAAAAGAGTGCTAACCCTACGCAATTAGAAACAAGCTATCAAGCACTTTTTGCAGAAAATGGGGCTATTGCTACAACAATTTCAGCCTATGGTTTATCCGTTGCAGATTTTGTCGCATTTCGTCAAGAACGAGCAATGCCTGAATTAGAAAAGGAAGATCATATTGCATTATTACTTTTAACCGCTTCGTGGATTGAAGATAATCTAGATTCTACCCTCGCACAAAAAGCATTGTTTGAGCAATTTTTACTCCCTTGTATCAGTCAGTTCTTAGGCAAAGTTGAAGCCTTTGATAGCGGATTTTATAAGGCACTTGCGCAATTATCTCGTGATGCCCTAAGCGCAATGGCTGATGAGCTTGAAGAATGCGAGCAAGCATCAGTATAATAAACAACCACTTCAATTAGAGGATTTGGATATGAACATAGTAAAATTGAGTTTACCGCTCTCGCTTTCATTCATATTAACTGCGTGTATATTCACGCCTGAACAACAAGCTGAACGCCGAGCAAAACAAGTACGAGCAGAACAAGATTTACAGGTGCAACTGGCAAAAAAGTGTGATGCAGAAACGGCGGAGCTCCTATATCAACAATTTAATCCACCCCTAAGCCAAACAGAGAAAGAAGAAGCGGCATTTAAAAAACGTTATGCTAAAGCAGTGAATGATCCGATGTTTCAAGCTTGTTACAAAATGGCTTGGCAAAACTATAAGTCACAATTAGAGCTGGAAGAAATACGTTGGAATTATGATAGAGAGCGATATTGGGGCATACCTTACTGCTATTATTGCTGGTAAGTCTGAGCGTACAAGCGGTCATTTTTTGCAAAAAATTAACTAAAAATGACCGCTTGTTGATTAGAATAGAATTATTTTACGTTTTTTTCCACCCAATCTAGGAAACGTTTTTGCGTTTGTTTATCTGCTTTTTGGAATAAAAGCTGTAATTCAGATTCTGAAACTTTGTTTGTATCTACAACAATTTGTCCTTTTGCTTCAAGTGGTGCAGTCGCAAACGTTTTAACAGACGCTACTTTTTTAGCTAAATTATATTTGCTTAGATTTTCTTCCACTCTGGTTTTTGCTAAAAAGCCTTCACCTTTTAACAAGTCTTGCTTATGGGAAATCACTTTTCCAGAATCTGTTTTAATGGTGATTGCTTGATTCTCTTGGAATTTGCGAAGATCCAACTTTGAGCTCAATCTTGGTATTTCAATCTTGGCATTTTCTGCTGTTCCTTGAAAGGTCAAAATAATTTGCTCTGACGTAAAGAAATCGTCGCCAATTGTTCCAGCCACTTCCACTACCACTTGGTGAGTTTTATTTTCACTTATTTGTACTGAAGTAGTGCCTACTTTCATCTTTTTTCCATCCAACGCTAAAATTTCTACCATTGGTGAGGAACTTAATGTACCCGCTACCCCGATAGAACTTACCGCTAAAGTCGCGATCGCTAATGCCATTTTGGTTAATTTCATTTCAAACTCCTAACATAATAAATCGTGCCTATCCTATGCTAATTTGAATAGAAATAGCAATGTTTTATTTGATTTGTTATTGAATTTGCTTATTATAGGCGTAATTTATTTAACTGGAACAAAACTATGAGTGATGAACAGCAAAGTGTAAATATCAATACAACGGAAAAATCAGAAAAAAAATCCATTTTACACACGCTATTTGGTAATCTTTTTCAAAATGAG
This sequence comes from Mannheimia pernigra, assembly GCF_013377995.1. Classification (NCBI taxonomy): domain Bacteria; kingdom Pseudomonadati; phylum Pseudomonadota; class Gammaproteobacteria; order Pasteurellales; family Pasteurellaceae; genus Mannheimia; species Mannheimia pernigra. Next base: position 1,936,220 of record NZ_CP055305.1, read on the forward strand.
CCTAAAAACCGTGAAGATTTAGTTGAGGTAATCCGAGATTCTGTCGAAAACGAGCTAATTGACAGTGCAACCAAAGAGATGCTTGAAGGTGTAATGGAGATCTCTGAATTGCGTGTTCGCGATATTATGATTCCCCGCTCACAAATTGTATTTATTGATGCTAATGAGCCTTTAGAAACCTTTATTGATGTGATTGTTGAGTCTGCACACTCTCGCTTCCCTGTTGTGCGTGACGAGAAAGATACAATCGAAGGCATTCTCCACTCAAAAGATTTACTCAAATTCCTACGCTCTGATTCTGAGCCATTTAATCTGCAAGAAATCCTTCGCCCTGCCGTTATTGTGCCAGAAAGTAAACGATTAGACAGGATGTTAAAAGAATTCCGCTCTGAGCGTTTTCATATGGCAATCGTCGTAGATGAATTTGGAGCAGTATCAGGTTTAGTGACGATTGAAGACATCCTTGAACAAATTGTTGGTGATATTGATGATGAGTTCGACGAAGAAGAAGTGACACCCATTCGCCAACTTTCAAGACACACTTATGCCGTGTTGCCCCTCACTGATATTAAGAGATTCAATGAGTTTTTCTATACTCACTTTAACGATGAAGAGGCAGACACCATTGGTGGGCTTGTAATGAAAGCCTTTGGCTACTTCCCTAAACAAGGCGAACAAATTGAGTTAGATGGGCTAGAATTTAAGGTGACTTCTGCAAATAGCCGCCAGTTAATTCAGCTACGAGTGACCTTTTCCGATGAACACTTAGAGAAAATGGAACAACGTTCGCAAAGCGAAGAAGAATAATCGATAATTTAAAAAGGCACCTTTAGACGTGCCCTCTTATTTACTTAACTAGATGATGAATTTTGCAAAAAATCCCCCAATTTTAACCGCTTGTATTACGGCTCTGTTGCTAGGGGCATTAGGTACTCTTGCCTACTCCCCTTTTGATATTTGGATCATTGCTTTTGTTTCAAGTACTGGCTTAATGTGGGCAGCCACACTTGAACACAAAAAAACAGCATTATGGGCAACATTTGCTTGGTCTATCGGTTATTTCTGCACTGGTGTGAACTGGGTGTCCGTGAGTATGACTCAATTTGGTGGCATACCAGTTACGCTAAGCTATCTCGCTGTTTTGCTACTGGCTTGCTATTTAGCCATTTATAATTTGCTCTTTAGCTTTCTCTCATACAAACTCAAGCTAAATAATCCGTTTGCTCTTGCGGCCATTTTCACTTTCACCGAATATTTACGTGGCGCGGTATTTACTGGCTTTCCTTGGTTACAATTTGGTTATAGTTTGATTGATAGCCCATTTGCGGGCATTGCCCCCATTTTCGGGGTAGAGGGATTAACTTTCCTTGTCATAGTAACAAGTAGCTATTTAGTCAATATAGTGAAAAAAGAGTGTCGCATTGCTTCGTCCTTTGCCATACTATCGGTCATTCTTTCGATAAGCGTTGCCACTCGTTTTCTCAACTTTGTGCAAATTAATGAAGAAAAACAACCGCTTGTCATAAGTCTAGTGCAAGGCAATATTGAGCAGAAAATGAAATGGGATCCGAAGCATTTTAACCATAGCGTTCAAACCTACGAACAATTAATTCTGCCCCATTTAGACAGCAGCGATGTCATTATTCTGCCTGAATCTGCGATTCCTTCTCTTGAAAATCAAATTGTTGGCATTTTAGAGGCCTGGGATAATCTCTCTTATCAAAACAATAGCGAGATTATCATCGGCACACTCTATGAAAATGAAAAACAAGAATTATTTAACAGTGCAGTACTATTAGGGCAAGATAAGGCTTATGATTTACACAAAAATGAACGCTATAACAAGCACCATCTCGTCCCATTTGGCGAATATGTGCCATTCGGCTCAATATTAAATTGGATGCGAGAAGTCTTTATTCTGCCGATCAATCTTTCGCAAGGTCATTTTATTCAAAACCCCATTATTGCTAAAAATCATCGTTTTAATCTGGCAATCTGCTATGAAATTATTTTTGGTCATCAAGTTCAACAAAACCAAAAAAGCCAGAATGCGGATTATCTCTTAACCATTACAAATGATGCCTGGTTCGGTTCAAGTATCGGTCCTTGGCAACATTTCCAAATAGCAAGAATGCGAGCTTTAGAACTAGGCAAACCGCTTTTACGTGCGGCAAATACTGGCATTACTGCAGTTGTTGATCCGAGAGGGAAAGTGGTACATCAACTACCGCAATTCACTGCTGATGTACTTACTGCAACCATTCAGCCAACCAAAGGCGATACGCCTTTCAAACAATTTGGCACTTGGTTGATTTATGGGCTAAGTCTGCTCTGTTTTATCGGCAGCTTACTGTTGAGAAAGAAATAAAAAATCCCCTTAGAATGCTAAATTCTAAGGGGATTTTTTAAGCAATCAAACTATAATGCCTTTAATAGGTTAGCCATTTCGATCGCAACCATTGCACACTCTTCGCCTTTATTGCCTGCTTTAGTGCCTGAACGTTCAATCGCTTGCTCTAGATTTTCTACCGTTAAAATACCGTTGATAATTGGCACGCCCGTTTCTAATGCCGTAGTGCTGATCCCCTTTGCAGATTCATTTACCACCACATCATAATGGCTAGTTGCACCACGCACCACCGCACCTAAACAGATAATCGCATCATATTTACCACTTTGTGCCATTTTTTTCGCCGCAATCGAAATCTCTAATGCCCCTGGCACCCAAACGGTGTCAATGTTTTCTGCCTCTACACCGTGACGCAATAGCTTATCAATCGCACCATTTAATAGCTGATCGATAAAAATTTTATGCCAATTAGTTGCCACGATACCAAATTTTAAGCCTGTTGCAATATAGTTACCTTGAAATGTTGCCATTGTTTGTTTTCCTTACTTTAAAAATAAATTTGATATTTCAATTAAGAGCGACAAGCGGTCATTTTTCACTAAATGTTTGCAAATTACCCTTGTACCAGAGAATTTTCATTAAAAATTAAACATATGTCGCATTTTATGCTGTTTTACTTTGAGGTATTCTAAATCATGTTTGTTTGGTTCAACCATAATTGGCTCACGGGCGACTACATTTAAGCCCTGCTCAATTAACCCTTCAATTTTTGCTGGGTTATTAGTTAATAAACGAATAGATTTCACACCCAGTTTTTCAAACATTTGAGCCGCAATGTAGTATTCACGCTCATCATCTTTAAAGCCTAGTGCAAGATTGGCCTCCACCGTATCCATTCCTCTGTCTTGCAATTCATAAGCACGCAGTTTGTTGATTAAGCCAATACCTCGCCCTTCTTGACGTAAATAAAGTACGATACCTCTGCCTTCTGCTTCTATTTGATTCATCGCGGCGGCAAATTGTTGTCCACAATCGCAACGTTGTGAACCAAACGCATCGCCTGTTAAACATTCTGAATGAATACGGCATAACACATTTTCGCCATTGCCAATATCACCTTTTACTAAAGCGACGTGTTCTTTGCCAGATAAAGTTTCCACAAAGCTATGGGCTTTAAATTCACCATATTTAGTCGGCATATTCACAACCGAGACCTCATCAACTAGACTATCGTGTTTTCTACGATACTCCTGCAACTGCTGAATGGTAATAAACGGCATATTATGCTCTTTCGCAAAGGCTTGGAGTTCGGGCATTTGCATCATCGAGCCATCTTTTGACATAATTTCACAACAAAGCCCTGCTGGTTTTAAGCCTGCAAGGCGAGCTAAATCTACCGTTGCTTCCGTGTGCCCATTACGCACTAATACGCCGCCCTCTCTTGCCACTAAAGGGAAAACGTGTCCTGGACGGCGGAAATCTTCTGCTTTTGAATGTTCATCTAACATCTTCATACACGTTAAAGAACGCTCAAAAGCCGAAATACCAGTACCTGTTTCAATATGATCGACAGAAACTGTAAACGCTGTTTGATGATTATCTTTATTTATCACCACCATTGGGTGAAAATCCAATCTCTCAGCAATCTCTGAAGAAATCGGCGTGCAGATCAATCCTTTACCATATTTCGCCATAAAATTAATATTTTCTGACGTAGCAAACTCCGCCGCACAGATAAAATCACCCTCGTTTTCTCTATCTGCATCATCACTGACTAAAATAATTTTACCTGCGGCAATTGCTTGAATAGCTTCTTCTACAGTTGAAAATTTAAACATTATTTATCCTTTTAAAATCCTGCATTTTTTAGAAAATCAATCGTTAGTTTACTCGGTGGGTTTTCAGGTTCTTTTTTCAATAAAAACTGTTCGATATATTTACCGACAATATCGTTTTCTAAATTCACAAGGCTACCGATTTTTTTCGAGCCTAAATTTGTTTCTTTAATCGTATGCGGAATAATCGATACACGAAATGATTCGTCATTCACATCAACTACTGTTAAACTAATTCCATCAATAGTAATTGAGCCTTTTTCAATAATATAACGCATTAATTTCGGTGCGGTTTTGATGCGATACCAGATAGCATTATCTACTGGAGTAATTTCGACAACTGAGCCAATACCATCAATATGCCCCGATACAATATGCCCACCAAAACGCCTATTTGCCGCCATTGCACGCTCAAGATTGACTGGGCTATTGATGCCCAACTCACCAAGCGATGTGCGTTTTAGCGTTTCTGACATCACATCGGCGGTAAATTGTTCTTTCGTAAAAGAAGTGACCGTCAAACAAATACCATTTACCGCAATACTATCGCCTAATTGCACATCCGTAAGCACTTTTTTAGCTTTTACCGCAACCACGGCAAACTCACCCTGTTTTTTAATTTGCACGATTTGACCAACTTCTTCGATAATGCCTGTGAACATTTTTCTTCCCTACTTAACCACATAATCCAATAAAAGATCTTCACCAACCTGCTCTGTAGATTTCAATTCTAATTTTACTGCTTGAGCTAAATTGCCAATCCCCTCGCCCCCAATCGGCGTTTTAGCATCTCTTCCACCAAGCAATTTGGGGGCAATATAGCAATGCACTCGGTTTACACAACCTGCTTTTAATGCACTAAAATTCAAGCTTGAGCCGCCTTCAATCAACAGGCTGTCAATTTGCATTTCGCCTAGTTTTTGCAAAAGATTAAGCAAATCTACCCGCTTGTTATCAGCTTTTGTTACCACAATTTCCACACCGTATTGTTGGTATGCGTTGTGAGCTTCCGCATTATTATTGGTTGTCGCAATGATTGTGCGGTATGCTTTGGCGGTTTGTACCAATTTGCAATCTAGTGGCGTTCTTAACTGACTATCGCAGACAATTCTGACGGGTTGTTTTGCATTAGGCATTCTGCTATTTAACATCGGGTCATCCGCCAACACCGTTTCTACACCAACCATAATTGAGCTGTACTGATGGCGAGTTTCTTGCACTTTCGCTCGTGCTTGTTCGCCCGTAACCCATTTTGATTCGCCCGTGTAGGTAGCTATTTTGCCGTCTGCCGTCATTGCATATTTCAACAACACATAAGGGCGTTTAGTTTGAATGTAGTGAAAGAAAATGGGATTTAGCTCATCACACTCCGCACGCATAAAATCTTCAATTACTTCTATCCCAGCCGCTTTTAACTGCTCAATGCCTTTACCTGAAACAAGAGGATTCGGATCACGAGACCCGATAAACACCTTTTTAATTCCTCGCTCAATCAATAAATTAGAACAAGGTGGCGTTCGTCCGTGATGGCAGCAAGGCTCAAGGGTAATATAAGCTGTTGTTCCGTTTAAATCTTGCTCGGAGCGTAAAATCGCATTACGTTCGGCATGCCACTCACCATACTTTTCGTGATAGCCACTAGCAACAATTTTGCCATCTTTCACAATCACACAACCCACTAAAGGATTTGGATTCGTCCAGCCTTTTGCTTTCTTGGCAAGTTCAATGGCATAAGCCATATATTGTGCGTCTTTCATATAGTATTTTGATAAATGGAGGGCGTGATGAATAGATCACTTTTAACCACAAGCGGTTAAATTTCATAAAAATTTTACTTGTGCTAAAAGTAACGAAGCCTTGAAATCTCACGATCTCAAGGCTTGCAAAAAAGGAATGAAAAACCACCGCTTGCGCCGTGCTTTCCACATAATAACCTCTTCTTCCATCCAGACTATACTGTCGGTACTGGAGTTTCACCAGTTCCTGCCAAACCTTTTTCGTTTCGCTCGCGGACTTTACCGCCGATCGGGAATTTCACCCTGCCCTGAAGATTAAAATTTGCGAGAATTCTGCTTGCATTCCCATTTAATGTCAAGCAAGAATTAGGGCAAACTCTGCTGAATTTAACGATTGATTAAATTGCTAGAACCTACTGTTTTGGTATGTTGAGTTTTTTTAATATAAATCAAATTTTCCCTTGTTTTTCCTAAATTCATCCTCATAATGGGATAACGAGATTTTAGGAGAGAGCAAATTTATGGCACCAAGAAAAAAGAAAGCGATTGAATTACCACTACTTCCATTGCGTGATGTGGTGGTTTTCCCTTATATGGTGATGCCGTTATTTGTAGGTCGTGAAAAATCAATTCAAGCCCTACGCTCGGCGATGGATTCAAATAAACAACTGTTTTTAGTTACCCAACAAGATCCGAATAAAGAAGAACCGAGTAAAGATGATATGTATTCGGTTGGCATAACAGCGAATATCATTCAAATGTTAAACTTGCCAGACGGCACTGTGAAGGTGTTAGTTGAAGGGCAAACTCGGGCAAAAATCGAACAAATCTATGATGATGAAAATGGTTTTTGGGCAGCCATTCAACCGCTTTATTCTGAATATGATGAAGATAATGAAGAATTAAAAGCCATTGCCAAAACAACTCTGACCGAATTTGAAAATTACGTTAAAAACAATAAAAAAATTCCAGCGGAAATTATTCCTAAATTGCAAAAAATTACGCATGAAGACCGTTTAGCCGATACTATAGCCTCTAACTTAATTTCCCCTGTAAAGAAAAAACAGGAACTGCTAGAGCAACTCAATCTGGTCGCTCGTTTTGAAAGCTTATTAATTGCAATGGCAACGGAAATGGACACGCTTGAAACTGAAACCCGTATCCGTAACCGTGTGAAGCAGCAAATGGAGAAAAACCAACGTGATTACTATCTCAATGAACAAATCAAAGCAATTCAAAAAGAGCTGGGTAATGGCGATGACGTTGAGCAAAGCGAATTAGATAAGCTCAAAGAGAAAATTGATGCGACTAAATTACCCACAGAAGTTAAAGACAAACTTGATGGTGAATTTAGAAAACTAAAAGCTATGCCACAAAACTCTTCTGAAGCGACGGTTGTGCGTACTTATATCGACTGGATTTTACAAATGCCTTGGCATAAAAAATCCGCCGTAAAAAAAGATTTAGCACAAGCTCAGGAAGTGCTAGACAAAGACCACTACGGTTTAGAACGAGTGAAAGATCGCATTGTGGAATATCTTGCGGTACAAAGCCGTTTAAATAAATTAAAAGGCCCAATTCTTTGCTTAGTTGGCCCGCCAGGCGTAGGTAAAACCTCGCTTGGACAATCTATTGCGAATGCAACAGGCCGTAAATATGTGCGTATGGCGTTAGGTGGCGTGCGTGATGAAGCGGAAATTCGAGGACATCGCCGCACTTACATTGGCTCAATGCCAGGTAGCCTAATGATGAAAATGGCGAAAGTTGGCGTGCGTAATCCACTATTCTTATTAGATGAAATAGATAAAATGGCACAGGATATGCGTGGAGACCCAGCTTCAGCGTTACTTGAAGTGCTAGATCCAGAGCAGAATAAAGCCTTTAACGATCACTATTTAGAAGTAGATTATGATTTATCTGATGTAATGTTTGTAGCAACTTCAAACTCAATGAATATTCCGCCAGCGTTGCTAGACCGTATGGAAGTGATTCGTCTTTCAGGCTATACCGAAGATGAAAAAATGCACATTGCCCGTGATCACTTATTGGCTAAACAGCAAGAAAATAACGGACTAAAAGAGGGCGAGCTCACAGTTGAAGATAGTGCAATTTTAAGCATTATCCGCTACTACACACGTGAAGCAGGCGTGCGTGGGCTTGAACGTGAAATTGCTAAAATCTGCCGTAAAGCCGTAAAAGCCTTAGTGTTAGATAAAAAATTAAAATCAATTACAGTTTCTGAGAACAACATTGAAGATTATTTAGGGGTAAAACGTTTTGATTACGGCAAAATGGATAATCAAAACCGCATTGGCGAGGTCACAGGCTTAGCGTGGACCGAAGTTGGCGGTGATTTACTTACCATTGAAACCGCTTCGGTTGCTGGTAAAGGCAAATTTTCTTACACCGGCTCACTAGGCGATGTAATGAAAGAGTCTATTCAAGCAGCAATGGTAGTTGTGCGTTCTCGAGCAGAAAAATTAGGCATTGCAGAAGATTTCTACGAAAAACGAGACATTCACGTGCACGTGCCAGATGGAGCAACACCGAAAGATGGACCAAGTGCAGGTATTGCAATGTGTACCGCACTAATTTCAAGCCTAACCGGCAATCCTGTTCGCAAAGAAGTGGCGATGACGGGTGAAATCAGCTTACGGGGTAAAGTGTTACCAATCGGCGGATTAAAAGAGAAATTACTGGCTGCTCATCGAGGGGGCATTACAACCGTTATTATTCCAAAAGAGAATGAAAAAGACTTAGAGGAAATCCCAGAAAATGCCAAAGCTGCATTAAGCATTCACGCAGTGGAAACCATTGATGAAGTACTGGCAATTGCTCTTGAAAACCCACCAATGGGTATTGAGCTGTTATCCAAAACGGACATCAAAGTGAAAAAAACACGAGCGAAAGCAACCGTCCAATAATAACGAAAGGTGCAGAAATGCACCTTTATTTTTTATACAAGCGGTCTAATTTTTGATCTATTTTGCAAATTTTTATAAAAATCTGACCGCTTGTTATTATGTGGTTTTAGACAAAAGTGCCCAAAATGCCTGAATAATCGGTTCTTGCAGACGCTTTTGCTGAACACAGACTCCAAGTTCAAAAGGTGTAATAGGCGAGGGTAAATTCAGATAAGAAACTTGATTATTCATTGGGCTATGCTTAATCACCACATCAGGCAACAACGCCACACCAAAACCAAGTGCAACCATCGGCAATATTGCCTCGTGCCCTGTTACGGTGGCATAAATTCTCGGCTCTTTAATTTTTTGCTCTTTAAACCAGCGGTCAATACGTTTTCTGACTGGTCCATTCGCTGGAAGAATAAAGGGAATCTTTTTCCAATCAATCGGCGATTGTTGTAGAAACTGTGTAGCTTGGCAAGCAACACGAGGAGCAATAATGGAAAGTGCGATATCATCAATATAATGAAAGATAATATTATTCGGTAGCAATTCTGGCTTGCCTGCAATGGCAATATCGGCAGTCAGCGATTGCACTTCGTGTAGTGCTTGTGCTGGATCGCCTGTGGTTAGCTTAATATCCACCTTCGGATACTTTTGCCTAAAATGCGATAAAATAGGTGGCAAATGGCTATAAGAAGCAGTGACAGAACAAAATACTTTTAGCTCCCCCTCCAACTCCCCGTGTAAAGGAGAAAGCTTGTGCTGGAGCTGTTGCCACTCTGTCCAACCTTGTTTTGCAAATTCTAAGAATTTTTCACCCGCTTCAGTCAAATGAACCTGTCTATTATCCCGCAAAAACAAAGGCTGCCCCAGCTCTTCTTCCATACGCTGAATATGGCGAGTAAGGGTTGAGGCAGTCATATAATTTTTATCCGCACTGCGGATAAAACTACGGCTTTGGGCGATGTCTAGAAACAGCTTAAGGCTTTGAAAGTCCATTTAATTTAGCCATTCAGGTTTAATCTGCTCTGGTGAAATTTCATTAATATTTTCTTTATAAAATAGAATATGAGTTTCTGCTTTGCTCATAGGCTTCCAATGTGTCCAGTTTTCTTGTCCATCTCCATATAATGCAATGATTTTTTTATTTAAGCCTGAAGCGATATGGACGGTTGAAGTGTCTGGTGAAATTAACCAATCCGCATAACGAATAAGCTCAATCGTGTGGAAAATATGTTTGGTATCAAACACAAAAACTTGGTCAAATTGTTTTGAAATTGCTTTCAATTTTTCCAACACATCAGGATAACTTAGCAATATAAGCGGTCTATTTGGAACAATTTTTTGCAAATGGGAAATATATTTTCCCATATTTTCATCATTGATTTTACGAGAGCTTGAAGCACCAAAAAAGTTGATGGCAATATAATCTTTTAGTTGTTTTTGGTCTAAGAAATCACAAATTTCTGCATTTGCAGTTGAATGATAAGGAATATCATATTGCATATTTTCAACCACAATGCCCAATTTTTCTAATGCTTGTTGATAAAGTTCAGAAAAATGACATTCTTGCTCCAAGCTGATATTAAAAATTTGATAATCAGATTTTTTGTAACCAATATAGCTTTTAGCATTGATCAATCGGAGTAACAATAGATCTCGATTTCTTAGCATAACTGTAGGGTCAATCACCACATCATATTGTTCTTGACATAGATTTTTTCCACATTGAATATAATCTAAAATATCTTTCCGTTTAACTCGATAACATTGATCAATATAGGGATTTTGCTCAAATAAATAGGCTTGCTTTTTATCACAAACCACCCCAATTTTTAGATTAGGATTATACTTTTTGAGTTCTCTAAATACGAAGGAACTGACGATATAGTCGCCGATCTTCCCATCTTGACGAAGGAAAAGAATCTTATTCAGTAATCTCAACGAAGAATCTTTTGATTTCTCTATATCAATCAGTTTTTTACCCAGTGATAAACGGAGTTTTTGTAGAACAGCTTTTAATTTCATATTAGTTTATATTTTCTATTAAATAATTCTTAAACCAAATAATTGCCTGAGCAATTTCAAAATCTTCTGTTAAATTTGAATTTGTCCCTACATCATTTTTTGTGAGTACCCTAAAATGAGGTGTAGTAGGTAATAATAATGGTTCCCAAGCCCCCATATTAGGCATACTCTTAGCAAAGAAGCTTAATAACGGCTTTTGAAAAGCACACGCAATATGTAGAGCACCGCCATCTACCGCAATAACAAAATCTGCACTCGCCACTAAAGAGATATATTCACTCAATGACTGCTTAGGGGATAATCGAATATTCAGATGTGGGCAATATTGTTGAAGATTTTGATAATACTCTTGAGCTAATTCTGTATTGCTTAGAATAATATCAATGTATTCTATGTTGTCTGTTACAGATTGATTAAGTAATTCTGCTAATTCTCTAACAGGAATATATCGTTTACTTCCATAAGGAGATAATAGTATTCTAAATGTTTTCTCCCTCCATATCTGAGATGCTTTTAGATCATATTCTGGCTCAGTATTTAGCACACTATATTCAATAGATAAACGATTATTAGCGTTAAATCCCGAATTTAACAAATAATGGCTTAATTTATCACTAGCCTCTTGCGGGTAGTGAAAATTATAATTCTGAATGGTTTCAAGATTGTAATATTTTTTATGATACTTCCGAAAAATAACAATATACTTTGGATTAATAATCCTATCCATTAATAACGAAGAGGAATTAAAGTTATTTTCAAAATCAATAACCAAATCCCATTTTTTATAATTTCGAATGTAATCTAAAAAATTTCTATACACATAACTATCAACCAGCTGAGAATTTTCATAGATTACTTTATTAGCAGATGCTACAACAACACCAATTTTTGCATTAGGATAGCGTTTTTTCAGCTGCTTTATATGTGCTGTATGGACTACAGCGTCACCAATCGCCCAACCAAGTGGACGTATGAGAATAGAATTGATTTCTGTAGTATGCAATATTTTATCATCAAGAATATTTCTTTTCTCTAATAAAAAAAGCATTAATTTTTTGAAGATCTTCATTGAGCTTAATACCAATTTATTTATATCTATCCTCAATCTCATCAATTTCTGAGATATGCCCACCAAAAACACAAGCAGGCTCTACACCATAAGCGTGAATATCAGTCATTTGAAGTAACCCAGTCAAGAAATCAGATGGTAATCTGACAGGATAAGCACATTTGAGTAACTTTTTCGCCCCATCTTGCGTAATTAAATAAGCTGTTGTTCTAATAATAGAACGTTTAGAATTTTTTGAGGGCTTTAAATATCTAGCTAAACGATAACGCTCTACTAAATTACGCATAATCGGAAATACTTTTGCTTTTCCGTGATCAAAGAAAATGATTTCTCTGCGAGCAGGAACCTTTCTTAATACATCTTTTAAAATTTGCTTAAAATAAAGAGAAACAATTGCATCATCTTCCAAAATAATTGCTTCAGGAATGTTATTAGCAACAATATGCTCATACATTTTTATATGGCTTAATGCACAGCCTATTTCACCTAATGTTAATGGCTTTTTTGCTGCATATTTTTGGGGATAGAATTCAAAATCAATTTGTTTTAGCTGCTCTTGAGTAAGAGCTTTACCATAGACTGCATCAAAGAACTGAAAGTCAAGCTCCAAGCTATTTAGCCGTGCTGAAATTTCTTTTCTGCGAGTAGAGTCTTTTAAGCTAATAATAAAAATAGGAGGATGATTATACATAATACTAATCCTTCTTCACTGTTTCAGATAAAATGCGTGTCATATCAGTAATAAATCTCGGTATATTATGAACCTCTTTAATATACTCCACTGCTTCTAATACTAATTTAGTGCGTTTTTCATCATTTAGCATTAACTCTCTAACCGCATTTACATAAAGCTCAACAGATTCAAAACCATCACCCAAAACAGTACCCACATCTACACCAAATTTAGAGGTTAAATTCTCGGGGTTTTGATTGCTTACCAACAATGTTCCATAAGATAATGCTTCTAAAAATGACACAGGCAATGCTTCGTGAATAGATGTATTAATTAAAATTTTTGCATCTTTTAGATATTGATTCTTTAATTCACCATCTACGTGACCAGCAAAATGTAGATTAGGAACATCTTTATATTGATTAATAATTTCAGAATTTCTTTCTGCATCATAGAATGTCTGTCCTAACATATAAAAATCATATTCAGGACATTGTTTTGCTATCTCACAAAATAACCAACCTCGTTTAACAGACTCAATACGCCCTAAGAAAATAATAATATCTTTTTTAGGATAGCTAGTTACATCAAACTGTTCATCAATTTCAATTGGGTTTGGTAAATAGGTAATATCTATATTATCATCTAAGCGATAAAGCTCTTTAGCTTTATCATTTAAAAAATAACCTTGAGAAACAAATTTAATTCTATTATCTTTGTAAAGTTGATGTACTCTATCATAAGCAGCTTGATCATAATAACAAGGCTCAGGAAATAGTTCTACAGTATTAATTTCATCCCAGTCACTTAATGGTCTAGGATCTTGAATCCAGAAAATGAGCTTTTTCTCCTTATCTGGTTCAATCATTATTGGCAGGTCAAAGGTCGTTTCAATAGTTAAATACGCATCATAATTTTGATTTCTTAACCATCTTTTCGCAAACCACTCTTTTTTCGGAATTTCATAAACATTTACGCCATCAATAATATGCTTTCTAGCAAACATTCCAAAATTTCTTGATGTATTTTTTAATAGAACGTCAACCTGAATATCATTATTATTTAAGTATTTAGCAACTAATCTACGTGCTAAAAAACCATATCTGCCGAATCCTGTTCCCAAAGCACCGAAATATTCATTAATAAGTAGTGCAATTTTAAATTTTTTCATTGTTTAATCCTATTATCTGATTAATAAGTGAAATAAATTTTCTCTTTATTTCAATTTCACTAAATTTTTTAATATGAATATTCATATTATATTTATAAAAGTCAATTTTTGACTGCGATTCTAACAAGCTTAACGTTTTAGCAACAAAAGTTTCATTATCTCCCATTTCAACAAGCTCACCACATTTACCATCATCTAAGATTTCTCTTGGACCAGTAGGGCAATCCATAGCAACGACAGGTGTATTTAAGATCATACTCTCAAGCAAAACAGTCGGCAGCCCCTCTCTTTCAGATGTATGGAGAAATAATTTGGCATTCTTTATATACGGATATGGGTTTTCTATTTCACCAAGTAGAAAACAATTTTCTTGTAAACCTAGCTCATTAATTAAATTTTTTAGATTTCTTAATTCCGCCCCATCTCCAATAATCAATAATTTCTCTTTTCTACCTTTCTTAACTAATTGATGAAAAATGCTAATTAAATCAGAATGTCTTTTTATTTTATCTAGTCTAGCTACTTGTATCAAATAACCATACTCATATTCATTTGGAATACTTTCTTTAGAAAGTTCCAAAACTTTCTGTGTTTCCATCGGGTTAAATAACACTTCTAGCTTGTCTGGGGATACATAATTTAGCAACTGTAGCCTCATATCTTCACAAATAGTAACAATCTTACTATATTTCCCCAATAGGTTTATATCTTTGTCTCTAATTTTATCTATTGCCAAGTGTTGCCATCTAATAATAGGGCATCTTAATCTATTAAAATCAATATATGGATCGAAATGGTTACTAAAATTAATCACAACATCATATTTTCCTTTTAAAATATGATCCATAAGCCATTTCTTCTTATTTTTCTTTTCCTTTATATTAAGAAGTTTATAGTTAAGTTTTTTTATCCAACTTATATTTCTTTCAGAATATAAATTCTCTTTATATGAATAATAATGCTCATCAAATAAATATTTGACACTAATATTCTTAGGTATTAAATGATGGAATACATTTTTTTCTGTATCATAATCAATCAGAACATCTATATAAATTTCTTCTTCATACTGTAAAATAGAGAGATAATTTACTAAAATTCGCTCTATTCCTCCCATAACTAACCACTTATGTAGAAATAATATTTTCATTGATAGTCTCATTAAATAATTAGCTTGATAGCAATACGATCATTACTTAGTTTTAAAATTTATCGAACTGCTCACTACTGTCGTCAATAATACTTGGTTTGCTGATGTAATTAGAATTGGTCTAGTTTTTTACAAAATCACGCTTATATTTTCGATGGCTTTGAATATTTTTCTCCGCATCCTTTTTATCCCATACTTGCAATTCCCAAGGATAGTAAAAGTTGCTTGCATTTTTAAAATAGATATGAATACCAATATACTCTTCTTTATCTCGCAAATACCAATTTTTTAGACCATACTTTTCTTTCCATTCATCTAAACTTTCCATTATTTTTTCGATGGTTTCCGTATCAACAATGACTCTCGCACCAAAAATATCATTTAGAATACTATTTACAGGATAACCTTCACTACATTGATTAAAACGCTCTATCTTATAAACAATAGATTCTGATGTTTTTACCCGATAAAAATAAGATATGTCATATAAATCTGCACGATATAAATAATCATTGATTGACTCATGTAGATTTAGTCGATAAGCCAGAATATGCTCAATAGGTACTTTAGAAAGAGTATGTTTAAGGTTTACTTTCTCAATTTTACTGGTTTCAAAGTAATCTTGTGAGAAAGCTAGATGAACTTTATTAATTTCATCAATCAGTTTTTCAATTTTACTTAACATACGAAAAATACCTATTTTGCATAAACAAAACCCCGCATTTGCGGGGTTTGCAATAATTAAATTATTTTGAACTTGGAATGCTGAAACGTTTGTTAAAGCGTTCAACACGTCCACCAGTATCAACAACACGTTGTTTACCAGTGTAGAACGGGTGGCAGTTGCCACATACGTCTAAGTTTAAATCTTTACCTACTGTTGAGCGGGTTTTAACTACATTACCACAAGAGCAAGTTGCAGTAATTTCTTTATATTCTGGGTGAATACCTTGTTTCATTATGGGGAACCTCTAACGAGACCATATCGCCACTTATCTTGTTAGAATTTCTACCGCTGATAAGTACCATATGTGATTAATAAAATGTTGAGTACATACTCAACGCCTAAAAAGAGTGTGTATTTTAGATAAATTTATAGCTGAGATCAACCACTAAAATAGGCTGTAGCCAAATAAAATCCTATTTTCTGTTAAATCAAATTAAATCATAAAGAATCATATTTTAAATATGATATTTTTGAATTTTTCATAAAAAATAGTGTAGAATCCAAATCTACACCCTTTCATATATAACTCATATAACATCTCAATTAGGAGTAACACAATGGCAGAACGTAAAGTGCTTGCGAATGCAATTCGTTTTTTAAGTATGGATGCTGTGCAAAAAGCTAACTCAGGTCACCCAGGTGCACCAATGGGTATGGCGGATATTGCAGAAGTTTTATGGCGTGATTTCTTAAAACACAATCCTACCAATCCAAAATGGGCAGATCGTGACCGTTTCGTTCTGTCTAATGGTCACGGTTCAATGTTAATTTATAGCTTGCTTCATTTAACAGGCTATGATCTTTCTATTGAAGATTTAAAACAGTTCCGCCAACTACATTCTAAAACACCAGGTCACCCTGAATATGGTTATGCACCAGGTGTTGAAACTACTACGGGTCCTTTAGGTCAAGGTATTACCAATGCGGTAGGTATGGCAATTGCGGAAAAAACGCTTGCTGCACAGTTTAACCGTGAAGGTCATAATATTGTCGATCACTACACCTACGCATTCTTAGGCGATGGTTGTTTAATGGAAGGGATCTCTCACGAAGCTTGTTCATTAGCAGGCACCTTAGGTTTAGGTAAATTAATTGCATTCTATGATGACAACAATATTTCTATTGATGGTCACGTTGATGGTTGGTTTACTGATGATACAGCTCAGCGCTTTGAGTCTTACGGCTGGCAAGTCATTCGTAACGTTGATGGTCATAACGCTGAACAAATCAAATTTGCGATTGAAAATGCAAAAGCAGAAACAGAACGCCCAACCCTAATCATCTGTAAAACAATTATCGGCTATGGTTCACCAAATAAATCAGCGTCTCACGATTGCCACGGAGCACCATTAGGCGATGCTGAAATTGCAGCCGCTCGTGAATTCTTAGGTTGGGAACACGCTCCATTTGAAATTCCAGCAGAAATCTATTCAGAGTGGGATGCAAAAGCAAAAGGCACTCTAGCAGAGAAAGACTGGAATGCAAAATTTGCTGCTTACGAATCTGCATATCCAGAATTGGCAGCAGAATTTAAACGTCGCAATGCAGGCGAATTACCTGCAAATTGGGAAGCAGAAAGCAAAGCGTTTATTGAAAAACTACAGGCAAATCCAGCGAACATTGCAAGCCGTAAAGCATCTCAAAATGCTATCGAAGCATACGCACCAACGTTACCTGAATTCCTAGGTGGTTCAGCAGACCTTGCAAGCTCTAACTTAACATTATGGTCTGGCTCAAAACCAATCCGTGCGGAACACAATGTAGATGGTAACTATATCAACTACGGTGTACGTGAGTTTGGTATGTCAGCAATTATGAACGGCATTGCCTTACACGGCGGATTTATTCCTTACGGTGCAACATTTTTAATGTTCTATGAATACGCTCACAACGCAGTGCGTATGGCCTCATTAATGAAACAACGTGTCTTATTCGTTTACACTCATGACTCAATCGGTTTAGGAGAAGATGGTCCAACACACCAGCCTGTAGAACAAACAGCATCACTACGTCAAATTCCAAACTTAGAAACGTGGAGACCAGCAGACCAAGTAGAATCAGCGATTGCTTGGAAAGCAGCGGTGGAGCGTAAAGATGGTCCAACAGCATTAATCTTTACACGTCAAAACCTTGCTCAACAAGAACGTACAACTGAGCAACTAGCGAATGCAGCTCGTGGTGGTTATATTTTGCGTGATTGCTGTGAAAAAGGCACTTGCCCAGATTTAATCTTAATTGCAACAGGTTCTGAAGTGGACTTAGCAATGAAAGCCGCTGATGTATTAGCCAGCGAAGGTGTAAAAGTTCGCGTCGTATCAATGCCAAGCACTAATGTATTTGATAAACAAGACGAAGCATATCGCGAATCTGTACTACCACGTTCAGTAACTAAGCGTGTAGCAATTGAAGCTCAATTAGCAGATTTCTGGTATAAATACGTTGGTTTTGAAGGGCGTATTGTAGGTATGAATAGCTTTGGTGAATCAGCGCCTGCAGATCAATTATTCAAACTATTCGGCTTTACCGTTGAAAACGTAGTTGCAAAGGCGAAAGAGATTTTATAATCCAGAGATAAAAATAAAAGCGGGAATTGAATTCCCGCTTTTTTGTTATTTGAAAGATTAAGCAAGCGGTCATATTTGCAAAAAAATTTGTAAATATGACCGCTTGACTTATCATATTTGGGCTTGTGCTAAGATTTTTTCTTGCTCAAGTGCTAATTTTTCAAGTTTGTGCTGCTCTCTGCGTTCTTCATCAATCGCTTCCCAAACATCATAAGCTTGAACAATCTTAGCCACGACTGGATGGCGAACAATGTCTTTGCTATCAAAGAAGTTAAAGCTCAGTTCTGGTACCTCTTTTAGCACTTCCATTGCGTGTTTTAAACCCGATCTTTGGCTACGAGGCAAATCAACTTGCGTAACATCGCCTGTAATCACCGCTTTGGAATTAAAACCAATTCGAGTTAAAAACATTTTCATCTGTTCTGTCGTTGTGTTTTGGCTTTCATCTAAAATAATAAAGGCATCGTTTAGCGTTCGTCCACGCATATACGCCAGAGGTGCAATTTCAATTACACCACGTTCCATTAATTTCTGGGCTTTTTCAAAACCAAGCATTTCAAAAAGAGCATCATATAAAGGACGTAAATAAGGTTCAATTTTCTGTCCTAAATCACCAGGTAAAAAGCCTAACTTTTCTCCCGCCTCAACCGCTGGACGTGTGAGCAAAATTCGGCGAATTTCTTGGCGTTCAAGCGATTCGACTGCCGCCGCCACGGCTAAAAACGTTTTACCTGTACCAGCTGGACCAATACCAAAACTAATGTCATAGCTTAAAATATTGCGGAGATAGGCTTGTTGATGTTCGCCTCGCGGTTTAATCACGCCACGTTTGGTTTTAATCGCAATTTCACCTTGTGCACTTGCTTGCCACTGGTTTTGTAATAACATTCGGCTTTCTTGAATCGCTAAATGAACATCGTCTAAATCTAACTCTTTAATTTTGCCTTTAATTGGTGCAGTTTCGTTGTAGAGTTGTTTGATTAGCTTAACGCTATTTTGAATCAGACTTGCACAATAGCGGTTTTCATCTACCGATTGAATAGTAAAGTTGAATCCTTGACGAGAAATAACCAAGTTAAAACTTTTCTCAATTAAGGCTAAATGTCCATCAAATGCACCGCAAAGTGATTTCAAACGGGCATTATCTTGAGGCTCTAAACTAAAAATAATTTCGTTCAACGTGTTACCTTCTATTAAAGTTCACCTAAAGTTTCGTGAACATTTACGGATAATTTTTTCCAAATTTCGCCACTAGATTGGCGGTTTTTTGCCATACAAATACTCGCTTTTTGGCTATCTCCCGTAAGACAAGCAGCCAATAGCGAGCGGTAAAAATTTAAGGTTAATTGGCGATTACTCGAATCATTAAAAAAAATTTTAGCGACTTGATGATACATAGATTTAAAACTATTTAAAATCAAAGCATAAACAGGTTTTTTCGCTAAAAAAGTAAACTGCCTGAACAATTTATAATCAAACTCCGCATACGCAGTTGCCGTATTTTCTAGATTCTCTAATCCGTCAAATAATTTTACACACTCTTGTGGTGAAAACTTAACAGCTTCAGGAATATAGGCTTCTGCCATACGAGTGCGTAATGAAACTACATTTGAAATGACAACAGGTAGATAATTTTTATCCAGCTTAATAATAGTACTGATTATATTTGGACCAGCAGTTTCCCAAATATTATTTACTCTTGTTGGCTTGCCATGTTGAATATGTAACCATCCGTCACGAGCTAAGCGTTGTAAAACTTCTCGTAATGTTGTTCTTGTTACCCCAATTCGTTCTGCGAGCTCTCTTTCAGCAGGAAGATCAGAATCTGCTGGAAAATGATTATTCCAAATACTTTTTACAAGATATTCTTCTGCTAAAGCTGCTGGGCTTTGGGCTTTTAAAATGCTAGTGTTTTCCATTAGCTCCTCAATATGTTTCAACACAGTTTTTATTTATGATCAATTATTGTAAATAAAAATTCAGTTGTCCCTATTATCCTTTAATCTAAACTAGATTACAATTGCAATATTATTTTCAAAGCTTGAGGTTATTATGAGTCATTTTGATGTTTTTTTTAAAAGTTTCTTAGGGAAAAGCCCTGAATGGTACAAACTCTGTATTATTGCATTTTTAATTATTAATCCTCTCGTTTATTTCTTTATTAGCCCTTTTGCAGCTGGCTGGTTTCTTGTTGCTGAATTTATTTTTACTCTTGCAATGGCATTAAAATGTTATCCTTTACAACCAGGTGGATTACTTACAATTGAGGCGGTTATTATTGGTATGACTAGCCCTACACATATTAAACATGAAATTATTGCGAATTTTGATGTTATTTTACTTCTCATGTTTATGGTCGCTGGCATTTATTTTATGAAGCAACTGCTACTTTATATTTTTACTAAACTGCTGGTTGTTATCCGCTCTAAAAATACACTCTCACTGGCATTCTGTTTAAGTGCGGCATTCTTATCTGCTTTCCTTGATGCCCTAACTGTAATTGCTGTTATCATCAGCGTAGGAACAGGTTTCTATGGGGTATATCATAAAGTTGCTTCAGGTAATAGTTTTGATGACTCAACCGATATTACCAATGATGAGAAAATTCTAATTCACAAAGAGATTTTAGAACAATTTCGTGGTTTTTTAAGAAGCCTGTTAATGCACGCTGGTGTCGGTTCTGCGTTAGGCGGTGTTATGACCATGGTGGGTGAGCCACAAAACTTAATTATTGCATCACAAGCAGAGTGGGGATTTACAGAATTTTTATTACGCGTTTTACCTGTTAGCTTACCTGTATTACTTTGTGGTATTGCCACCTGTTTTATTGTTGAAAAATTCAAATTATTCGGTTACGGCGATAAACTACCTCGTAAAGTATGGATTGTACTTGCTCGTTACAATCAACTAAAAGAGCGAAAAATGACTAAGCAAGATAAACTAAAAATGCTTGTACAAGCTATTGCTGGTATTTGGTTAATTATTGGCTTAGCATTACACCTTGCCGATGTAGGCATTATTGGTTTAACGATCATTATTATTTGTACTGCATTCTGTGGTATTACCGATGAACACGCGTTAGGTAAATCATTTCAGGAGTCAATGCCTTTTACTGCATTGCTGACAGTGTTCTTCTCAATCGTTGCTGTTATTATTGATTTAAAATTATTCGAACCGATTATTTCATTTGTATTATCTGCAGAGCCACACGATCAACTGTCCTTATTCTATATTTTCAACGGATTACTCTCAATGGTTTCAGATAATGTATTCGTGGGTACCGTTTATATTAACGAGGCTAAAACAGCATTAAATGCTGGGATTGTAGAACGAGCACAATTTGATTTACTTGCAGTTGCCATTAATACAGGCACAAATCTTCCTTCTGTTGCAACACCAAACGGGCAAGCCGCTTTCTTGTTTTTATTAACCTCTTCTTTTGCGCCGTTAATTAGGCTATCTTATGGCAAAATGGTGTATATGGCTCTACCTTATACTCTTGTTCTTTCTATTGTTGGCTTCTTATCATTGGAATTCTTGCTGCCTGCTATGACAGAATTGATGATAGATTGGGGATTGTTTGTCACACGTTAATCTAATATAGATAAGCCATACCAAATAAGGTAGAATGAAAAAACTTCATAAATATAAGGAATCATTATGCTCCATTATTTTAAAAATCTGTCACTCTCTCGTGGTGCGTGGTTTTTTCTGGTATTAAGCTGTATTATGCTAGAAGGTGTCGCTCTATACTTTCAACACGTAATGGGTTTAGTGCCTTGTGTAATGTGTATTTATGAGCGAATAGCTTTATTGGGTATTTTATTTGCAAGTATTTTAGGTCTTTTTGGCAATCGCTATGCAATTCTTCGCTGGCTAGCAATTCTGATATGGCTTATCAGTGCGTTTAAAGGTCTAATGTTATCACTTAAGCATCAAGATTATCAGATTAATCCATCACCTTGGAATCAATGCGAGTTTAAGGTAGATTTTCCGCAAACCTTACCCCTTGATAAATGGTTACCTGAGTTCTTTTCACCTGGTTCGGTGAATTGTAGCGAAAACCAATGGGAAATGTTTGGTTTTTCAATGGCACAATGGCTTATTTTTATGTTTGCGGTTTACCTCGTTTTTGCGGTGATTACTTTAATGAGTCAATTTAAACACAACCGACAAAAAAATAGTTTTATTTTCCGTTAAGGCGGATTGCAAGCGGTAAGATTTTGCAAAAAATTTGTAAAATCTTACCGCTTGTTTATTTATTAGGAGAAAAGAATGTCTAACTATAAAAATCTATCCACTAAACTTGTTCATACAGGCCGCCAAAAACGTTACACACAAGGTGCTGTTAATTCGGTTATTCAGCGTGCCTCATCCTTAGTTTTTGAAACATTAGAAGAAAAAAAACACGCCACCCAAAATCGCTATAAAGGTGCTTTATTTTATGGACGACGTGGCACACTTACCCATTTTTCACTACAAGAAGCGATGTGTGAATTAGAAGGCGGTGCGGGGTGTTATCTCTACCCCTGCGGAGCGGCAGCGGTAACAAATGCTATTTTAGCGTTTGTGGAACAAGGCGATCACGTTTTAATGACAGGTGCCGCTTATGAGCCAACGCAAGATTTCTGTAATGTCGTATTAAAACGTATGGGCGTTTCAACTACGTATTACGATCCGATGATTGGAGAAAGTCTGAAAGCACTTCTTCAACCTAATACTAAAGTGCTTTTTTTAGAGTCGCCAAGCTCACTTACAATGGAAGTACCCGATATTCCAACATTGGTAAGAGTAGCACGTGAAGTGAATCCTAACATCGTGATTATGATAGATAACACCTGGTCTGCTGGCGTGCTATTTCCAGCTCTGCAATATGGCATTGATATTTCCATTCAAGCTGGCACAAAATACTTAGTCGGACATTCTGATGTAATGATTGGTACCGCTGTTTCTAACCAACGCTGCTGGGACAGATTACGTGAAGGCTCTTATCTAATGGGACAAATGGTTGATGCCGACTCTGCCTATACGACTGCTCGTGGTTTACGCACTTTAAGTCTTCGCCTAGCACAGCACGAAAAAAGCAGTATTGAAATCGCAAACTGGCTGGCACAACGCCCTGAAGTAAAAGCCGTTTATCACCCTGCTCTTGCTAGCTGCCCAGGTAATGCGTTTTTCAAGCGTGATTTTTTAGGTGCAAGCGGTCTATTTTCTTTTGAACTTTACGAAAAACTCACGCAAGAAAAATTAGCGAATTTCTTAGAACATTTTGAATTATTTTCTATGGCATACTCTTGGGGTGGTTTTGAATCGCTGATTCTTGCCAACCAGCCAGAAGAGATTGCAAGCATTCGTCCTAATATTAGCCGCAACCTCACTGGCACATTAATTCGCATTCACGTTGGATTAGAGGCGGTAGAAGATTTAATTGCCGATTTAACACAAGGGTTTGAACGAATCAAGTAACTGATTTCAATTTTGTCAAAAACGTGGTTAATGGTGTGTGTTTTTACACACCATATTTTTTACGATATTCTCTCATTTTGGATAAATAAGGCACGTATTGTTCCGATGTTTCGATAAATGCGATTAAATCATCAAAATCCACAATGGAGAAAACTTGGCAACCATAATCACGCTCAACCTCTTGGATTGCTGAAAGCTCACCTTTGCCTTTTTCTTTACGGTTTAAGGCAATGAATACGCCAGCTAACTCTGCGTGATTGGCATTGATAATTTCCATTGATTCACGAATTGCTGTGCCAGCGGTAATCACATCATCAACTAATAAAATATTGCCCTTTAACGGTGAGCCGATTAAATTACCGCCCTCGCCGTGATCTTTGGCTTCTTTGCGATTAAAACAGCAAGGTTTATCCACCTCAAACTTGTTAGCGAGAGCTACCGCAACGGTGGTGGCAATTGGAATGCCTTTATAAGCAGGTCCAAATAGCACATCATACTCAATTTCTGAGGCCTGGATTGCTTGAGCATAATATTCGCCTAATTTGGCTAAATCTCGCCCCGTGTTGAATAAACCAGCGTTAAAAAAATAGGGGCTGATTCTGCCTGATTTCAGCATAAATTCGCCAAATTTTAGCACATTACGGCTTAAGGCAAATTCAATAAAGTCGTGTTTGTATGGTTGCATTTTGCTTTCCTCCTCTACAAGCGGTCATTTTTTCTCAACATTTTGCAAATCGCTTATTCAGGTGTAATCCATTCTACTGTCCAAGAGCCGGTTCCTTCTGGTACAAGCACTTTCGTTAAGTACGGGAGAATTTTTTTCATCTGAGCTTCCAGTTGCCAAGGTGGGTTGATCACAATCATTCCACTGGCGGTCATACCTCGCTGGTCGCTATCGGGGCGAACGGCTAATTCAATTTGCAGAATTTTACGAATGCCAGTATCAATTAAGCCACGCACAATGCGTTTAGTATGTTGGCGAAGCACAACAGGATACCAAATCGCATATACGCCCGTAGCAAAACGTTTGTAACCTTCTTCAATCGCTTTTACTACCAATTCGTAATCTTCTTTTAGTTCATATGGTGGGTCAATAAGCACAAAGCCTCTACGTTCTTTTGGAGGTAATGCAGATTTTAATTGCTGGAAACCATTCTCACGCTTAGTTTGCACATTTTTCACTTTCGCAAATTCTTGACGTAATAGCGGGAAATCATTTGGGTGGAGTTCTGTTAAAATTGCGCTGTCTTGTTCACGTAACTGTTGCACCGCTAAAAGTGGTGAACCCGCGTAATATTTGAGTTTTCCGCTACGGTTAATTTTTTTCAGAGCATCAATGTAGATAGCCACGTCTTCAGGTAAATCATCACGCTCCCATAAGCGTGCAACGCCCTCTAAATATTCACCTGTTTTTTCTGATTCAAAACTCAGCAAACTGTAACGCCCAACGCCTGAGTGAGTATCAATGTATAAAAAGCCTTTTTCCTTCTCTTTTAATGAACGTAAAATCAAAAGTTGAACGATATGTTTTAACACATCTGCGTGGTTGCCAGCGTGGAAACTGTGGCGATAACTCAGCATAATTTTCTCTTTTCTTGTAAAATATAGTTAGACGTAATTTTACCGTATTTACCCTATTTAAACTATGCAAAAATTGAAAATTCAGAACGGCTGTTTAGTTCATCAAAAACAAGTACCCTCGCCTTATTTTAGCCCTCGCCCCAACGAAAACGACATTTCACTGTTAGTCATTCACTATATCAGCCTTCCACCCGAACAGTTTGGGGGTAATTTTATCGATCTCTTTTTTCAGGGAAAACTGGATCCTACTCTACACCCTTATTTTGAAGAGATTAAAGATCTACGTGTTTCTGCCCACTGCCTGATTAATCGCAAAGGCGAGATTACCCAATATGTCAATTTTAATGATATGGCGTGGCACGCGGGCGTTTCTTGTTTTGAGGGGCGAGATAAATGTAATGAATATGCGATTGGCATTGAGCTTGAGGGCAGTAATAATCAGCCATTTACCAATGCACAATATCAATCTTTAGCTAAACTCACGCAAGCTATTCAACAAAGCTATCCACAAATTACGGATGAAAGAATAACAGGGCATAGTCATATTGCCCCAGGGCGAAAAATCGATCCAGGGCAATATTTTGATTGGGCATATTACAGAAGCCTCTTGAAATAGTTTAAAATTCAGGCTTAGCAGTAAAGGTCATTTGCTCCCCTGTAATAGGGTGAGTAATAGTTAATGATTCTGCGTGTAAACATAAACGAGGCGATAAACTTTTCGCCAGCGGATTGGCATAAAATTTATCGCCAATAATAGGGTGCCCTAATGCGAGACTGTGTACTCTTAACTGGTGCGAACGACCTGTAATGGGCGTGAGTTTCACTCTCGTAGTATTATTTTGATTATGAGCCAACACTTCGTAATGCGTAATTGCCTTCTTTCCCCGTTCATAACAAATTTTCTGACGAGGGCGATTTTCCCAATCACAAATCAGCGGAAAACTCATTTCCCCTATATCGCCAACTTTCTCACCTAATTTTCCCCAAAGTAGGGCAATATAATGCTTTTTCGGCTCACGTTCACGAAATTGGCGTTTTAGCTCTTTTTCCGCTGTTTTGCTAAGTGCGAATAAAAGAATACCGCTTGTCGCCATATCTAAACGATGGGCTGGTTCGGTAAAGCCATATTTTTTCTGCACTCGGGTCATCGCACTGTCATAATATTCAGGTTGGCTACCTGGCACAGAAAGCAAACCACTTGGTTTATTAATCACTAAAATGTAATTATCCCGATAAACCTCATCTAAAAAAGGCTCTAGCGGTGGGTTGTATTCAATTAACGCCATTTTTTTACTCTTTATTACTTACAATCACACGCAAGCAATCCAAGCGGTAATTCGCCAGTGCTATTTGTACTAATGTGTCATTTAATTGTTGCTCTAATGCCTCTACTTCATCGGCTCGAATGTTTTTATTCACCATTTTAAGTGATTCCAAGCGGTGTAATTCTGCTTTTAATTTGCAATTTGCTTCAAATTTAGCCGTTTCAATAACTGTTTTAACCTGAGGCATCACCGCTTTTTCGCTCGCTTTAATCAATTTTTCAATATCTGCTCGAGCCATTTTCGCAATTTTATTTGCCATCTGCTTATTTACAGGCTTTAACTGACGCTCAAGTCCTGCAAAGGGCACTTGTGGAGCAATATTGTTGCCTTTATTATCCACTAAAATCCGAATGGGTGTGGGTGGCAAGAAACGAGCTAAATTCAAACCTTTTGGTGCTTGAGTTTCCACAATATAAATTGCCTCAAGCAGCAAGGTGCCTGCGGGTAATTTATTATTCATCAGCAATGAAATAGCTGATTTTCCAATATCGCCTGAGGTAATTAAATCAATACCATTTCGGATCATAGGGTGATCCCAAGTCAGAAATTCTACCTCTTCACGCATTAAAGCTAATTCACGGTCAAAGGTAATTGTTGTTCCCTCTTCCGATAAACCTGGAAAATCAGGCACTAGCATATACCCTGTTGGCGTAATCACAATGCTCTGCTCGCCTAAATCTTCCTGCTCAACACCAATCACATCAAATAACTGTAAAGCAAAATTCACTAAATGCGGATTATTATCTTCCTTCATAATGTCATTGGCGAGCTGCTCCGCAACTTCTCCACCATTAGAGTTGAGTTCTAATAATCTATCTCGCCCTTTTTCTAATTCTGTTTTTAATTGTTGTTGGCGTTTACGGGTTTTCGCCAAAAAGTCGTTAAATTGTTCTAAAAGTTGCGGATTTTTCAGGAAATGTTGCAGTGCTTCATTCAACTCACGGAAAATAGCGGTTCCCATCGGGCAAGTTTCTTCAAAGGCATTTAAACCTTGATGATACCATTGTGCCAACATCTGTTGAGCCGATAAATTAAAACAAGGCACATAAATTTGGATATCATTTTTCTGCCCAATACGGTCTAAGCGTCCAATGCTCTGCTCCAATAAATCAGGGCTATCTGGTAAATTAAACAACACTAAATCTTTAGCGAATTGGAAGTTTCGTCCTTCTGAACCAATACTTGAGCTAATCAGAACTTGTGCCCCTTCCTCTTGTTGAGCAAAATAAGCAGCCGCTTTATCACGCTCTACAATCGACATTTTTTCGTGGAAAACGGCAGAGCGAATCGCCTCACGCTCACGCAGCACTTGCTCTAAAGCAATTGCGGTCTCGGCTTGTTTACAAATCACCAACACCTTTTCTTCTCGATGGTTTTTCAAAAAAGTTATCAGCCATTCAATGCGAGGATCAAATTCCGTCCATTTCGCATTTGGGTTCATTCGCTGAAATAAATACTCTGGATAAAGTAAATCAGTTTGGCTCACGCTACCCATCATTCCCATCACTTTTAAAGCATTTTGGTATTGCTTCGGCATTTCCAAACTAATTTGATGGTATTCACGATGAGGGAAGCCTTTCACCGCCTGACGAGTATTTCTAAATAGCACTCGGCTAGTGCCGTGTCTGTCTATCAGCTCACGAATTAGCTCTTGTCGTGCCTGCAAGCGGTCATTTTCGTCCGATTTTTTGCTATTGATCGCACGAAACATTGGCTCAGTATCTTGCTCGCTTAACAGTTCCGCAATGGTATTTTGTTCCTCATTGGTTAAAGGCTTATCGCTTAGTAATGTAGAAACTGCATCCGCAACGGGCTGATATTGCATTTGCTCCACCACAAAACGATGGTAATCATAAAAGCGATCTGAATCTAATAATGCTAAGCGGGCAAAATGGCTCTCTTGTCCTAACTGCTCAGGCGTTGCAGTTAAAAGGAGTACTGATGGAATTTGTTTCGCCAACTGCTCAACAAATTGATAGCCTACCGAGGCTTGTGCCTCCGACCATTCCAGATGGTGTGCTTCATCAACAATCAGTAGATCCCAGTTTGCCTCAAGCACTTGCTTTGCTCGTTGAGGGGCTGTTTCTAACCAGTTCAGTGAGGTAATCACTAAAGATTCGCTCTCAAATGGATTCTCGTTTGTGTGATCGTGGTTTTCGTCTTGCTGATCAAAATCTCCACAGCGTTCTTCATCAAATAAAGAGAATTTCAAATTAAAACGACGCAGCATTTCAACTAACCATTGATGTTGTAAACTTTCTGGCACCAGCACTAAAACACGCTCAGCTCTGCCACTAAAAAGTTGTTGCTGTAATATCATTCCCGCTTCAATTGTTTTTCCTAAACCCACTTCATCCGCAAGCAAAACACGGGGCGATAAACGCTGCCCCACTTCTTTAGCAATATGTAATTGATGAGGGATAAGACTTGCACGAACGCCTCGTAAGCCTCTTAACGGCGATTGATATTGTGCCTGTTGGTGTTCTAACGCTCGAAAACGTAACGCGAAACGATCACTGCGATCAATTTGTGCTGAGAAAAGCTTATCTTGCGGTTTGCTAAAGCTAATTTTGTGATCGAGCAACATCTCGGGCAAAACAACATCTTCGTTATTATCTAGCCGTTTTCCTAAATAAATAGCAACGCCTTGATTTTCAACAACCTCTGTGACATCAAGCTGCCAACCGTCAAGGCTGCTAATTCTATCGCCTGCTTGAAATCGTACACGAGCTAAAGGTGCGGCTGAAATCGCATATACTCGCTCTTCTTCTGCTGCGGGAAAGTGAATAGTCACCGTGCGATGATCCACCGCTTTCACAATCCCTAAACCTAAATTATTTTCCGATTCACTTAGCCAACGCTGACCGACTAAAAACATACTTTCCTCTAAAAATTAGTTCATTCTTTTTATAAAGTCACATTTTAACAAATTCTCTCCTTAGTCTGCTTTAATATTTTTGCAAAAAAGCTTAACAAAAAGACCGCTTGTGCGGTTAAAACACACAAGCGGTCTTTTTTTAATTAGATCCTACAAATTATTTATTGTCTAAATCTAATTCTGCTTTATATTCAATGTGATCTTTGCCTTCTAATTCAATATCAACATCTAATTCTTGTTTATTACGCTTAAATTTTAAATCTGCATCTTTATCTTTGATTTCTGATTTAACTAAATCAAAGCCTTTGCTTTTAGCGTGTTCAATTGCTTTTTCTGCTAAACCACGCACATCTGTCCCTTTAACGTGATATTCCACTTCAAATTCGTTCTTACCTTGAAGCTCTGATTTAATCAGCTCACCCTGTGGCTGATAAATTTCTTCAGGAACAGCGACAGCTTGAGCAAATGCAGTTGCATAAGCGAAAGTGGTTAGAACTAATAATGCTTTACTTACTTTTTTCATAAGAATCTCCTATTCTCTTGTGTTAAAAGTTGAATTATTTATCAACTTAATACTGTGACTGAACATCTTTTACTTAGTTCATTTAATTTATAAAAAACTTTTAAAAAGTTTAAATGCCTGCCTATCTGACATACTAGCTAAGTAATCGCAAATCACTCTCGCTCGTTTATTTTCTTCTGTACTCTGTTGCCAACGCTCACGCACATTGTTCGGTAATAATCGTATTGGATCACTACTTAAAATATCAAAAAGCTCCATTAAAATACGCTGCCCCTTTCGCTCAACTCGCTGGGTTTTCACATCACAAATCACATACTGATACACAAAATCTTTCAAAATTTTCAGCACGCAATCCACATTATCAGGCAAGTAGGCGTTGTAACGTAGCAACGGCTCATCAAATTCAGGGAGTTCTTTCCAACGCACGTTGGTAATAAAGTGATTGACTAAAGCCCCTATTGCATCTTTACGTTCATAACGGTGCTGCGAAAATAATTTTTGGCTTATATCGGGCAAGCGTTCTTTTATCCAATCCGAACTACATTCAGATAATAATTTTTCAGCATATTGCCAAGATTGTAGCGTCACCATTCCGCCTACTATCGCATCTTCTAAATCGTGAACACCATAAGCAATATCATCTGCCAGCTCCATAATACTGCAATCCAACGATTTATAGCGGGTTTTATTTGGTTTTTGGGGATCTTCATTTTGTTCCACTGAACAAAATTGGCATCGGTCTTTTTCATTGAGTGGGGCTAATACCCAATCAAAAAAATGTTTGTCATCATCAAAAATCCCTTTGCTTTGTGGAAAATAATGCAAATTGATATGATGAGCTTCT
Organism: Mannheimia pernigra; assembly: GCF_013377995.1. Taxonomy (NCBI): domain Bacteria; kingdom Pseudomonadati; phylum Pseudomonadota; class Gammaproteobacteria; order Pasteurellales; family Pasteurellaceae; genus Mannheimia; species Mannheimia pernigra. Next base: position 1,967,049 of record NZ_CP055305.1, read on the forward strand.
TCTATTTCTACAAGTTCAACAGGAGAGCTTTTGGATAACAATGATGGATATTTCATCACGCCAAGCAATGTTCGGCGAGTCAAATTCATACCTGCATTTTCGGTGTAAGGCTCAAGTTGAGTCATAATGCGGAAAGATTGTGCATTCCCTTCAAAACCACCCAATTCACGCATTTTGTAATTTAATGCCATCTCGCCGCCGTGCCCGAAAGGCGGATGCCCGAGATCGTGAGCAAAGCAGAGTGATTCAATCAAGCTACGAGAAGGCAATAAAGCGGTTAAATTTTCTTCATTTTTTGCAAATTTTTGATCAGAACAAACCGCTTGAAAGCCTGCTTTATCATCTAATAATTTCTCACGCAAACTACTGCCTATCTGAGCCACCTCAAGAGAGTGAGTCAAACGAGTACGATAAAAATCGTCCTCGCCCACTGCGTGAATTTGCGTTTTCGCCTGTAAACAACGAAATGCTTCAGAATGCAACAATCTTGCTCTATCTCGCTGAAAAGGCGAGCGGTGATCCTGCTCTCGCTTTTGGTCTGACAAATAACGTGCTGTCCAAACGTCTGAAATCATACTGCCTCCGTTTTCCACGACCTACTTTTCTTATATAATACCGTTATTTTCACTCTTTATATCACAACAATTCGCATCAAAACAATGGCTATTTTTTATTCCGATAAATCTGCAAAAAAATCACAGAAAACGACCGCTTACCAAACTGCACAAATTCAAGCTTTAGACTATCAAGGCTTAGGCATTGCTAAAATTAATGGCAAAACGTGGTTTATTGAAAATACCTTGCCTGGCGAGCAAGTCGAATTTAAAGTGCTGGAGGAAAAACGCCAGTATGGGCGAGGGCAAGCGGTGAAATGTTTCAAAAAATCGGCAGATCGTAGAACGCCAAGCTGTGAGCTTTATAACAAATGCGGAGGCTGCCAAATGCAGCATATTTCCCTTAATTTGCAACGAGAGGCTAAACAAAACGCTTTAGTTCAACGCTTGCAGAAATTGCAAGTCAACAAGATTCATTTTCAGCCGATGATTGTAGGTAAGGATAAAGGCTATCGCCGCCGCACAAAGCTCAGTATTGCTATTCAAAATGGAAAAACCGTAATGGGTTTTCGCTTGCAAAATTCTCATCAAATCATACCGCTTGCACATTGCGAAGTATTGGTTGAGCCGCTTTCCAATCTCTTACCTAAACTGCAATGCCTTGTAGCAGGCTGGCAAAACAAGAAAAAACTCGGACATATTGAATTGGTGCAAGCAGATAACACTACCGCCCTATTTTTACGCCATTTAGGGCAATTATCGGCACAAGATCGTGACATTTTTCTTCAGTTTGCCAAACAGAATGCCCTTTCTGCTTTTTTGATGTATCAAGAAAATCACATTGACCATCTTTATGGCGAATTGCCTTATTATGAAATTCAAGGCTTAAAATTGCATTTTTCGGTTCGAGATTTTATTCAAGTCAATACCGAGCTGAATACAAAAATGGTGGAGAAAGCCCTCGAATGGCTTGAGCTTTCCGATGATGATCGTGTGTTAGATCTATTTTGTGGAATGGGCAATTTTACGCTTCCAATCGCCCAACGTGTAAAATCGGTTGTTGGCGTGGAAGGCGTTGAGCCGATGGTGGAACAAGCTCGTACGAATGCAATTGCAAGCGGTCTAAAAAACGTGGAATTTTACCAAACCAACCTAGATGAACCCTTTGCTGATAAACCCTGGGCGAAAGAGTCTTTTAATAAAGTACTGCTCGACCCAGCCCGCAACGGGGCATTGTTCTGCTTAGATCACCTTGTCGCCCTCAACCCCGAGCGAATTGTTTATGTATCTTGCAACCCTGCCACACTCGTGCGAGATGCAGAAAAACTGCTGCAATGTGGCTACCGCTTAGAAAAAGTGGCGATGATTGATATGTTCCCCCACACAGGGCATTTAGAATCCATTTCGTTGTTTTTAAAAGATAATTAGAGACTTTTATAACAAAGAAAATAATAAACCACACCAGCGGTAATCGTACACAACGCCATTGCATAAAGCATCGGGGCTGCACTGATAATTGTGATATGCGATAACCCTGCCCCCACCAACGAAGCAATACCAAAACGAGCCGTGCCGGCAACACCATTTGCTGTGCCTGCCATTTGGGGGTAACGGTCTAAAATCGCAGCTGAGGCATTGCTGCCAATAGTGGAAAGCATTCCGATATAAAATGGCACGCCTAATGCCATTGCCCAGAAACCCAGCTCAAATATCGCCGTCAAAGCAAGCCAAATACCACTTAATACTTGTAATGCTAAGGCAATTTGCAACATTCTTTCCGAGCCGACTTTGACCACCATTTTGGTGTTGATAGTAGTCATTATTACCATCACGACCATATTCAAACCAAAGAAATAGCCAAAATATTCCTGAGAAATGCCATAAATACCAATATAAACAATTGAGCCTGATGTAAGAAAACAAAAAATACCCGCAAAGGTTAAACCACCAATCAGCACATAACCCAAAGTGGATTTATGCAATAAAAGTTCAGAGAAGTTTTTCAGACTTTTACCAAAACTCAACGGTAAACGTTTTTCTTTTGGTAGCGTTTCAGGGATTTTCCAACTGATTAATACCACACAAAGCAATCCCATTGCCATCAATACATAAAAAATTGAATGCCAATGGAAATATTTCGCCATATAACCACCTATAATCGGTGCAAGTAACGGCGCGAGCATAGAAATAATCATAATGATAGACATTAAACGGGCAAATAGATTTTTCTCAAATAAGTCTCGCACCAATGCGCCAAGCACCACCGCAGGCGCAGCAGCACATAAGCCTTGAATCAACCTTAGCAAATAGAAAATGTTGATATTTTCCACTTGGGTAAGACAATAAGCGGCAATCGACGAGCCGATTAGCCCAATTAGAATAATCATCTTTCGACCAAAACTGTCTGCTATAGGCCCCAAAAGAGCTGACCAAAACCAAAACCGAATGCATATACCGCCAAAGTGATTTGCACTTTTTCTTGCGAAATGGCTAAATCTTTGGCTATGTCTAAAAATGAGGGCAAGTACATATCAATCGCTAGCGGCGGTAGCATTCCCATCATTCCTAAAATGAGAAAAAAACTCACACTTGGTTTTTTACTTTCCATTAAAATCGCTCTATCTCGTCTATTGTAAGTGGACGAAATTCGCCTTCTCCCAAATCATCATCTAAAACAATATCGCCAATTCGCCAACGGTGTAATGCTTCGACTTTATTACCAAGTGCAGCGAACATTCGTTTGACTTGATGATAACGCCCTTCACTAATGGTACAATTCACATTGTAATCGTCTAAAATTTCAAGCTGAGCTGGCAAAGTTAGCTCTTTTTCGCCACGTAATAAAATGCCCTCGGCTAATTTTTCGGCATAAAAATCTTCTACTGGATCGGCGAGGGTAACTAAATAGGTTTTTTCACAATGATGTTTCGGCGAAGTAATGCGGTGTGACCATTTTCCGTCATCGGTTAATAGCACAAGCCCAGTGGTATCCACATCTAGCCTACCTGCGGTGTGCAATTTGGTCATTAGCGGATAATCGAAAAATTGGAACACGGTTGGATATTCGCCATCATCGTGCGAGCAAATATAGCCTTGTGGTTTATTGAGCATAAAATACTGCCCAGCCTCCACCCACTCTAGTTTCTGATCTTCGTAATAAATGTCATCTTCTTGGCTGATTTTTGCCGCACCGCTTTTTTCAATGTTGCCATTTACGGTAACGATGCCACTTTTGAGTGCTTTCGCTGCTTGTGAGCGAGTTAAACCTGTATTTTCTGCAATAAATTTATCTAAACGCATAGTTTCTCTTGATGAGTAAATTTCTTGATTTTTCTGACCGCTTGTAGATTGGACATTATAGCACTACTTCACGCACAAATTCGCTCTCTAATTCAACCAAAGGCAAGCTAGAACCTTGCCACGCTCGCAATAATTGATGTTGCATTAAATTGAGCGTATCCAATCCTGGAAGGCTGTTTGGCGTATATTGGTAAGCAATGCGAGCTAATTGTGTTAAGCCTAAACTGCTCTCAAGGCTTGAGCTAATAACCGCCTTTAATCCTAACGAATGGGCTTGCTCAATCAGTTTTACACATTTTGGCAACGAGCCTGTTAGCGTGGGTTTGATGATAATAGCGGTCAGATTTTGCTCTTTTTTTACTACAAAATTCGGCTCTCGAACGGTTTCGTCCCACGCAATCACTATGCCTGTTTGCTGGGCAAATTGACGGGAAAGCTCAGGCGAATGGCACGGCTCTTCGATAAATTGAATGCGTAGTTTGTTGGCATTTGCAATTTTTTCGGCAAATTTGACCGCTTGTGGTAAGCTCCATTGGCGATTGGCATCAAGCCTAAGCTGTAAAGTCGGGAAAGTGGAGAGCAGCCAATTCGCCTGTTCGCCTTCTTTTTCAGGCATTACGCCAATTTTTAATTTGCCGACGCTATTTATTGGCGTAAATTTTGTTAAATCGCCATAGCACAAGGTTGCGGATTGATAATTGCCCTGCTTGCCTAATTGGCCACTCAATTCCGCCAACGCACAACTTAGCCCAAAAGCAACCGAGGGAAAAAGTGCATCAAGCGAATTCTCCTCGCCATTTTGCCAGGCTTTTAACCAATTTTTAGCTTGGCTTTCAGCTTGTGATAAGTTCTCTTCGCTAAAAGTAGGTAAAGGTGCAATTTCACCCCAGCCAACTTGTTCTTGCTCTTGCAAAAAAACGACTAACCCAGCACGTTCGTGTAGCTTTTTTTTTCGTAATACCACGCCTGTTTGAATGGGCAACTGGTAACGGTATAAATTCGCCTTTCTCATAAGCTTCCTTAAAATTGGTAAATTTTTACGATTATTCTACCGCTTGTTTTTATAAAGCCCTAATAAATTCACGCCAACTGGAAAAACACGCTATTTTCAGCTAGAATAATGCCCAATTTTTCCCTCATTTTAACGAGAAATAGAATGTCTAACCAAAAACGAAAAATGCTTGTTACTTGTGCGTTGCCTTATGCAAACGGTGCAATTCATTTAGGTCATATGCTTGAGCATATTCAAGCGGATATTTGGGTGCGTTTTCAACGTATGCGTGGCAATGAAGTCCACTTTGTCTGTGCAGATGACGCACACGGCACGCCCATTATGCTCAACGCCGATAAATTAGGCATTACGCCTGAACAATTAATTACAAAAGCGAAAGCTGATCACGAAGCCGATTTCGCTGGTTTTAATATTAGTTTTGATAACTACCACTCTACCCATAGCAAAGAAAACCGCCAAATTACCACTGAAATCTATAAAACCTTAAAAGCAAATGGTTTTATTAAAAGCAAAGTGATTTCACAGCTATTCGACCCTGAAAAAAATATGTTCTTGCCAGATCGTTTCGTCAAAGGCACTTGCCCAAAATGTAAAGCGGAAGATCAGTATGGCGACAACTGTGAAGTGTGTGCTTCAACTTATAGCCCGATGGATTTGATTAATCCACGTTCAGCCGTTTCTGGAGCAACGCCTGTTGTAAAAGAGTCTGAACATTTTTTCTTTGACCTACCCAGTTTTGAAGGTATGTTAAAAGCGTGGACTCGTTCTGGCTCGCTTCAGTCAGAAATTGCCAATAAAATGCAAGAATGGTTTGAAAGCGGGTTACAACAATGGGATATCAGCCGTGATGCTCCGTACTTTGGTTTTGAAATTCCAGATGCGGAAAACAAGTTCTTCTACGTTTGGTTAGACGCACCTATCGGTTATATGGCGTCATTTAAAAACCTGTGCGATCGTAAAGGCATTGATTTTGATGCCTTCTGGAAAAAAGATTCTACTGCTGAGCTTTATCATTTCATTGGTAAAGATATTGTTTACTTCCACAGCTTATTTTGGCCTGCTATGCTTGAAGGAAGTGGCTATCGCAAACCAACAAACGTGTTCGCACACGGCTATGTAACCGTAGATGGGGCAAAAATGTCAAAATCTCGTGGCACATTTATTCAAGCTAGCACTTATTTAAAACATATCGACCCTGAATGTTTACGCTATTACTACGCTGCTAAGTTAAACGATCGCATTGAAGATTTAGACTTCAATCTTGAAGATTTTGTACAACGTGTAAATAGCGATATTGTTAATAAATTAGTAAACCTTGCCTCTCGTAATGCAGGATTTATTACTAAACGTTTTGATGGCAAATTGGCTGAAAAATTAGAAGACGAAACCTTATTCAATGAATTTACCGCTCAAGCGGAAACCATTGCAAATTTCTATGAAAATCGTGAATTTAACAAAGCGGTTCGTACCATTATGGAATTAACCGACAAAGCCAATAAATACATTGATGATAAAGCACCTTGGGTACTGGCTAAAGAAGAGGGCAAAGAGGCAGAGTTACAAGCAGTTTGCTCAATGGGCATTGAGCTATTCCGTGTATTAATCAGCTATTTAAAACCTGTATTACCAAAACTAGCCGAACGTGCCGAGGCTTTCTTACTAGTCAAATTAGGTTGGGACAATATCGCAACACCATTATTAGACCATACCGTTGCACCATTTAAATCGTTGTTTTCACGCCTTGAGAAAAAACAAATTGATGCCGTTATTGATGAAACAAAAGCATTATTTGCCGAAAACCAAGCAGCAGAGAACAAAAAAGGAAAACAAGCGGTGGAAAATCAAGAAAATTCTGCAATTGAGCAAATTGCCCCTGAAATCACTATTGATGATTTTGCGAAGCTCGACTTGCGTGTTGCAAAAGTCATACGTTGTGAGGCGGTGCCAGAATCCAATAAATTATTGAAATTTCAATTAGATTTAGGCGATCACCAACGCCAAGTATTCTCAGGCATTAAAGCTGCTTATAATAATCCAGAAGAATTAAATGGTCGCTTTGTGATTATGGTGGCAAATCTGGCTCCACGTAAAATGAAATTCGGTGTATCTGAAGGAATGATTTTATCCGCAGGTACAGGTGGTGCAGATTTATTCTTACTGTCTGGTGATGAAGGTATTCGCCCAGGTATGCAAGTGAAATAAGGGAATATGTATGATTCAACAAACACTTTCTATCATTAAGCCTGATGCAACACGCCGTAATTTAATTGGCAACATTCTCTCACATTTAGAATCAAATGGGTTGACGATAAAAGCAATTAAACGCCTACACCTTACTCGTGAACAAGCAGAAGGTTTTTATGCTGAACATAAAGGCAAAGATTTTTTTGAGCCTTTAGTAACATTTATGACCTCAGCACCTATTGTTGTATCTGTATTAGAAGGTGAAAATGCCGTACAACATTACCGTGATTTGATGGGAGCCACGGATCCTGCAAAACGTGAAAAAGGCACGATCCGTGATAAATTTGCATTAAGCTACCGTGAAAACTCTGTTCACGGCTCAGACTCGGAAGCATCCGCAAAACGTGAAATTGCCTATTTCTTCGTACCGAGTGAAATCGTTTAAAAGCAAAAAGCCATTTGAGCAACAGACTCAAATGGCTTTTAACTTTGGGGAAAATTAGATATATTCCACACCCACAATATCAAATTCAACTTGACCACCAGGCGTGCTAATACTTACAGAATCATCTACTTCTTTACCAATTAAACCACGTGCAATTGGCGAATTCACTGAAATTAACCCCTCTTTAATATTAGCTTCATCATCGCCTACAATACGATAAGTCACTTTTTCATCAGTATCCGCATTCACTAATTGAACTGTTGTGCCGAAAACCACTTTCCCATTATTGGTCATTTTCGTTACATCAATGATTTGAGCATTACCTAATTTACCTTCAATTTCTTGAATACGCCCTTCACAAAACCCTTGTTGCTCACGAGCGGCGTGGTATTCTGCATTCTCTTTTAAATCGCCGTGTTCACGAGCTTCAGCAATGGCATCAATAATTTGCGGACGGCGTACGTTTTTTAGAAAGTCCAACTCTTCACGCAGTTGCTCTGCACCACGTACAGTCATAGGAATTTGTTTCATTCAGTCTGTTTCCTTACTAAAAATAATCGGTTTACGAATAAAATTGAAAGGGCTATTATTCATTTTCTCAGCGAAAATTTCAACTGTCCTTTTACTATAAATTTTTCATATTCGATCGCTAAAAACCTAAACAATCATTAGATTATCATCCAACATCAAAATAATATTTTTATGCGACTTCACAAAACCAAAATGCTCTTATATTTAAACAGTTAAGACGATAAAGGCTCATTTCAAACAATTAAATCTCGATTGCTCCGCTGCATTTTCACGTCAATATAACTACAACTTGGCTTGATTTTTAACTGGTTTTCTTGGGCAAACGCAATTAACGCATTATATAACTCGCCTGCTATTCCCTTGCCTTGAAAAGCTTCATCAACTTTGGTGGTGTAAGCATCAATCACATTTAACGCAGACTGCCCACTTTTACGCCATTTTCTGCAACATATTCAAATTCAACATTATCTAGATTGTGTTTAATCATAATTCCTCCGTTTTTTTGTGCATTCTACGCTGTTTGGGGCTGACTGCAAGCGGTTATTTTTGCAAAAAACTTTGCAAAAATAACCGCTTGCAGATGAAAAAGGCAAACGTTTGCTTTATAATGAAGCCCATTTTATTTCAACTTTTAACTTCATTTTTAAGGAATTTAAAAAATGGCGATTCAGCAGGCGTTATTAAGTGTGTCTGATAAAAAAGGCATTGTCGAATTTGCTCGAGGGCTATCTGCTCGCGGTGTAAAATTACTTTCAACAGGGGGAACAGCAAAATTATTAGCTGATGCGGGTTTGCCTGTAACGGAAGTCTCAGACTACACAGGTTTTCCTGAAATGATGGACGGCCGAGTAAAAACGCTTCACCCTAAAATTCATGGCGGAATTTTAGGCCGCCGTGGCACAGATGATGAGGTGATGAATCAGCACAGCATTGAGCGTATTGATATGGTGGTGGTGAATCTCTATCCTTTTGCCCAAACCGTGGCTAACCCAAATTGTCGCCTTGAAGATGCAGTAGAAAATATTGATATTGGTGGGCCAACAATGGTGCGTTCTGCTGCGAAAAATCATCAAGATGTAGCAATTATTGTCAATAATAACGATTTTGATGCCATTCTTGACGAGATGGATCAACATCAAAACTGCTTAACCCTTGAAACTCGCTTCAACCTTGCCATTAAAGCGTTTGAGCACACTGCACAGTACGATTCGATGATTGCGAACTACTTCGGTCAAAAAGTACCGCCTTATCAAGGTGCTGAGGAAGAAGACTTAACTCAACCAAGCGGTCAATTCCCTCGTACGTTAAACTTGAATTTCGTGCGTAAACAAACAATGCGTTATGGCGAAAACTCACATCAAAATGCGGCTTTCTACGTGGAAAATGAGCTAACAGAAGCTTCTGTTTCAACAGCCAAACAATTACAAGGCAAGTCACTTTCTTATAATAACATTGCTGATACTGATGCTGCACTGGAGTGTGTGAAGGAATTCGCAGAGCCTGCTTGTGTGATCGTAAAACACGCCAACCCTTGTGGCGTGGCGTTAGGCAAAGATATTTTAGAAGCCTACAACCGTGCTTACCAAACCGACCCAACCTCTGCGTTCGGTGGCATTATTGCGTTTAATCGTGAATTAGATGGTGAAACGGCACAAGCTATCGCAGATCGTCAATTTGTTGAAGTAATTATTGCACCAACCATTTCCGCAAAAGCCAAAGCCGTATTAGCGAGCAAGAAAAATGTACGATTGCTTGAATGTGGCGAGTTTTCAACTGCGTCAAAACGCTTAGATTTCAAACGAGTAAACGGTGGATTGCTAGTGCAAGATGCCGATCAAGGCTCTGTTTCGTTAGATGATTTACAAGTGGTCTCTGAACGCAAACCAACCGAAGCGGAATTAAACGATTTGCTATTCTGCTGGAAAGTAGCGAAATATGTGAAATCAAATGCCATTGTGTATGCGAAAGACGGTCAAACTATTGGTATTGGTGCAGGGCAAATGAGCCGTGTTTATTCAGCAAAAATTGCAGGCATTAAAGCAGAAGATGAAGGGTTACAAGTTGCAGGCTGTGTAATGGCATCTGATGCCTTCTTCCCATTCCGTGATGGTATTGATGCAGCGGCAAAAGTCGGTATCACTTGTGTAATCCACCCAGGTGGTTCTATGCGTGATCAGGAAGTGATTGATGCGGCTAACGAACACAATATGGCAATGGTGCTTACAGGTATGCGTCATTTCCGTCATTAAGCCAAACAACCCAATTCAGGGCGAATATTATATTCGCCCTTTATTTTTTAAATGTTGATATAAATATTGATATGAAAAGGGGCGAAAATCTTTCGCCCCTACACTCTTGCAAAAAATAATTAAATTAAGACCGCTTGTTGCAATGCTTTCAATACCGCAGGCTGTGCCGATTCAGATAACGTAGTTAAAGGTAAACGTAAATTTGGCTCGCTAATTAATCCTAATTTATAAGCAGCCCATTTCACGGGGATCGGGTTTGATTCTACAAATAGATCTTTGTGTAATGCCATTAAACGGTTGTTAATTTCTTCTGCTTCATCAAATTTACCTGATAAGGCTAACTCACACATTTTTGCCATATCTGCAGCAGCAACATTATTTGTTACTGAAATAACGCCTTGACCGCCTTGTTTCATTGACTCAAACCCAGTTGCATCGTCACCACTTAAGAAGATGAAATCATCTCCTGCTAATTGCTTAATTAGCGGTAATCGACTTAAATCACCTGTGGCTTCTTTTACCGCAACAATATTTTCAATTTTTGCTAAGCGACCAATTGTTTCAGGTTTTAAATCACTGCCTGTACGCCCTGGTACATTGTAGAGAATTTGTGGCAGTTCAGTACTTTCTGCAATCGCTTTATAGTGTAAATACATACCTTCTTGAGTTGGCTTATTATAATAAGGTACAACACTTAAACAACCTGATACGCCACTATTTGCTAATAATTTAGTCATAGTAATTGCTTCACTGGTTGCATTTGAGCCTGTTCCTGCAATAACAGGAATACGCCCGTCAGCAAACTCAACCGTTTTCTGAATGACTTTCACATTTTCATCAATGCTTAACGTTGTTGATTCACCTGTTGTCCCGACAGAGACAATACCGTGAGAACCTGCTTGAACGTGGTAGTCTACTAATTTTTTTAGATCTTGATAATCCACTTCACCGTGCGTCATTGGAGTTACTAAAGCCACGATACTACCGTGAAATAAAGGGTTTGCCATAATCATCTCCTGTTTTTTATTATGTTTAATATTCTTTGCTAGATTGCAAAATTCAGTTTAAATATGCAAGCACTTTTTTATAATTATTTGAAATTTAATCATAAAGGCTCTTATCCTCTTCATTTGGTCGGGTTTTAAAACGTCGATGTAGCCACATATATTGCGTGGGTACATTCATAATCTCCCGCTCAACAACCTTATTCATCAATATGGCTGTCTCTACTTCATCTTGACATTCACTAAAATCAACTGGAGGACTAATTTTAATCGTGTAGCCTGAATAATCCGCATTGCGAATCGGACTAAATGGAATAACCACAGTATTAGGTGCAGAGCGAAGTAACATATAGCTACCTGCTGTAGTACAAGCTTCATCTACTGCAAAAAAAGGCACAAAAACGCTGTTTCTTCTACCATAATCGTGATCTGGAGCGTACCAAATCATTCCGCCGTTTTTTAATACTCGAATCATACCTCGAACATCTTTGCGATCGAGCATCCCTTTATTAGAGCGAATTCTACCTCGAAATTGTATCCAATCTAACAGGGGATTATCATTTGGCCGATAAATGCCAATACCTTGATGATGTAAGCCAACAATTCTTGCACCAAGTTCTAAAGTTAAAAAATGTACACCTACTAGCAATATGCCTTGGTTATTTCTTGTACTCTGCTTTAAATATTCTTCCCCTTCAATTTTAGACCATTTCAGAATACGCTCATCAGACCAGAACCACGCCATACCTGTTTCAATAATCGCCATACCTACCGATTTCATATTTTCTTGAACTAACGCTGTAATTTGCTCAGCTGAATAATGTGGAAAACAGAGTTCCAAATTGCGGCGGGCAATTTGCATACGGCGTTTTCCAAAACCTAACTGAGTAAACACCTTCCCAAGGCCCAAGCCAATTTTGACTAAAATAGGGTATGGTAAACAGAGAATTAATTTGAAAATCCCTAATCCCAGCCATAATCCCCAATATTTAGGATGTAAAAACGCTTTTTGAAACGGAGGTAATTTTTTTTTATCGTTCATTATCAAATCTCTGCTGTCTATTTAGCGATATTATAGCCAAAAACAGTTAAAAGTGTTAAGTAGATCAAATTTTTGAAAACTTATTCTATTTTTAACTTGAATTTTTAGGGTGAACCGCATATTTTGATTACAGATATCAATGGCAGCAGCCTTAACTAAACAAGAGGAAAATGTTATGTCACTCAATATTTCAAGCAAACAAATGGACATTACCCCTGCAATCCGTACTCATATTGAGGAGCGTTTAGCTAAGTTAGAAAAATATCATACCCAGTTAATAAATCCGCATTTTATGCTGATTAAACAACCAAATACCTTCCAAGTAGAAGCAACCATAGGCACACCTTTAGGTGATTTGGTTGCAAAAGCTGAGCAGGAAGATTTATATAATGCGATTTTCGATGTAAAGAAAAAATTAGAAGGGCAATTAATTAAATTAAAAGAGAAAAATGAGCATTAATGCTGCTCCCTTTTAAATAAAATTCAGGGCTAAATGAAAACTCATTTAGCCCTTTCTTACAAGCGGTTAAATTTGCTTAAAAGTTTGCAAATATGCCTATTTCGCTTGAAATACTTTCACATTACGATAACCACTCTCTTTTAAATAAAGTGCTTGCAACTTACTCATCACACCACGCTGGCAATACAGCAAGTAAGTTTTATCTTGATCTAACTCACTAAACAGACTAGAAAGTTTATAAAATGGTAATGCTTTTACCTCAACCCCCGGTAATCGGAAAGGGTTTTCATCTACTTCCTCCGGGCTGCGAATATCTAAAATAATATCGTTTTCTGATAATTCACTTGTTGTTTCAACCGAAACAACTTCTTTTTCTGCTTGCTGAGCGATTTCACGAATATCCAAATAGTCAGCATTTTTAACCGCTTGATCTAGCACATCAAAATTAAAGTGCCCCTCTTCTTCCACAATTTTACTCTCAATCGCTTTTACGGTTGGATTTTTAGAAATCACGCCGCAAAATTCTGGCATAGATTTAGCAATATCATCCGTGCCAATCTCTTTTGCTATCGCAATAATTTTTTCTTTATCGTGAGTAATCAGTGGGCGTAAAACGAGAGTGTCAGAAGCCTTATCAATCAAACGCAAATTGGTTAAGGTTTGGCTTGAAACTTGTCCTAACGCCTCACCTGTTACGATTGCTTGAATGCCAAAACGCTCGGCAATTTTGCTTGCTGCACGCACCATCATACGTTTTAATACCACCCCCATTTGTCCGTTATCGACCTTTTCTAAAATCTCGCCAACTACATTTTCAAAATTGATCGCCACAAAACGGACTTTATGCGAAGTGCTATAACGGCTCCAAATATGATATGCCATCTGCTTAACGCCAAGTTCGTGAGCTGCTCCACCTAAATTGAAAAAGCAATAATGTACACGAGAGCCACGGCGAATCAGCATATAGCTTGACACACCAGAATCAAAACCACCCGATATAAGAGACAGAACATCTTCTTGCGTGCCAATAGGATACCCACCCAATCCCTCATAACGTGCTTTAATCAACAACATTTTGTCTTGTTCAATATCAATTCTAACCGTCACATCAGGATTTTTTAATTTCACTCTAGCACTTTCAATCCGTTGGTTTAGCCCTCCACCCACATAACGTTCAACATCCAGTGAGCTGAAATCGTGCTTGCCTTTACGGCGAACCCGCACACTAAAAGATTTATCTTCAAGTTCATCTTTTACCGCAGCATAGGTTTGCTCAAAAATATCGTGCATATCAGTAAATGGCGTTTCTTCAACCTCCAAAATATGATGAATACCAGGGGTACGCTTGAGCAAATCCAGCACTAATGCCCCCTCTTCCTCGACTTTTGCTCGCACTTTAATAAAATCACAATGACGAACAACAGATATATTTTTGGTTTCTTTTAACAAGACATTGCGGATATTTGAGGTTAAAATTTTGATAAATCGTCTACGCACTGAGTCGCTTTTAATCATAATTTCAGGGAAAAATTTAATAATAAATTTCATATAAAAATCTGTTCGCTATAATTCGCTATAAAAAGGTGGGCTATTTTAGTCTTTTCTGGCTCAAAATCCTAGAAAAGAAAATCCCCAATCTAAGAAATAGACTGGGGATTTGCAAAAAATCTGACTTTTTAGACCGCTTGTAAATGGTTTTCGTAAGCCTGCAAGGTATTTTGCATTAACATTGCTACAGTCATTGGCCCAACGCCACCTGGTACAGGCGTAATAAATGACGCTTTTTTTGAGGCAACAGAATATTCCACATCACCTTTTAGCTTGCCCCCTTCACTACGATTAATCCCAACATCAATCACTATCGCACCGTCTTTAATCCAATCTCCAGGGATAAACTCAGGCTTTCCAACTGCCACCACTAGAATATCCGCTTGATGTATATGGCTTTTTAAGTCTTTTGTAAAACGATGGGTTACAGTAACGGTACAGCCTGCAAGTAGCAATTCTAATGCCATTGGCCGCCCCACAATATTAGAAGCCCCCACAATCACAGCGTGCTGACCATATAAATCCACACCCGTTGCTTCAAGTAATTTCATTACACCATAAGGAGTGCAAGAACGCAAAAGTGGAATACGTTGAGCTAAACGCCCTACATTATAAGGGTGAAATCCATCCACATCTTTATGCGGTGCAATTGCTTCTATCACTTTAGTTGAATCAATTTGTTTTGGTAAAGGTAATTGCACTAAAATACCATCAATACTATCATCTTGATTAAGCTTATCAATGAGCGAAAGCAGCTCCGCTTCGGTTGTTTCTACAGGCAAATCATAAGATTTAGATTCAATGCCAATTTCTGCACAACTTTTACGTTTACTTCCAACATAAACTTGAGAAGCAGGATCAGCCCCAACTAAAATAACCGCAAGCCCAGGCTTACGCTTGCCTTGTTCAATATATTGCGTAATTTTCTCACTAATATCTTTTTTTATTTTTGAGGCAATCTCACTCCCCGATATAATCTGTGCAGCCATTTTTCTCTCCCGAAACATTAATTAGCGAAAACGTTTGCTATTTTACTCAAAAAAATCCTATTTTGATAAGTTAATTTTACGAACAGCGGATAAACTTCAATCATTTAATCACACTTTAACAAAAAAAGATTGACTGTTGATTAAAGAAATTTATAATCACTACATCATTTTTCGGCGAGTAGCGCAGCTTGGTAGCGCAACTGGTTTGGGACCAGTGGGTCGTAGGTTCAAATCCTATCTCGCCGACCACTTCTTTTTCTCATTGCGCCCTTAGCTCAGCTGGATAGAGCAACGCCCTTCTAAGGCGTGGGTCAAAGGTTCGAATCCTTTAGGGCGTGCCATTAAATCCTTTTAAAATCAATCAGTTGTCTTTTTATAACTCATTTTAGAGAGTTTTTCCTGAATTATGAAATGCCTTAATTACTTTAGCCATATTAAAGCACCTCCAAAACACCCACTAAAAAAATTGGATAGATTCGGATTTTGCCCAAATTATTCGGAGTTAAATTTTACACAAAAGTACTGAAATGCTAGATTTCTGGGATTTCTCAGGGTTACTTATAGTTTATTAGATAATAAGATGGAGGCGTGTCCCGGAGTCGAACCGAGCTACATGGATTTGCAATCCAGTGCATAACCGCTTTGCTAACACGCCGTAAGATTTGAAAATTGGAGCGGGAAACGAGGCTCGAACTCGCGACCCCGACCTTGGCAAGGTCGTGCTCTACCAACTGAGCTATTCCCGCATTTGAATATTCTGTGAAAGAACGAGTTGCATTTTACGGATTTATCGTTTTATGTCAATGACAAATTTGACACACACTTATCAAGTGCTGAAAAAAAACTCACCACACACCATTTTAGATCTAAAAACAAACAAGCGGTTGATTTTTGCAAAAAATTGACAAAAAACAACCGCTTGCTAGAGCTTATCAATTAGCGTTTTTTCGCTTTCGCATTTGGTAAGTCTGTAATAGAGCCTTCAAATACTTCTGCCGCTAAACCTACCGATTCGTGTAAAGTTGGATGTGCGTGAATGGTTAATGCAATATCTTCTGCATCACAACCCATTTCAATTGCAAGACCGATTTCGCCTAATAATTCGCCACCGTTGCTACCTACAATCGCACCGCCTAATAGGCGATGAGTGTCTTTGTCAAAAATCAGCTTCGTCATCCCTTCTGAACATTCAGAGGCAATTGCTCGACCTGAAGCTGCCCAAGGGAATTTCGCGACTTCGTAATTTAAGCCTTCTTGCTTGCACTCTTTTTCGGTTTTACCTACCCAAGCGACTTCTGGCTCAGTGTAAGCAATAGATGGAATTACTTTCGGATCGAAGTAGTGTTTTTGTCCTGCAATGACTTCTGCCGCAACGTGACCTTCGTGAACCCCTTTGTGTGCTAACATTGGCTGACCCACGATGTCGCCGATTGCAAAGATGTGTGGCACGTTAGTGCGAAGTTGTTTATCGACAGGAATGAAGCCACGCTCATCAACGTGAACGCCTGCTTTACCTGCATCAATTAATTTGCCGTTTGGTACACGACCAATTGCTACTAATACGGCATCATAACGTTTGGTGTCGTTGCACGCTTTGCCTTCCATTGAAACATAAATACCGTCATCTTTTGCTTCAACTGCGGTCACTTTAGTTTCAAGCATTAACTTGAATTTTTTCTCGATTTGCTTGGTGTAAATTGCCACAATGTCTTTGTCTGCCGCTGGAATCACTTGGTCGAACATTTCCACCACTTCCACTTCCGAACCTAACGCATTGTAAACCGTTCCCATTTCTAAACCGATAATACCACCACCCATAATTAACAGTTTCTTAGGCACTTCTTTTAATTTAAGTGCATCTGTTGAATCCCAAACACGTGGATCTTCGTGTGGAATGAATGGTAATTGAATTGGGCGAGAACCCGCTGCAATAATTGCATTATCAAAGGTTACCGTGGTTGGGTTGCCGTCACGATCACGAGCAACTAAGGTGTTTGGTCCAGTAAATGCAGCTAAACCTTCTACCACCGTTACTTTACGTGCTTTCGCCATACCGGCTAAACCGCCCGTTAATTTTGAAACTACGCTCTCTTTACCTGCACGAACTTGGTCTAAATCAATAGTGGGTTCGCCGAAAGTGACACCGTTATGTACTGCGTGTTTTGCTTCTTCAATCACTTTTGCGACGTGTAATAACGCTTTAGATGGAATACAACCTACGTTTAAACATACGCCACCTAAGGTTGAATAGCGTTCAACAATAACGGTTTCTAAACCTAAGTCGGCACAGCGAAATGCAGCTGAATAACCTGCTGGGCCTGCACCAAGTACCACGACTTGCGTTTTAATTTCTTTGCTCATATTTGCCTCATTTGTGATACAAGCGGTCGATTTTGCAAAATTTTTTACAAAAACAACCGCTTGTTAAAATTACATTACTAAACGACGAATATCTGCTAATACGCCGTTAATATAGCTTAAGAATCTTGCGCCATCTGCCCCATCAATAACGCGGTGGTCGAATGATAAGGATAATGGAAGCATTAAGCGTGGCTCGAACTCTTTACCGTTCCAAATTGGCTGCATTTCAGATTTAGATACACCTAAAATTGCCACTTCCGGAGCATTCACGATCGGGGTGAAGTGAGTAGTACCGATACCACCTAAACTTGAAATAGTAAAACAACCGCCTTGCATATCTGAAGCCGTTAATTTACCTTCACGTGCTTTTTTCGATACTTCCATTAACTCACGAGAAAGTTCGATAATGCCTTTTTTGTTCACATTTTTAAATACAGGAACCACTAAACCATTTGGTGTATCTACTGCAACACCGATGTTGATGTATTTTTTCAATGTTAAACGTTGTGCATCTTCAGAAATTGAGCTATTGAAACGTGGAAATGCTTCTAACGCGCTTGCTACCGCTTTCATAATGAATACCACAGGTGTGATTTTCACATCTAACTTACGTTTTTCAGCTTCTTTATTTTGATCTTTACGGAAATTTTCTAGCTCAGTAATGTCTGTGCGGTCAAAGTGAGTGACATGTGGAATCATTACCCAGTTGCGGTGTAAATTCGCACCAGAAATCTTATTAATACGGCTTAACTCAACTTCCTCTACTTCACCAAATTTGCTGAAATCCACTTTCGGCCATGGTAATAAGCCTAAACCAGCACCGTTTGCTGCACCAGTTGCGGCAGCTGCCGTTCCGCCTTGTTTTTCAAATACTTGAACTGCAGTTTTGACGTATGCTTGAATATCTTCTTTAACGATACGACCTTTACGACCTGTACCTTTTACTTTGTCTAAATTGACACCGAACTCACGAGCCAAACGACGAATTACTGGTGTTGCGTGTGCATAACCAGCAGCAGAAACTACTTGTTCTTGATTTAAACCTGATTGGTTTTGAGCGGCTGGGACCGTATCAGTTTTCGCTGGTGCTACTTGTGGTGCTGGAGCTGACGCATTTTGAGCCACAACAGGTTCTGCACCTGTTACTTCAAATTTCATAATTAATGAACCAGTTAACACTTTATCGCCAGATTTCACTAGAATTTCTTTTACCACCCCCGCAAATGGTGCAGGTACTTCCATTGATGCTTTATCGCCTTCAACAGTAATTAAAGATTGCTCTTCTGATACAGAATCTCCTACTTTAACCATAATTTCAGTTACGTTTACTTCATCGCCACCGATATCTGGTACATTCACATCTTTAATTGCAGATGTTGAAGCAGGTGCAACAGCTTCTGCAACTGGGGCTGCTTGTACTGATGCAGATGATGCGGTTTCAAACTTCATAATTAATTTGCCTGTTGAAACTTTATCGCCTACATTGATTAAAATTTCTTTTACCACGCCCGCAACTGGTGCAGGGACTTCCATAGACGCTTTATCACCTTCAACACTAATGATTGATTGATCAATTTCAACGCTATCGCCTACTTTAACCATAATTTCAGTTACATTTACTTCATCGCTACCAATATCTGGCACATTTACTTCAACAACTGCTGAAGTTGTTGCTACAGACGCAGGAGCAGTTTCTGCTTTTGGTGCTTCAGCCTCGGGGGCAGCATCAGCTGAGGCTAATACTAACATTGGAGAGCCAGTTGAAACTTTATCGCCTACCTTCACTAATACTTCTTTTACTACACCTGCTTCTGGTGCAGGCACTTCCATTGAGGCTTTATCACCTTCTACGCTAATAATTGATTGGTCTACTGAAATAGTATCACCAACTTTTACCATCACTTCAGTAACACTTACTTCATCTGAACCAATATCTGGCACATTAATTTGTTTTGACATTTTAAAATCCTTCTTTTGTAAACAGATAAACTGATTTTATCCTTACAAATTTAGGGTGGGTTTCCCCACCCCATTTTGCAAAATTTTCGTTAAATTTTACCGCTTGTATTACGCATATAATGGGTTAATACGATCCACATTTAAGCCAAATTTAGTAATAGCATCAGCAACAACTTTAGTTTCCACTGTGCCTTCTTTCGCTAATTGAGCAAGTGCTGCAACAACGACATAACGCTCATCAACTTCAAAGTGCTCACGTAAGTTTGCACGGCTGTCTGAGCGGCCGAAACCATCTGTACCTAACACATGATAATGTTTACTTGGCACATACGCACGAATTTGCTCAGCGTATAGTTTCATATAATCTGTTGCGGCAACTGTTGGTAAGTCTGCTAACACTTGTGCGACATAAGGAATACGCTGCTCTTCTGTTGGGTGTAATAAGTTCCAACGAGCTACATCTGCACCGTCACGACCTAATTCGTTGAATGATGGTGCTGAGAATACATCTGCAGTTATACCGTAGTCATTTGCAAGAATTTGAGCTGCTAAACGTACGTGACGCATAATTGCACCAGAACTTAATAACTGAATATGGCCCTTGCCTTTACCTTCAACCGTTTCAAATTTATATAAACCTTTACGGATACCCTCTTCAGCACCTGTAGGCATTGCTGGTTGTTCGGTAATTTCATTTAATGTGGTAATGTAGTAGAATATATCTTCTTGATCTTCGCCATACATACGGCGGATACCATCTTGAACAATGACCGCTACTTCAAATGCAAATGCTGGATCGTAAGTGACACAATTCGGAATTACGCCCGCTTGAATATGGCTATGACCATCTTCGTGTTGCAAACCTTCTCCATTTAAGGTTGTACGGCCTGAAGTTCCCCCAATCATAAAGCCACGAGCTAATTGGTCGCCAGCTAACCACATCATATCGCCTACACGTTGGAAGCCGAACATTGAGTAGTAGATGAAGAATGGAATCATCGGTAAATTGCTGACAGAATATGATGTTGCAGCAGCAACCCAAGATGCAGTTGCACCCAACTCATTGATACCTTCTTGTAATACTTGGCCATCTTTTGCTTCACGGTAGTAAGCCACTAAATCACGGTCTGATGGCACATAGTTTTGACCGAATGGGTTGTAAATACCGATTTGACGGAATAAACCCTCCATACCAAAAGTACGTGCTTCGTCCGCAATAATTGGCACGATTTGCTGACCGATATTTTTATCTTTCAATAAGGTATTTAACACACGAGAGAATGCCATCGTAGTTGAAATACCACGCGGTTGCTCATCTAATAATGCTTGGAATTCAGATAACTCAGGCACTTTGAACTCAACGGTAAATTTCGGCTTACGCACAGGAACAAAACCATTTAAATCTTTACGTTTACCATGTAAATAATTGTACTCTTCTGAACCTTCTTCGAATTTGATATATTCTAGATTTTCAACTTGCTCATCAGTTAACGGCAACTCAAAGTAATCACGGAAGCCTTTTAAGCTCTCTAATGACATTTTTTTCGATTGGTGAGCCGTATTTTTACTTTCTGCCTCAGGAATACGATAACCTTTTACTTGTTGAGCTAATATCACAACTGGTTTGTCTGATTTCTGTGCTTTTGCATAAGCCGCATACAATTTTTCAGAATCATGAGCTCCACGACGTAATGCCCAAATTTCATCATCTGTCATATCCGCTACGAGTGCGGCAGTTTCTGGATAGCGACCGAAGAAGTGTTCACGAACGTAAGCACCATTTTTAGATTTGAACGTTAAATAGTCACCATCTAACACTTCCATCATTAATTGGCTTAATTTACCTGAAGTATCTTTAGCGAATAATTTATCCCACTCGCTACCCCATAATACTTTAATCACTTCCCAACCTGCACCAGTAAATACGCCCTCTAATTCTTGAACAATTTTACCGTTACCGTTTACTGGACCATCTAAGCGTTGTAAGTTACAACTAATAGTAAAAATTAAGTTGTTTAATTTTTCACGACCTGCAAATGATAATGCACCTTTAGATTCGATTTCATCCATCTCGCCATCGCCTAAGAAAGCATATACTTTTTGATCAGCAGTGTCTTTTAAACCACGATGTTCTAAATATTTTAAGAAACGAGCTTGGTAGATTGCATTCACTGGTCCTAAGCCCATTGATACCGTAGAGAATTGCCAAAACTCAGGCATCAATTTAGGGTGAGGGTAAGAAGATAAACCATCTGTGAATGCTTCTTGGCGGAAGTTGTCCATTTGCTCAGCCGTAATACGACCTTCTAAGAAAGCACGACCATACATTCCTGGTGCTGCGTGGCCTTGGAAGAAGATTAAATCTCCACCATTTTTATCCGTTGGTGCTTTAAAAAAGTGGTTAAAGCAAACTTCATACATTGTTGCTGCAGATTGGAATGTTGAGATGTGTCCACCTAAGTCAAGATCTTTTTTCTGGCTACGCAAAACAGTGGCAATTGCGTTCCAACGTACGGCAGAACGAATACGACGCTCGATTTTATGATCACCTGGATAAGCTGGTTGCTCAGAAACTGGAATTGTATTGACATAATCCGTTGTCGTACCTGTTGGTAATGACACGCCGCCAGCACGTGCTTGGCTGATAACTTGTTCAACGATAAATTGAGCTCGCTCTAAACCTTCTTCACGAATTAACGAATCTAGTGATGCCAACCAATCTTGAGTTTCGATTGGATCTACGTCATTTCTCAAGTTCTCTGACATAGTATTCTTCCTTATTAAATTAATGATTGAAGTAATAAATAACAAAATCTTAACAAATTTTGCTTATTTGATGATTTTTAGACCAATTTTTATCGAAAAAATTCATCTCAAACGGCTATTTTAAATTTAGCCTTAGTTAAGCTTTAAGTCGAAAAGCCCAAAATAAAAGTATTATCTATTTGATTTTAAACGTTTTTATAGTGTTTTATAAAATTTGTTTAAATTTTGTAGATAAATTTGCAATGCAAGATAGCAAAAATCGCTGATGTTGTCTAATTTTGTTCAAGACACAAACCACGCTTAATGTTAATTAAACCTTATAAAAATAAGAAAAAACCTGATGTTTAACGCTAAATTAGGTATATATTGTAGCTATTCCTAATCCTTACTCTTTACTTCAACTTCACGTGCTTAGCTAACCTTTGGATAAGTGATGGCCCTTGATAAATCATAGCAGAGTAAACTTGCAATAAGCTCGCACCAGCATTAATCTTTTCTTGCCCACTCTCTAACGAATGAATTCCTCCGCTTCCAATGATAGGAACACGCCCATTTAATTCAACAGATAATCGGGCAATCAATCGGCTGCTTAATTGATGCAGAGGCTTACCGCTTAATCCACCTTGCTGCTCAAAATGTGTTAAACCCACAACACTTTCACGAGAAAGCGTCGTATTTCCTGCAATGACTCCATCAATCTGATGGCGAACTAAGCTATCTGCCACAGAAGCAATTTCCTCATCCGTTAAATCAGGGGCAATTTTCAATACAAGCGGTCGATATTGACCAATTTTTTGCAAAAGTTGAGCCTGCTCTTTTTTTAAATTAACCAATAAATCATCTAATGCCTCGCCATATTGCAGACTACGCAAATTTTTAGTATTTGGCGATGAAATGTTTACTGTGACATAATCGCAATATTCATACACTTTCCGTAAACAAGTCAGATAATCATCTAAGCTATGCTCAATCGGAGTGAGTGCATTTTTGCCAATATTAATCCCCAAAATGCCGTCATATTTCGCTTTTTTCACATTCTCAATCAGAGCGTCAACACCTTTATTATTAAACCCATTTCGGTTAATAATGCCTTCAGCTTCTAAAACTCGGAATTGTCTTGGCTTAGGATTTCCATCTTGTGCAAGAGGCGTCACTGTACCAACTTCAATAAAACCAAAGCCTAATTTGCCAAAGCCATCTATCGCTTCGCCGTTTTTATCTGCTCCAGCTGCCAAACCAATCGGATTTTTAAAATTAAGCCCCATCACTGTTGTCGGATTAGATGGCGTAACTAAAGGTGAAAAAGGGAGTTTCCCTACTAATGCAAGAGCTTGAATAGAAAGTTGATGTGCATTTTCAGCCTCAAGCGAAAATAAAAATGGACGAATAAGAGAATACATAAAGGTATTTTCCCCAAATGATAAATAGTTATAAAAAAGCCCAATCATTAGATTGGGCATTCGGGCAATAAAATCATTACGCATCAAACATTGCAGAAATAGACTCTTCATTGCTAATACGACGAATCGCTTCTGCAAGCATTCCAGATAAAGTTAAAACTCGCACCTTATTAAGTGCTTTAATTTCATTAGTTAATGGAATAGTATCTGTTACCACAATTTCATCTAACGCTGTATTTGCTAGGTTTTGTGCTGCTGCTCCAGAGAATACTGCATGGGTTGCATAAGCAAATACACGACGTGCACCACGCTCTTTTAATGCTTCAGCGGCTTTAGCTAAGGTACCGCCAGTATCTATCATATCATCAACTAAAATACAATCACGCTCTGCGACATCACCAATAATATGCATAACTTGCGATACATTTGCTTTCGGGCGACGTTTATCAATAATTGCCATATCGGTATCATTCAATAATTTAGCGACCGCTCTTGCACGCACCACCCCGCCAATATCAGGGGAAACTACAATAGGATTGACTAAATCTGATTTTTTCAAAATATCTTCAATAAGTACAGGCGAACCAAATACATTATCTACTGGCACATCAAAGAAGCCTTGAATCTGTTCCGCATGTAAATCACACGTTAATACTCTATCTACACCAACGCTTGACAGAAAGTCAGCGACCACTTTTGCAGTAATAGGGACACGGGCTGAACGCACACGTCTATCTTGGCGAGCATAGCCAAAGTATGGGATAACGGCTGTAATACGACCAGCAGAAGCACGACGCAACGCATCAACCATTACAATCAATTCCATTAGATTATCATTCGTTGGTGCACAAGTTGATTGCACAATGAAAATATCGCCTCCACGCACATTTTCATTGATTTGCACTTGAATTTCACCATCGCTAAAACGACCAACAGTTGCATTACCTAATGAAGTATAAAGATGTTTTGCAATACGATTAGCAAGTTCTGGCGTTGCATTGCCCGAAAACAGTTTAATATCTGTCATGGAGTGACCCTTTGATTAGTGGTGGTTAGTTTGGAATAATGTTTGATGTAATGGCGAAATATTTTGCCCTTTCGCCACAAAACCAAATGTCTCTGGTGGCCTATAAGCAAAAACTTGTTCAGCTTCTGCTTGTGTACTAAATTCAGCAAAAATACAAGCACCTGTGCCTGTTAGCTTAAACGGTGCATATTGTAACAATTCTTGCATAAGATCTTCAACCGCTGAATAACGTTCTCGCACAACTTTTTCGCAATCATTTGTCCATTTTGACGATAATAATTTGCTCAAATCGCGTTTTGGTGTGTTTCTTGGTAAATTCGGATCATTAAAAACGATTGCCGTTGAAATAGAAACCTCAGGTTTTAGCACCACATACCATTTTTCTTCAGGCTCACAAGGTGTGAAGACTTCACCGACTCCTTCAGCAAAAGCTGACACACCTCTTACAAAAATGGGCACATCAGCCCCTAAACTTAAACCTAATTCAGCAAGTTGTTCAAGTGAAAGATCTGTTTGCCATAAATGATTTAAACCCACTAACACCGTAGCGGCATTTGATGAGCCACCACCAACACCACCACCCATCGGCAAATTTTTAGTAATGCCAATTTTTGCCCCTTTGTTGCAAGCGGTTGTTTTTTGCAAAAGTTTGGCAGCTCGGTAAATCAAGTTATCTTCAACGGCAACCCCTTCTAATTGATTTGTTAATTCAATTTCAGGGCTATCGATTATTTCAATCTCAATTTCATCGCAAAAGTCTAAAAACTGAAACAGTGTTTGTAACTCGTGATAGCCATCTTCCCTTTTGTTGGTAATATACAAAAACAGGTTCAATTTAGCTGGACTGGGTAAAATCATTTTTTCCATTAATAAGTCCATCTTTCAATGCGGATTTTTAAAGTTTGCGAACCATTTTCAAGCACAATTAATTTAGGCAAATGTGGCTCACGATCTTCGTGATACTCTACATAACTTGATGTCCAAATGGTGCCATTGAGTGGATAGCTAAATTGCGAAAGCTGGCGTTTTTCATTCACAATATAATTACCTTCTTTTTCAGGTTGCCCTTTTACCCAATAAGCAAACTGGTCAATTGGGAATGAAACACCAATCATCTCTTTCATTAATGCTTCAATATCACTATCAGAACGGCTACTGCCTTCACTATCTGAAACCGTTAAACCACGCTCATTACGTTCCAATTTCAATGATTTAGTGGAAAAAGTAGAAGAAAGCTCTAAGCTAAAATGCGTTGGCGTATGGTATTGCAAATTGAAATGGGAAGAAAAACGCTCTTTTGGCGAAATGTAACCAAATTGACCTGTCGCGCTATAGCGTTGAATTTTAGCTAATTGCCCTAAATGTTGTTGCCATTGTCTATCATTGTGTGGAATTTGTACTGTTGGCTTTGGTACTTCCGTCGGAGCCTGTAATACGGAGTTACACGCCATTAAGCCAAGCAATACACTCAGAGATAAAATTTTTATGCGTTTTTTCATATTTTAAAATCAATTGTAGAAGCGAAAACTACTCGCCTTATTGCCTATTATAATTAGCTAAATTGTAAGCTGTGAAGCTGTTTATAAGCCCCACCTTTTGCCAACAATTCTGTATGATTACCACGTTCAATAATATTTCCGTGATCGACGACTAAAATTTCATCGGCTTTTTCTATCGTCGATAAGCGGTGAGCAATAACCAAAACAGTGCGATCTTTTTGCAACACGTCAAGAGCCGATTGAATCGCCCTTTCTGATTCTGTATCTAAGGCAGAAGTTGCCTCATCAAGTACTAATACTGGTGAGTTTCGCAGCAAGGCACGCGCAATCGCTAAACGTTGGCGTTGCCCGCCCGATAAGCTCGCGCCATTTTCACCAATCACAGTATCTAAACCATTATCCAGTTTTTCAATAAATTCCATTGCGTGCGCGGCTTTTGCCGCTGCAATAATTTCATCTCGGCTATATTTATCTGTTGCTGCATACGCGATATTATTGGCAATCGTATCATTAAATAAATGAACCTGCTGTGAAACCACAGAACATTGCTCACGTAAATTTTTCAATGTGTAATCTTGAATATTTATGCCATCAAGTAAAATCTCGCCTTCATCCACATCATAAAAGCGAGTAAGTAAATTGGCAATCGTTGATTTGCCTGAACCAGAACGCCCAACTAATGCAACGGTTGTACCTTTAGGAATATCAAAAGAAATATTGTTTAATGCTTTATTCTCTTTGCCTAAATAACTAAAGCTTACATTTTTAAATTTAACATTCCCTTCAACTTTTTCCATATTAACCGTGCCATTATCTGCCTCAGTTTTTAAATCTAAAAATTCAAATAATGTTTGGCAAGCCGCCATACCACGTTGGAATTGCGAATTTACATTGGTTAATGATTTTAAAGGACGCAACATTGCCATCATAGAAGAAAAGACGACGGTAAATGAGCCCGCAGTTAAATTCTCACTCATTACTTCAGGAAAGGTAGCAACATAAAGTACGGCAGATAACGCAAATGAAGCGATAAGTTGTACCACGCCATCAGAAATACCGTCAGCTGAAACCACTTTCATTCCTTTACGACGCATATCATTGCTAACACGGTCAAAGCGTTCTTTCTCTACTTTTTGCCCACCAAAGGAAAGAACTTCTTTATGCCCTTTTAGCATTTGCTCGGTAGTCACTGTCAGTTCGCCCATTGAGTGTTGAATATTACGGCTTAATTTGCGGAAATATTTAGAAATAAAACCAATTAACAGACCAATAATCGGAGCCATAATAAAGAGCACGATAGAAAGCTGCCAGCTAGTGTAAATCATCACAACAAACAAAGAGAGCAAATATGCACCTTCACGCACAATAGTCACTAACGAATGCGAAGCGGAACTTGCCACCATCTCCGTATCATAAGTAACACGTGAAAGTAAACGCCCAGTTGGATTATTATCAAAATAACTCACAGGCATATACATTAAGTGCTGAAAAATATTGCGGCGTAATGTCATTACCACTTTGCCCGAAACCCACGCCAAGCAGTAACTAGCGATATAGTTAGTCACTCCTCTCACTAAAATAAATACAACGACAAGTGCTGCCATTAATTTAAGAAAATAATGGTTTGCTTGCCCAAACCCTTCATCTAAAAGTGGTTTAAGCAAATAAATGAGGCTTGAATCAACTAAGGCATTTAGTACTAAAGCGACTGCACCTGCAATCAACCCCGCTTTAAAAGGACTGATTGTTGGCCATAAACGTTTAAAGGTTTTAAACGTGGAAAGATCTTTTTCTGAATTCACTTTTTACATCACTCTTGCTTATTGAAAAATCGGGCTATTGTACCTTGATTTCAAAGGCTAACCAAATCGGTTTTATTTTTGTTTGATTTTTAATCAGAAATAACACCTTTCTCAGTTTAAACAAGCGGTGATCTTTGGTGAATATTTTGCAAAATTTAATCAAAATATGACCGCTTGTCTATTTTGGTATTACGCTTTTAAAAATTGAATAACCGAACCTAGATCTCTCGTTCGTTTAGAGGGGGGTAAACTTTTCAAGAAGGTTTGTCCATAATTACGCATAACCAAACGCGAATCGCAGATAATCACCACACCTCGATCCGTGACATCTCGAATTAAACGCCCAACACCTTGTTTTAGTGTGATCACCGCCTCAGGAATTTGAATATCATTAAACGGGTCTCCGCCTTGCAATTTGCAATCCTCCATTCGTGCCTTGAGTAGTGGTTCATCTGGTGAAGTGAAAGGCAATTTATCAATAATCACCAGGGAAAGTGCATCGCCTCGTACATCAATACCTTCCCAAAAACTTTGGGTAGCAACCAGTACGGCGTTATCTTCTTTGACAAATTTCTCTAATAGACGCCCTTTACTTGTCTCGCCTTGTAATAATACGTTGAGCGAACTCTGTTCTCGTAAGAAATCCGCTAGGCCTCGCATCATATAATAAGAGGTACAGAGCAAGAAACAACGCCCTTTGTTCGCCTCAATAACGGGTTTTAATAGTTGTCCTAGTGCCGTTAAAGTATGAGCCTTATTGGTATCGGGTAAATAACGAGGTACGCACAGTAACGATTGATTTTGATAATCGAAGGGGCTTTGCAAAACCAGTTGTTCGGCATTTTCAATACCTAATCGTTGGCAGAAATGCTCAAACGAACCACCAACCTCCAGGGTTGCGGAGGTAAACACCCAACCAATTTGCTGATTTTTTAGCTGTTCGCCAAACTTATCTGCCACCATAAGTGGCGTGATGTGTAAGCCAAAAGAGCGACCGTTTGCTTCGTACCAATAGCAATATCCTGTCACCGTAGTATCCATTAATTTTTTAAGCTGTACTTTCACTTCCGCTAAGCGTTCAAAAATTTTATCTAAAGTGTCAGATCGACCTAATGATTTTTTTACTACCTCACTTAAAAAGTCAATGTTTTCAGATACTTTTACTAAGCCATCCACCACTTTTTTATCTCGAAACAGATCCCGTAAATTCCCTCTAATCTGCCCTTCTCCCCCCATTAATAAGCGAAAATCTTGCACCACTTTCATAAGATGATCGGAGGCTTTACCTAATTGTGCCACATCTTTTAATTCTGTACGGTAAACGATGTTGGTATCTTTGCAAAGATCAAATAATTGGCGAGAAGAGAGGGATTGCCCAAAGTATTGGCTAGCAATATCTGGAAGTTGATGAGCTTCATCAAAAATCACCAATTCAGCTTCTGGGATCAACTCGCCAAACCCCGTTTCTTTTACCGCCATATCTGCACAAAATAGATGATGATTTACCACAACCACATCAGCTTCCATCGCCTTACGGCGAGCCTGTACCACATAGCAATCCTTAAAATGGGGGCAATCAGAGCCTAAGCAGCTCTCTGTTGTGCTCACTAATTGCGGTAAAATCGGGCTGTCTTCCGCAATCGTAATACATTCACTTAAATCACCTGTTTTACTTGAATTTTGCCATTTGCTGATTTTTTTCAAATCTGATAATACGGATTTATCGCCGAGCACTCCCATTGCCGTCACTTGCTCTAATCTCTCTAAACAGAGATAATTCGCTCTGCCTTTTAGTAACGCTATTTTACCTTTATATTTGAGGGCTTTTTGAATGGTAGGGAGATCACGATTAAAGAGTTGATCTTGTAGGTTTTTAGAACCTGTGGAAATAATCGTTTTTTTACCTGAAAGCAATGCTGGCACTAAATAGGCAAATGTTTTGCCTGTTCCTGTGCCAGCCTCAACAACCACGGGTGTTGCAAATTTTACGGATTTTCCGACCGCTTGTGCCATCGCAAGCTGGGCTTTTCGTGGGCGAAAGCCATTAATATTTTGGCTCAATAGACCATCATCGCTAAATGCGTGAAGAATTTTATCGTCGTATTTTGTCATAAATTAATCGCCCAACAACAAGCCGTCATCACTTAACTGTTCACGGCGGTTTTGTTGGAAAAGTTGTAGTAAATCTGGCACATCCATTTTTTGTCGCTGCTCGCCAAACACATCAAACGCGACTTGTCCTTGGTGTAACATCACAGTACGGTCGCCGTAATCTAGGGCTTGTCGCATTGAATGAGTCACCATTAGGGTAGTGAGTTTTTGTTCTCGCACGATTTTGTTGGTTAGCTCCAGCACAAAATCCGTGGTTTTAGGATCAAGAGCAGCAGTGTGTTCATCTAGTAATAGAATATTAGATGGCTTCAGCGATGCCATCAAAAGACTCACCGCTTGGCGTTGTCCGCCTGATAATCGCCCCATTTGGTCGGTTAATCGGTTTTCTAAGCCCAATCCTAAAAGTGACAGTTTTTCTTTAAAAAGCGCTCGCATTTGGCGTTTGATCGCAAAGCTTAAACTTCGCTTTCCACCACGTTGATAAGCGAGTGCCATATTTTCTTCAATGGTCAAACTTTCACACGTGCCCGCCATAGGGTCTTGGAATACTCGAGCGACTTGATTCGCTCTTTGCCACGTTGTTGTATTATTAACTTTATGACCTTGAATAATAATCTCGCCACTATCTACTTGGCAATCGCCACTAATTGCATTTAGCATAGTGGATTTGCCTGCTCCGTTACTGCCAATCACAGAAACAAATTCACCTTGTTCTACTTTAAGAGATAACCCTCGCAATACAGGATTTTCAATTGCGGTGCCTTTATTGAAGGTAATGAATAAGTTATTTAATTCAATCATCTTAACCTCTCTTACCCAACAATTTCTGTTTGATTTTTGGTAATGCTAATACGATAACCACTAATAATGCTGTAATTAAATTCAGATCTTGCGGACCAAAACCAATACTATTGAGCGTCTCGTTATTTAATGCCAGAGCGATAAAGAAACGATATAAAATTGAGCCGATAATAACCGCAAAGGTGAGCCAAATAATACGTTTAACTGAAAAAATCGCTTCGCCAATAATCACCGCGGCTAACCCTATCACGATAGTGCCTACACCAATAGAAATATCTACCCCGCCATTACTTTGTACATATAATGCCCCACCTAACGCAATTAAAGCATTAGAAATTGCCATACCTAAAATCGTCATTTTATTAATCGCAATGCCTTGCGCCTTTGCCATACGGCTATTTGTGCCTGTTGCTCGAATGGCTAAGCCTATTTCGGTAGCAAAAAAGAGGTCAAATAGGCATTTCACGATAACAACAACAAGTAATGCCATCACGAGCCGAACTAAGGCTAATTGCAGATCGCTTTCAATAGTCATCACATCATAAATTGTGGTTTCGCCGAGAATCGCAATGTTGGGCATTCCCATAATGCGTAAATTAATCGAATAAAGGGCAATCATCATCAAGATACTGGCAAGCAGTTTCTCAATTTTAAAACCGATATGCAGACAGGCTGTAACAATGCCCGCAGCAGCACCCGCTAATGTGCCGTAAAGCGTTGCCAACCAAGGATCAACTTGATTTAAAATGCTAATGACACACACCGCACCACCTAGTGGAAAACTGCCATCTGCTGTTAAATCAGGAAAATCCAGAATTTTATAAGAAATGAATACGCCAAGTGCAACAAGGGCATAAATCAAGCCTAACTCTAAGGCACCAATCCAGGTGATATTACTTAAAAAGAAACTTAAAAAATGAATAATCGCGTCCATTGGTCATTTTATTATGGTTAATTGATTGAGAAATGCACTACTATAATAGTACAAATTTGGAAGGCATTTTACGCTATTTTTAAGAAAAAATCAGCTACTTATTTGTCTTGCAAAGGCTAAAGAAAAAGCTAAAACACAAGCGGTCATATTTCCTTTGCATTTTGCAATCGCAAAAAAGAGTAAAAATATGACCGCTTGTATGCAATATTAGCCTTTAGCCAATATCTCTTTTAAAAACCTTGCTGTATGAGAGCGTTTATCTTTAGCAACCTGTTCAGGTGTGCCCGTTGCGATAATCTCGCCACCGCCACTACCGCCTTCAGGGCCGAGATCTACAATCCAGTCTGCGGTTTTTATTACATCTAAATTATGCTCAATCACAACAATCGTATTGCCTTGATCACGCAAGCGATGTAATACACCGAGTAACTGTTTAATATCTGCAAAATGCAAACCTGTGGTTGGCTCATCTAAAATATAGAGGGTTTTGCCGGTGTCTCGTTTAGACAACTCAGTGGCTAGCTTGACACGCTGAGCCTCTCCTCCTGAAAGTGTGGTAGAAGATTGCCCTAAGCGGATATAAGATAATCCTACATCTATCAAGGTTTGTAACTTACGAGCAATCATCGGCACTGGAGCAAAAAACTCTCTCGCCTCTTCCACTGTCATTTCTAACACTTGATGAATGGTTTTACCTTTATAACGGATTTCAAGTGTTTCACGGTTATAACGCTTACCTTTACAATGATCGCAAGGTACATAAACATCGGGTAAAAAGTGCATTTCTACCTTAATAACACCATCTCCTTGACAAGCTTCACACCGCCCACCACGCACATTGAAACTAAAACGCCCTACGTTATAGCCTCTTGCTCGAGCCTCTTGCGTGCCTGCAAATAACTCTCGAATTGGCGTAAATAGCCCTGTGTAAGTGGCAGGATTTGAGCGTGGCGTTCGCCCGATCGGGCTTTGATCGATATCTATCACTTTATCAAAATGGGCTAAGCCATCAATAGCTTCATAAGGGGCAACATCGCTATTTTCTGCACGATTTAACGCATTCTGAGCCAAAGGGAAAAGTGTATCATTAATCAATGTTGACTTGCCTGAACCTGAAACACCTGTAATACAAGTAAATAAACCCACTGGAATTTCTAACTTCACTTTTTTCAAATTATTACCGCTTGCACCTGAGAGGGTTAATACTTTGGCAGGGTCATAAGCCACTCGCTTAGCAGGAATTTCAATTTTTTGCTTACCCAAAAGGAATTGCCCAGTAATAGATTCTTCAATCTGCATAATTTCTGACGCGCTTCCCTGTGCAATAACTTGTCCACCATGTACACCAGCCCCAGGTCCAATATCAATAATATGATCTGCTGCCCTAATCGCATCTTCATCGTGCTCAACGACAATCACCGTATTACCTAAATTACGCAAATGAATCAGCGTATTAAGTAAACGCTCATTATCACGCTGATGTAAGCCAATTGAAGGCTCATCTAACACATACATCACACCCACTAAGCCAGCACCAATTTGGCTCGCTAGGCGAATACGCTGAGCCTCTCCTCCAGACAAGGTTTCAGCTGAACGCGAAAGCGAAAGATAATTCAAGCCAACATTAACCAAAAACTGCAAACGCTCACGAATTTCTTTTAAGATCTTTTCTGCAATTTTCTCTCTTTGCCCTGATAACTTAATCTCTTCAAAGAACGCCAGTGCTTCGCCAATACTTTTTTCTGATACCATCGGTAAATTTGTTTTATCTAAGAAAACATACCGAGCCTCACGACGCAAGCGAGAACCTTGACAACCAATGCAAGGGCGAGTGTTGATATATTTCGCTAATTCATCTCTTACTGAATTGGATTCCGTTTCTTTATAGCGACGAGC
Source organism: Mannheimia pernigra (assembly GCF_013377995.1). Classification (NCBI taxonomy): domain Bacteria; kingdom Pseudomonadati; phylum Pseudomonadota; class Gammaproteobacteria; order Pasteurellales; family Pasteurellaceae; genus Mannheimia; species Mannheimia pernigra. The sequence goes on from NZ_CP055305.1 coordinate 2,000,924, forward strand.
CATATTATTCAGAACGCCCTCAAAAGCGTGTTTACGCTTAACTTTATCGCCCCTATCATTTACATAAACAAACTCAATCTCTTCTTTTGTGCCATTTAAAATAATATTTTGATATTTTTTAGGCAACTGCCCAAATGACGTTTCCAGATCAAAACCGTAATGCTCCGCCACTGCTTTTAGTAGCCCAAAGTAATAAAAACTACGACGATCCCAGCCTTTAATTGCCCCTGAGGCTAATGAGACATCAGCATTCTGAACAACTTTATTTTCATCAAAAAACTGCTCTACTCCGAGCCCATCACAACTCGGGCAAGCCCCAGCAGGGTTATTAAATGAAAATAAACGAGGCTCTAATTCTTGTAATGAATAGCCACAATGTGGGCAAGCAAAACTCGATGAAAATACCATTTCTTCTGCCTGAGGATCGTCCATGTCCGCAATAACTGCCGTTGAGCCAGATAAATCTAATGCCGTTTCAAAAGATTCCGCTAAACGTGTTGCAAGATCAGACCTTACTTTAAAACGATCTACCACAACCTCAATCGTATGTTTTTTCTGAAGTTCTAATGTTGGAGGATCTGATAAATCGCAAATTTCACCGTCAATTCTGGCACGTAAATAACCGCTAGCGGTCAAATTTTCTAATAATTTTACGTGTTCGCCTTTTCGATCTTTTACAACTGGAGCAAGTAGCATTAGGCGTTTACCTTCTGGCTCTTCCAATACTCTATCCACCATTTGTGAAATCGTTTGAGCCGCTAACGGAACATCATGATCAGGGCAACGTGGTTCCCCCACCCTTGCAAATAGTAAACGCAGATAGTCGTGAATTTCCGTCACCGTTCCCACCGTAGAACGAGGGTTATGTGAAGTTGATTTTTGCTCAATTGAAATCGCAGGTGAAAGCCCTTCAATGTGATCAACATCGGGCTTTTCCATTAAAGAGAGGAATTGACGAGCGTAAGCAGAAAGCGATTCCACATAACGGCGTTGCCCTTCAGCATAAAGTGTATCAAAAGCCAAAGAGGATTTTCCTGAACCAGAAAGCCCAGTAATCACAATAAATTTATCTCTAGGTAAAGTTAAATTAATGTTTTTTAAGTTATGCGTTCTCGCTCCACGAATATCTATATATTGCATCTTTTTTCTATCCACTGCTATTTCTAAATTTTCGAGCATTATCGCATATTTTAATAAAACTGTACAAAATATCAGTTTTTCTGTGTTCAATACGTTAATTTTCAGTTAGAATATTCCACAATTTTGTATAAAGACACAGTAAAAGAAAGAGGTTTTATGGCTGGTATCAATAAAGTAATTATCGTAGGTAATTTAGGTAACGACCCAGAAATGCGTACAATGCCAAATGGCGAAGCGGTAGCAAATATTAGTGTAGCTACATCTGAAAGCTGGACGGATAAAAATACAGGCGAACGTCGAGAGGTTACTGAATGGCATCGTATTGTATTTTATCGTCGCCAAGCAGAAGTATGTGGGCAATATCTACGTAAAGGTTCACAAGTTTATGTGGAAGGTCGTTTAAAAACCCGTAAATGGCAAGACCAAAACGGACAAGATCGTTACACCACTGAAATTCAAGGTGATGTGTTACAAATGCTCGGTAGCCGCCAAGGTAATGATATGAACAACCAACCACAAAGCGGTTGGGGTAATTCAGCACCTGCAGGAAATAGTTATAATCAAGGTAATAGCAATTATAGCTATAGCCAAACTTCAAACTCAGCACAACCACAATCTAAACCTGCTCCACAAGCTGAACCTGCAATGAACAATTTTGATGATGATATTCCGTTCTGAGATACGTATATATCTAAACTGTCAAAATAAATCATAGAGTATCTAGGTAGAGCCTTGTAAAACAAGGCTCTACTTTTTTTACATTTATTTTGACAAGATACTCTCTATTCTATTAAGTGATTAAGAATAGAACTCAGTTCTATAATCTACTCAAATCAAAGAGTAAATTTCAATAGTCATATAAAAAACAAGCGGTCGATTTTCTTCAGAATTTTGTATAATAGATAAGAAAATCGACCGCTTTTAAGAGTTAAATTAGAGTAACCAGCTACCAATCAATGCACAGGCAAAACCAGTTAAACCAATTGAAGTCTCAAGCATTGTCCAAGTTTTTAACGTAGTTAATAGATAAGAAAATCGACCGCTTTTAAGAGTTAAATTAGAGTAACCAGCTACCAATCAATGCACAGGCAAAACCAGTTAAACCAATTGAAGTCTCAAGCATTGTCCAAGTTTTTAACGTAGTTTTTTCGTCCATTTCAAGGAAACGGCTCATAAGCCAGAAGCCTGAATCGTTTACGTGAGAAATAACGGTTGCACCTGAAGCGATTGAAATCACGATAAAGCAAAGATCAAACTGGCTTAAATCTGGCGCAGCCGCCACCATTGGGGCAATTAACGCTGCGGTTGTGGTTAAAGCAACTGTCGCAGAACCTTGTGCGACACGGAAAACCGTTGCAATAATAAAAGCTGCAACAACAATCGGCATGCCCGTATCTGCCATCATTGCAGATAATACATCGCCAATGCCGCTTGCACGTAACACGCCACCAAACATACCTCCAGCCCCTGTTACCAGGACGATAGAACAAATTGGACCTAGTGCGTTATTACAAATTTTCTCAATTTGATCGAGACTACGGTTATCACGCAGAAGCATAATCGCCACAATCAGAGTAATCAATAACGCTATTGGTGTTTTACCAATTAAACGCAAGCTTTGTACCCAAAGTTCGTCGCTATCCACTACTTTCGTAACAGCGAGCGTATTTAAGCCTGTATCAAACAAAATTAAGATGATTGGAAGTAATAGTACCGTCAGTACTTTACCGAAACTCGGCGGATTTTGCACCGCCATTTCATTTGCGGATAAGCCGTTCAAAAATGCTTTTGGTAAATCAACGTGAATGCGCTTACTGATAAATTGACTGAACATATAAGTTCCGATGTACCAAATTGGGATTGCACAAACTAAACCCACTAATACTAATAAGCCCATATTTACGCCAAGTAAATCGCCAGAAGCAACTGGCCCTGGGTGCGGAGGAAGGAAAGCGTGCATCACCGCAAATGCCCCTGCAGACGGGAAAGCATAACGCAGTACTGAGCCGCCAAACTGTTTCGCTACGCTGAAAATAATTGGCAACATCACGACTAAACCCGCATCAAAGAAAATCGGGAAACCAAATAGCAATGATGCCACACCCAGCGCAAATGGTGTTTTCTCTTTACCGAATTTATTGATAAGCGTGTCTGCTAATACTTTTGCACCACCCGTGATTTCGAGCAAACGACCAATCATTGCTCCCAATCCCACCAACAATGCAACAGAAGCAAGCGTACCGCCAAAGCCATTTAATAAAGTCGGCAAGATTTTATCAACAGGAATACCCACAGCCAATGCTGTGAGTAAACTCACAATAATTAAAGCAACAAAGGCGTGAAGCTTAAATTTAATAATTAATACCAGCAATAATAAAATTGCGGCAAACATAATGAAAAGTAACATACTATTTTCTCCACAATAAATTGTTATCGGTAACATAGCGATAAAAACTAAACTTGTAAATAATTCGTTATTTTTTATTTTAAATTTGTGATCTACTTCAAATTTTACATAAATATCAGATGATTTTTCGTTTTAAACTGCTAAATTAAGCTCAAATAAAAGTTACCGATAACACAGGAGCAGACAAATGTCTCAAGGAAAAGCATTTATCTTAATGGGAGTATCCAGCACAGGTAAAACCTCTGTTGGTACGGCTATTGCACAGAAATTAGGCTTGAAATTGATTGATGGGGACGATCTTCACCCTCGTGCGAATATTCTCAAAATGGCAAACGGTACACCTCTAAATGATGATGACCGCCGCCCGTGGTTAGAGCGAATTAACGATGCCGCTTTCAGCCTAGAACAGAAAAGCGAAAAAGGAATTATTGTCTGCTCGGCATTAAAGAAAAAATACCGTGATCAAATCCGAGCAGGCAATGCTGATGTAAAATTCCTATTCCTAAACGGCTCATTTGAGGTGGTGCTGGAACGAATGAAACAACGCAAAGGCCATTTTATGAAGCCTGAAATGTTGCAAAGCCAGTTCAATACTCTAGAAATCCCACAAGCTGATGAGCCTGGCGTATTCTTCATTGATATTGATGGCAGTTTTGAGGAAGTAGTGGAGAGATGTGTAGAGACGGTTAAACCCTTGATTTAAGATACAAGCGGTCTAAATTACAAAAAAGTTTTCAAATCTAACCGCTTGCTACACACTCTCGCCCAAATGTATCTGATACCCTAAATTGATAATCGGGCTTTGTTGCGGTATGCCGTGAATGCGGTCGAGCAGTTCTTGTGCTGCTACTCTGCCCATTTGTAAGCGAGGGGTAATCACACTGGCAAGCTGTGGGGTGAGAGATTGTCCGACATCGTGTCCGTGAAAGCCAGCAATTTTGATCTGCTCTGGCACGATAATGCCTAAACGTTGGCACTCAAATAATGCTCCGATGGCTAAGTCGTCATTGGTACAGAATACACCATCTAGTTGTGGCTGTTGAGCAAGAGCTTGGCGGAGTTGCTCTGCTCCGAGCGTAAAGGAAGAATGTTGTTCAGTCGTAATGTTGAGCGGTATCAAACTGTGTTTTTGCATTGCCTGTTCATAGCCCTGCATTTTAAGTTGCGAGCGTTTATCCATTCTCGCCCCAAAGTAGGCAATATGGCGGCTACCACGTTGGATCATCGTTTCCACCATCGCTTGTGCTGCAGAAATGTTGTCAAATCCGACCGCTTGTTGAATGCCGCCTTCACACTCCATTATCTCAATCACAGGAATTTGAGCCACTTCCAGCATTTTCAGTGTGCGAGCGGAGTGATGATTTTCAGAGAGAATAATTCCATCAACGTTATAAGAAAGTAGCGACTCAATCCTCTTCTCTTCCTTTTCTTCGCTATAACCGTAGTGGGCGAGCATCGTCTGATAACCTGCTTGGTCGGTAATCTGTTCAATGCCTTTGATCACATCCGCAAAGACTTGGTTAGTGAGTGAAGGAACAAGCACGCCAATCGCTCTACTTTTGGCGTTAGAGAGAATATCAGGAGCACGATTTGGAATATAACCAAACTGTTCTATCGCTTGTGCAATGCGTTCACCAGTCTCTTTCGCTACCATGTTTGGATCACGCAAAAAACGGCTGACGGTCATTTTAGTAATGCCGAGATAGGAAGCGATATCTTGCAAAGTAGGACGTTTATATTTGGTCATTTAGAATACGTTGAGTAGTAAAAATATCGCTCATTATATGCAAAATTCTACGTAAAAACGACCGCTTGCAGCTAATCCTCCCGAAACTCTTCGGGGTGCTATTTTTATAGCCAACTTGGCGCTAGCCCAACCTGACTTTCGCCATTACCGTAGCCTTTTGCCAGATTCCCACCAGAGGTAATGCCCCCCTGCACCAGTTAAGGTTAAAGCCATCGTTATCGCTTTTTCCTCTACCGTGCGTTTGTAAAATAAGGTGTCAAAATTATGCCAATTGCCTTTTATGTTGACAATTTAATTTGATTGGTGATAAATTTAAAGTGCAATTAATTGATTTATAGATAACTTTTTTAATCATCGGTGCATTTTTAAATAAACTCAACATTGTTCTGCACGCTGAAAGTTAAATCAAGCCAACTGATTAAGGTGCAGATTTTTTTATATTTATTCACTTTAATATACACATCCCCTAATTTTATTCTAACAATTAAGCCCCATATATTATGAATTTATTTGAAGCTATCTTAATTTTGGTTGCACTTGTTATCATCAGTGCGATCATCTCCTCTGCTGAAATTTCACTAGCTGGTGCTCGTAAAATCAAATTACAGCAACTGGCAAATGAAGGTAATGCAAAAGCCAGCCAAGTCTTAAAATTACAGGAACAGCCTGGGCATTTCATTACTGTTGTTCAAATTGGACTCAATATGGTTGCGATTTTAGGTGGCGTGATTGGTGAGAGTATTGTTAGTCCTTTTGTCTATTCACTACTTTCTCAATATAGCCAAGCTGATTGGATAGAAAGCATCAGTTCTTGGTTAGCCTTTATTTTTGTTACCTTTACCTTTATTTTATTTGCTGATCTCATTCCTAAACGGCTGGCAATGGCTAACCCAGAAAAAATTGCTTTACAGACTATAGGAATAATGACATTTTTCATCACTGTATTTAAGCCATTAGTTTGGTTATTTGACATTATTGCAAACACAATTTTTAAACTTTTCAAATTACCCACTATTCGAGAAGATAATATGACATCTGAGGATATTTTTGCAGTAGTAGATGCAGGTACTCAGGCAGGTATTTTAAAAGAGCAAGAGCAATATTTAATTGAAAATATTTTTGAAATGCAGCAACGTACCGTTACCTCCACAATGACAACACGCGAAAATATAATTTTCTTGGATCAGAGTTTTAATCAAGATCAAGTGCTAGCTACTATTAAAGAAAATCCGCACTCTAAGCTATTGATTTGCGATAAGTCTATCGACAAAATTTTAGGTTACGTAGAAAGCCATAATATTTTAACACTCTATCTGCAAGAAAAGCAGGTAAAACTAACCGAAGCTAACGTATTACGTAAATCGCTATTTATTCCAGACACTCTCTCTTTATATGAAGTATTGGAACTCTTTAAATCAACTGGAGAAGATTTTGCCGTTATCGTTAATGAATATGGATTAGTAGTAGGTATTGTTACTCTCAATGATGTAATGAGCATTGTAATGGGTGAATTAGTGTCTAACGAAGAAGAACAAATTGTTCAACGTAATGAACACTCTTGGCTTATTGATGGTGCAACACCATTAGAAGATGTAATGCGAGCATTAGATATTACAAATTTTCCTAATGCAGAGAATTATGAAACTATCGCTGGTTTTATGATGTATCTATTGCGTAAGATTCCTAAGAAAACCGATTTTGTATTATGGGATAAATATAAATTTGAAATTATTGATACCGATAATTTTAAAATAGATCAGGTGATGGTTTCTATTCGCAATGATACATAGCCATAATAGCATTAGCTCCGTTTAAAAATTCTAAAACCATTCTGAATAAAGCACGCATTTAGATTTTGAGGGCAGCATAGTTTGAATTCCTCTTACTATGCTTTTCGCCTCTATTGCCCAACTGAAGCTAGAATTCTGTCTGCAAATTTACCAATGCTTATACCGAAGTTGTTTGATCTATTCCAATCCATTAAGGTACGAAAGTTATTAGAAACTAAAAAGGCTCTTCCTGCTTCTTTATCAGGACGAATAAGCCATAACTTTTTACCATTTAAGCGTGCCATTTTCGCCACTTCTTGTTGATTAGGATAAGCTAAATAAACGCCTAATGTTTGCCAATTTTCTAACATTTTTGCTTTATTATGTTCAATGCCTGAAAAACTTAAATCAATTGGGGCGGATAAATTAACTTCAACACCCCAAGGTAGTTGATTATCCCAACCTACCGTTGAAAGATAATTAGCAATTGAAGCAAAAGCATCAGCCTTATTATTCCAAATATCTTTTTTGCCATCATTATCTCCATCGGCTGCATAGGTTAAATAAGAGGTTGGCATAAATTGAGTCTGCCCCATTGCTCCTGCCCAAGAACCTAATAGCTCATCACGATTAATCGTACCGTTGTCGAGCATTTTCATTGCATTCACAAATTCTTGTGTAAAGAGCTTTTCACGACGACCATCAAAAGCAAGGGTTGCCAATACGGAAAGTACATCAAAACGACCTTGGTGACGACCAAAACTACTTTCCATTCCCCATAATGCTAAAATATACTCTTTTTGCACCCCATATTTTTGGCTGGCACGATTTAAATCTACACTATAACTATACCAACGTTCTACCGCCTGGTTCACCTTGGCTTGATTAAGCACTTTATTCAAATAATTCGTTACTCCATTTGGATTTGGCGGAGGAGGCGGTAAATTTGGATTACGCTTACGAGCAGCTTGCTGTTGATCTAATTGCACTGCTCTTGCATTGTAATGAATAAATTTCTGTTCATTTAATGTTTTTGTTGAAACGCCTGCACCCGCGGCTTTCTGCTTCAAAAAATGCACATACTCATTAAAATGGTCTATTGTACGTGATTTGCCATATTTCGCCGCTAAGTCTAAACGTGAGTAATGTTCTGAATTATCACTTGAACAAGCTGCAAGGGCTAAGGAAATAATCACGAGTGGTAAAGAAAATATTGATTTCATTTTTATTCTGTTAAGTTAATCATTCGGCTAGGGCGGATTACATTATCGTGAGTCATTTCAGCTATACCCAGAAATTGCTTATCATCGGAATATAAACGCACCAAACCATAAATTTTATCGGGGTTATCAAACCTCACTCTTTGGCCAAAACCAACTGCTTTAGTTTGCTGTTCAGTTAAATTGATTTTTGCTAGTGAAGAAACTGCCGTATCCATTTCCAATAAATGCTTATCTAGTTCTACAAGCGGTTGATTTTCGACTAACTTTTGCAAATCCACATAGCTCATCATTTTATCAATAGGATAATTCGCTACTGCAGTACGGCGTAGCATCGTCACGTGAGCACCACAACCAAGCACTTCACCTAAATCATCAATCAGAGTACGAATATAAGTGCCTTTTGAACAATGCACTTCAAGGGTTAAAAATGGTGCATTGTACTCAATAAAATTCAGCTCAAAAATAGTAATAGGACGTGCTTCACGTTCAACGGTTATTCCTGCTCTTGCATATTCATACAAAGGTTTTCCGTTATGTTTTAAGGCAGAAAACATCGTCGGTACTTGCAAAATATCGCCACGAAATTGATCTAAATTCGCTAAAATATCCGCTTCTGCCACCTTCACCTCTCTTGTTTCAACTATCTGCCCTTCAGCATCCGAGGTATCCGTTCTTTCACCTAATTTAGCTGTGACCAAATAGCGTTTATCGGAATCCAATAAAAATTGGGAAAATTTGGTTGCTTCACCCAAACAAATTGGCAACATACCTGTGGCTAGAGGATCTAACGCACCCGTATGCCCAGCTTTATTCGCTTGAAAAATGCGTTTTACCTTTTGCAGAATATCATTTGAGGACATTCCCTGCGGCTTATCTAATAAGAAAACGCCGTGAATATCACGGCCACGCTTACGAGGTCTAGACACAATTAGTCCTCTTTATGCTTTTCTTCGTCATTTTTAATCACCGTAGAGACAAGGTTAGACATACGCATACCTTCTACCAATGATTCATCATAAATAAAGCGTAATTCAGGCACAATTCGCAAACGCATTGCCTTACCGACTAAAGTACGGATATACGGACTTGCTTTCTCCAAGCCCTTCATACCTTGTGAGATCGCATCCGGATCGTTATCAAATAAGAAAGTTACAAAGATTTTGGCATAAGCTAAATCTCTTGAAACTTCTACATCTGAAACCGTTACCATTCCAATACGGGGATCTTTTACTTCTCGCTGTAAAATTACCGCCACCTCTTTTTGCAACTCTTGAGCCACGCGGTCGCTGCGTTTAAATTCTCTGGACATTTTCTATTTCCTATAAAGGGAAAGGCACGGTGTGAGAAACACCCGTGCCGTTAGCTCGCAAGCGGTCAATTTTTACAAATTTTTTGTAAAATCAGACCGCTTGTTGATGATTAGATAGAACGTTTAATTTCAACGATTTCAAAGACTTCGATTTGGTCACCAACTTTTACATCGTTGTAGTTTTTCACACCGATACCACATTCCATACCGTTACGCACCTCGCCTACGTCATCTTTGAAACGACGAAGAGATTCTAATTCGCCTTCAAAAATCACCACGTTATCACGTAATACACGAATTGGGTTGTTACGTTTCACGATGCCTTCCGTTACCATACAACCTGCAATTGCACCAAACTTCGGATGACGGAAAACATCACGCACTTCTGCCAAGCCAATAATTTCTTGTTTAAACTCAGGCTGTAACATACCTGTCATTGCGGCTTTCACATCATTTAACAGTTCGTAAATGATAGAGTAATAACGCAAGTCAATACTTTCTGCTTCAATCACACGACGAGCAGAAGCATCCGCTCGAACATTAAAGCCAACCATAATCGCATTTGAGGCAGCAGCTAAGGTTGCATCAGTTTCAGTAATGCCCCCCACACCAGAACCAATAATTTTCACTTTCACTTCATCGGTTGAAAGCTCTGTTAATGATTGGCTAATAGCTTCAACAGAACCTTGTACATCTGCTTTCACAATGATGTTCAATTCTGCCACATCACCGGCTGCCATATTGCTGAACATATTTTCCAGCTTCGCTTTTTGTTGGCGAGCAAGTTTTACTTCACGGAATTTACCTTGACGATATAAAGCTACTTCTCGGGCTTTTTTCTCATCACGCACAACCGTTGCTTCATCACCCGCTGCTGGTACGCCTGAAAGACCTAATACTTCAACTGGAATTGATGGACCTGCAGAATCAATATCCTTACCATTTTCATCACGCATTGCTCGAACACGTCCATATTCAAAGCCACAAAGAACGATATCGCCCTTATTTAACGTACCTGATTGAACAAGAATAGTTGCAACTGGGCCACGGCCTTTATCAAGGTAAGATTCAATTACTACACCACTTGCCATACCATCTTTTACAGCCGTTAATTCTAGCACTTCCGATTGAAGCACAATCGCTTCTAGTAGTGCATCAATCCCCATACCTTGTTTCGCTGAAACGGGCACAAATTGCACATCTCCACCAAATTTTTCCGAAATAACTTCGTGTTGTAATAATTCTTGCTCAACACGATCAGGATTTGCTTCTGGTTTATCAATCTTGTTTACTGCAACAACTAATGGCGCACCTGCTGCTTTTGCGTGTTGAATAGCTTCAATAGTTTGAGGCATTACACCATCATCTGCTGCCACTACTAAAACAACAATGTCAGTTGCCTTCGCACCACGAGCACGCATTGAGGTAAAGGCTGCGTGTCCTGGCGTATCTAAGAAAGTAATCATCTTACCTTCATCAGTTTCAACGTGGTATGCACCAATGTGCTGCGTAATACCACCCGCTTCTCCTGCTGCCACTTTCGCTTTACGAATATAGTCAAGTAATGAGGTTTTACCGTGGTCAACATGCCCCATAATAGTTACAACTGGCGCACGAGTGACTTTTTCTGCGTTGGTATCACGATCTTCTAAAATAGCTTCTTCTAATTCATTTTCTTTACGAAGAATCACTTTATGACCTAACTCCTCTGCAACCAATTGTGCAGTTTCCTGATCGATAACTTGGTTGATAGTAACCATTTCGCCCATTTTCATCATCATCTTGATGATTTCTGTCGCTTTAACTGCCATTTTGTTTGCAAGTTCGGCTACAGTAATGGTTTCACCAATTACAACATCTGCTTTAACAACTTGTGCAGGTTTAGTGAAAGCTTGTTGCAACGAGCCTCCTTTCTTGCCCTGCTTACCTTTTCCTTTTACTTCTTTTTGATTACGGCGATCTGCACTACGTTCATTCTTATCATCTTCACGTCCGCCTTTCTTCGCCTTCGCAACAGCGGCTTTATTGTTACGACCGCGACTATGTTCACTACGATGGTCATTATCGCGATCAGCTTCACGTGCGTAAGATGAAGTAAAACGATCATCATCAAAATCTTCATTGCTATTATCCCCAGCATCTTCAAGCTCAATTTCTGCTAAGCGACGTGCATTTTCTGCTGCACGTTTAGCTTCCATTTCTGCTTTTTGCTGAGCTAATTCTTCTTGCTTACGGCGTAATTCCGCTTCTTCTTTACGCTTCGCTTCTTTTTCCGGATCAACCGCTTTTTCTTGCTTCGGCTGCTGTACTTTCGGTTTATCTTCTTTTGCTTTGCTATTTGGCATTACTGGCACAGAAGGCGCTTTACTAGCGGTCAATTCTGCCGATTTTTTTGCAGCTTCTTCTTTAGCTGCTTTCTCTCTTGCTAGTTTTTCAGCCGACTCTTTTTCTTGTTTTGCTTTTGCTGCTGCCGCTTTTTCTTGTAATGCTTTTGCATCAATTTTAGGTTTTTTCTCTTTTACTTCAACCGCTTTTACCTTACCACTGGTAGTAGTTGTATTCACTTTACTCGCTTTACGAGTACCTCCAAGCGAAAGTGTTTTTTTCTCTTCAGTCATCTTTTTATCCTCTTTGCTTAGCTTAGTTGAACCAACAAATTTGACGTGCTGCCATAATTAACTCGCCTGCTTTCTCTTCTGATAGCTCTTCAATATCCGCTAAATCATCAACACCTTGCTCTGCAAGTTCTTCAAGCGTAGTGATTTGTTTTTCAGCTAACTTGAATACAATATGGCGATCCATACCTTCAAGCGTTAATAATTTATCTTCAACTTGTGCTGATTTTAATAATTGCTCTTCTTCCAACGCTTTCTTTGTAATCGCATTTTTAGCACGAGATTGCAATTCTTCCACTAAGTCTTCATCTTCTAAACCATCAATAGCAGTTAAAGCATCAACTGGCACATACGCAATAGCTTCTAATGAAGTAAAGCCTTCTTCAATTAATACTTGAGCAAACTCTTCATCAATTTCTAACGCGGAGGTTAGTAAATTGATTACTTTGCCATCTTCTTCAGCATTTTTCTGGGTTAATTCTTCATTTGTCATCACATTTAACGCCCAACCCGTTAATTGAGTTGCTAAGCGTACGTTTTGACCGTTACGACCAATCGCTTGTGCTAAATTTTTTGCTTCAACGGCAATATCCATTGAGTGAGCCTCATCGTTAATCACGATAGAGCTAACATCCGCTGGTGCCATTGCATTAATCACAAATTGTGCAGGATTATCATCCCAAAGTACGATATCCACACGCTCACCACCTAATTCATTGCTGATTGCTTGAACACGAGCACCACGCATCCCCACACAAGCACCGACGGGATCAATACGTTTATCATGCGTTTTCACTGCAATTTTTGCACGAGAGCCAGCATCACGAGCAGAACCTTTAATCTCAATAACACCTTCGCCAATTTCAGGCACTTCAAGTTTAAATAACTCTTCAAGCATTACTGGTTTTGCACGGGTAACAAAAAGCTGTGGACCTTTTGATTCAGGCTTTATCTCATATAACACACCGCGAATACGGTCGCCAGGGCGGAAGTTTTCACGAGGAATCATATCTTCACGCACAATCACTGCTTCACCTTTAATATCTTCAGTTTTGCCAAGTAGTTCTAGAAAAATATTATCACGAGTGACTTTCTTAACGGTTGCAATGATAATTTTTCCTAAATCCGAACGGAACTCATCAATAATCTTAATTTTCTCAGCTTCACGAATTTTTGTTTTAACCACTTGACCAAAAGTCTGAATTGCCACGCGACCAAATTCGATAGACTCGACTTCATCTTCAATAAAATCACCTAATTGCATCGTTGGATCTTCAAATTGTGCAGCTTCTAAGCTGATTTCACGAGTCATATTATTCACAACATCAACAACTGCCCAACGGCGGAAAGTTTGAAAATCACCCGTTTTGCGATCAACAACCACACGTACATCAATATCTAAATCGCGGCTTTTCTTAGTAGCAATCGTTAAAGCGGTTTCCAATGCTTCAAAAATTGCTTCTTTTGGTAATTGCTTTTCGTTTGATACCGCTTCCGCAGCTAATAAAATCTCTTTACTCATTTTTTCATTTTGCCTTAATCTTAAAAATTAAAAACAGGAACTAAATTTGCTTTTTGAATATTGCCAAATGCAAATTGACGATTTTCGTTATCTATTGTTAGTGAGATGAAGTCGCCCTCAACCGCGTTGATTTTCCCCTGCCATTTACGACGATCTAACATTGGAATGCGTAAATGAATAACGACATCACGCCCAATAAAACGCTCATAATGTGCAACAGTAAAAAGTGGTCTGTCTAGCCCTGGTGAAGACACTTCTAAGTTATATTTATCTGTAATCGGATCTTCAACGTCAAAAATCGCACTCACTTGGCGGCTCACATCACTACAATCATCAATAGTGACACCACCTTCTTTGTCAATATATAAACGAACCGTTAAAAAACGCCCCGCACGTTGGCATTCAATGCCAACTAATTCAAAGCCTAATGCTTCAATAGAACCAAGCACAAGGTCTTCTAGTTTTTGCTCTAATGTTGCCAAGTCAATCTCCAAATATAAAAAAAGCCAGATAAACCAGCTTTGATACGTTAATTCCTGTACCAATTTCCGTAAAAAAACCCCAGACGGGAAACCGTGGGGCTTTAAGCGGTTTGTTTTATGATGTTGAAGACAACAAGCGGTCTTTTTTAGCGAATTTTTTGTAAATTTGTAAAACATCATATAAAACAAAACTCACAACTTTAACCAAAGCTGTGAGCTTAAAACTGGTTGCGGGGGCTGGATTTGAACCAACGACCTTCGGGTTATGAGCCCGACGAGCTACCAAGCTGCTCCACCCCGCGTCTGATGCGTTTGATTATAGGCTTTTAAGATAAAAATGCAAGTACTTTTTAATATTTTCGATCTAATTCTTCTTGATAGAACATTTTTAACTCATTTTTTGCCTTCATATCACTATAAAGCATCTGATAATAGTAATCATAAGCCAACACATTTTGTACATAGCCTCGGGTTTCATAAAAAGGAATGCTCGCAATAAACTCATCCATTTCTAAAGTTCCGTTACTACGGCGAAGCCATTGTGCCACTCGCCCAGTTCCTGCATTATAAGCTGATGAAATTAAAACCCGATTGTTAGGATATTTCTCATTTAGCTCCATTAAATGAGTGGTGCCAAGCATAATATTGTTAAAAGGCCTAAATAAATCTTGCTCGCCACTAAACGGTAATCCATTATCTTTTGCCGTTTTCTGAGCAGTCGTTGGCAACATTTGCATTAACCCTCTCGCATTAGCATACGATTGAGCCTGCGGATTCCACGCACTTTCTTGGCGAGCAATCGCTTGGGCAAAGGATTGAGTAATTTTCTTACCCATCAAATTCAAATCAAACCAATTGGAATAGGCATTTGGCAAACGTAAATCAATATGGTCGAATGCTTTAATTTGAATCGTACCTTCTACTGCTAAATCATACCAACTGTTTTCTTTCGCATATTTGATAATGGCAAGCTGAAGTTTAGTTGGTGAGAGCTCACCTGAAACTGGCTTAACATTGTTGATTAAGTAAATCCAAACTCTTTTTGCTTGATCAAATTGCCCTAATTCACGCAACTCACGAATACGTTCCAGTGCGTTTTCATACAATGAAAGTTGCTCAGGTGTTAAACGAGCAACTTCAATAATCGGCAACTGGTATGCCACGCCTAATTGTTGAGCCGCAAGTATCGGATAGAACCCTCGCTCTTTTGCTAATTGCTCAAACGCTGTTCTACGTTTAGCTTCATTCTTTTCAACTTTGGCCGCCCAATAACGCCATTCAGCTTTTTCCCTGCCCTGACTTGAAAGCTTATCTAACCAATCAACTAAATCTGTCTGTTGCAAAATTGCCAGACGTAATCGCCGTTCTAACAAATTATCAGAGCCTAATGTTTTAATTTGCTCATCACGCCATAGCTGAAAAGTAGGTTCCTCATTATCAAAGTGTCGGCTGATAAAATCAATTTTTAATGTTTCAAGTTCATTCTCGCTAAATTGGTATTTGTCCGCCCATAATTGGTATTGCTCAAATGTCAAATTATCCAACTTCTCTGGTTGCGAACGAATATATTTCGGTAATAATGCCAAAAGAATTGCTTTATTCTCAGCCTTGAACGAAGAGTCAAGCGGTTGATTTTCTATAAAATTTTGCAATTCTTGCGGATTATTAGCCACTTTCTCTACTGAATTTAACCACGTTTTCAACCCCTCATCCGTTACATTAAGCGATAAATTAGCCATCTCTGCATTTGCATTTTGTCTAACTAATTCGACCGCTTTCAAACGCACTTTTTCATGAGTTTTAAAGCCCCGATCTCGCCAGTAGCTTTCTAAATTTGCACAATCAGAGGTTAATTTAGGCGTCGCAAGCCAAAAATTATCGAACTCTTGCACTAATGCCAATAATTCAGCGTTTTCCACTTGTTGCTTAGTAGCTTCTGGATTGATTTGAGCATTACTCGCAGCTATCTCATAACGAGCAGAAAATAAACGGCATTGATCCACTAAGCGAGTTGGCTTTATCTTTTTGGCGAATTCCAGCAACTCAGCAAATTTCTGCTCACGATAAAGTTTCTCAAAAGAAAAATTCTGCAACTGCCTTTGATATAAAGAATCAGGGTATTTCTCAGCAAACGCTTTAATCTCATTTTCTGTTGCTTGCTCTAGCACCATTTTTGCATTTAATAGCTTCCATTTTGCCTCCATTTCTAATGGATACCCCGATAAAGTGGCTAATAAATGCTGGATAATCTGCTCCGTTGACGATGATAAATGTTTTTGGCTCAACGCGGCATCGACTAAATAACTTATTTGCTGAAAATTTTCTCTCTGCTGTAAACGCTGGTTTTCTAATTGCTGCAACTCTTTTTTATAACCCATCAACCAGTCATTTTTTAATTGCTTTAATTCTGTTTCGGTATAATTTCTTGAGAGCTCTTGCCCAGCACCTGTCGCAAAGGTATATTGGCTTGCTAAAAATACGGCAAGCCACGCCTTCTTCCACATAGTATTCTCCTCAGTCGATTGTTTTAGGAAAAAATAGGAATGTAAAATGGTTAGGAAGTCATATTTTAAAATAAAATCCAACTTAAATAGATAAAAGAAAGCTCGCTTTATGCGAGCTTCTTTCCATTGATTATGCTGCAAATGGATCACGTAAAATCATTGTTTCTACACGGTCTGGTCCTGTTGAAAGAATATCGACAGGCACACCCACTAATTCTTCAATACGTTTAATATAATTTAATGCAGCTTGTGGCAAGTCTTCACGCTTAGTGACACGGAACGTATTCTCAGACCAGCCTGGCATCGTTTCATAAATTGGCTCTATGCCTTCCCAGTCTCTTGCTGCAAGTGGTGCATACTCCTCGATTTTACCGTTTGGCATTTTGTAGGCAACACAAATTTTTAACTCTTTGAAGCCGTCTAACACATCCAATTTAGTCATACAAAAACCAGAAATAGAGTTGATTTGCACCGCTCTGCGAACAGCCACCGCATCAAACCAGCCACAGCGACGAGGGCGACCTGTCACTGCACCAAATTCTTTTCCTTTATATGCAATTTCTGCACCAACATCGTCAAATAATTCCGTGGTAAAAGGACCACTCCCTACACGAGTACAGTAGGCTTTGATGATGCCAAGTACATAGTCTAAATGACGAGGACCAAAGCCAGAACCAGTTGCCACACCACCAGCCGTCGTGTTTGAGCTGGTAACAAATGGATAAGTACCGTGGTCAATATCTAGCATTGTACCTTGGGCACCTTCAAATAATATGTTATCGCCATTTTCACGAGCTTCGTGAAGCAAGGTTGTGACATCAGCCACCATTCCTGTAATCACCTCTGCAATTGCAAAAACGTCATCCAACGTTTTTTGGTAATCGATTGCTTCCACTTTGTAGTAATTAACTAACTGGAAGTTATAGTAGTCTAAAATATCCCTTAATTTTTCCGCAAAATGTGCTTTATCGAATAAATCACTCACACGCAATCCACGTCGAGCTACCTTATCTTCATACGCTGGTCCAATTCCACGCCCTGTTGTGCCAATTTTATTTTTACCAAGTGCCGCCTCTCGTGCATTATCCATCGCAACGTGATAAGGGAGAATCAGCGGGCAAGCCTCAGAAATTTTTAAACGCTCACGCACATTAATACCACGCGTTTCCAATTCACCCATTTCTTTCATCAACGCTTCAGGTGAAAGTACCACGCCGTTGCCGATTAGGCAGGTTACATTATCACGTAAAATACCTGATGGAATAAGGCGAAGAACCGTTTTTTCACCATCAATAATAAGCGTATGGCCTGCATTATGACCACCTTGATAACGCACGACATATTTAACACGATCGGTCAATAAATCTACAATTTTTCCTTTACCCTCATCGCCCCACTGAGCGCCAAGAATAGCAACACTTTTACCCATAAATGCCCCTTTAGTTAGAATAAATAATGACGATCTATTACAGCCTAATCTGATAAGCGGTCAAAATTTTATGATTTTTTACTCACTATGCGTCTGCAAAATTTGATAAAAATTGAACCGCTTGTAACGCTAACAGATCGGAAAATCAAAAACCCGATACAAGATCGGGTTTTATAGATACAGCTATTTTGTTGGTGCTTGCATAAAGCGTAAAAATTCGCTATTTGGCTTTAACAACATTATATTATTTTGCCCTTCTGCAAAGCTCTCTTCATACGCTTTTAAGCTACGCACAAAACGATAAAAGTCGGATTCATTACCAAATGCGTTAATGTAGAGCTTAGCAGCCTCTGCATCACCTTCGCCTCGCAGGACTTGGGCAGTTTTATTCGCACTAGCTAAAATTAACACCACTTTTTTATCCACTTCTGCACGAATAATCTCTGCTTTTTCATTCCCTTGTGAGCGATGCTCACGCGCTACCGCATCTCGCTCAGCACGCATACGTTGGTAAATTGAGGAAGAAACTTCATTCGGTAAGTTAATTTGTTTTACACGCACATCAACCACTTCAATCCCTAAACGCTCTGCACCATCTTCGCCTGTATTTAAAGCTTTATGCGCACCTGCCATCAGCTCACCACGAGAGCCAGACACAATATCTTTAATCGTACGAGAACCAATTTCTGAACGCAGGCGATCGCTCACTTTACGGCGTAATAAGTCTGATGCTTTTTGATAATCGCCACCTGTTGAGGTATAGAACTGACCAAAATCACTGATTCGCCATTTCACATAAGAATCAACTAATAGGTCTTTTTTCTCAATCGTCACAAAACGATCTTCTTGACCATCTAAGGTTTGAATACGAGCATTTAGTACTTTTAAACTATCAATAAATGGTATTTTAAAATGTAATCCTGGCTGATAAATCACCACTTTTTGCTCGTGATCACGCTGTACTTTATTAAAACGCAACATAATGCCACGCTCTCCTTCATTTACAATCGTAACTGATTGCAACACAATAAAAGCGATCACTGAAAGTACAGGCAATAATAATTTACGCATTATTAAAATCTCCCTTTACGTATTTGATCTTGTTTGATTTCTACCTTCGGCTGAACAACTTTTGGTTGCGTTTGCGGTTCAACAACTTGTGGCTGAATTATTTGCGGCTGTAAAACCACTTGCTCAGTTCTCGCAGAAGAATTCATTAATTTATCAAACGGAAGAACATTCAAATTATTACCTGCTGAATCCATCACCACTTTTGGTGTATTTTTCATCACTTTTTCCATTGTTTGGATATATAAACGCTCACGTATTATTTCTGGCGAGGCTTTATATTCAGGCAATAATTTAATTAAACGCTCCACTTCCCCTTTCGCATTTAATACAACCGCTTCTTTATAAGCTTGGGCTTGTTCAATTGCACGCTGTGCCTGCCCTCGAGCAATAGGCTCTTCGCCTCTTGCATAGGCTTCTGCCTCACGAATTAAACGTTGTTCATCTTCTTGCGCTTTAATTGCATCATCAAATGCAGCTTTCACTTCCTCTGGAGGGCGAGCGTATTGGAAGTTTACATCGGTAACCAACAAGCCCATATCATAGGTTTTAATGATTTCACGCAAAGTTGCCCAGGTTCTTTCTCGCACTGTTGCACGGCCTGTAGTTAAAATTTCATCCATTGTCATATGACCAATCACATAACGCAGGGCACTATCAGTTGCTTGTTTTAAGCTATCGTCAGGATTATTTACACTAAACAGATATTTAGCAGGATCTTCCACACGATATTGCACCGTCATTTCAACCTGCACCATATTTTCATCTTGAGTAAGCATTGAGCCATTAGTATTCAATTCAACTACACGCTCTACATTTACACGCTGGACTGAGTCAATAAACGTTGGTTTCCAGTTCAAACCTGGCATTACAATGCTATCTAGCTTACCTAAGCGGGTTACCACACCACGCTCAGCTTCTTGTACAGTATAAAAACCAGAACCTGCCCAAATCACTGCGGCAAGCCCTAAAATATAGGGAAAAAATTTACCTAAACCTGGGGTATTTTGATGATTTGCACCTTTATTAGGCCCTTTACCGCCACCCATTTTTTTCAATAAACTACTGAAAACTTCTTCTAAATCAGGAGGCTGCTGTTCATTTCTTTGGTTATTTCTAGGATCTTGTTCAGTTGCCTGATCTTGCGGTTCTTGTTGTTCTGGCTTTTGCTCCGTTCTCTTCTGACCTGGCTTGCCCCAAGGATCTTGTTGATTACCTGATTCTTTCCACGACATAAATATCTCCAAAATAAAATCGCACTTTCACTCAAAAATGCAAGTTGAAGATTGTACCTATTTGGTAATCATTTGACTAGGCTTATTGGTTAAATAAGCGGTCTTTTTTTACAATTTTTTTGCAAATGGTCATTCATTTTCAACGTGATGACAAACAGAAAACAAAAAAGTTGAGTGTATTACACACTCAACTTTATTATTTATTGGAAAGGTTTAATATCACCTAGCTAAATTACCATTGGTAACCTACACCAACACCACCAGACAAGCTTCCTTCGCTGGTTGCAGTACCTTGTAATTTCAAGATAAGTTTACTATTATCACTTGCCTTTGAATAACCTACAGAGACTGCTGTTGCACCATCGTAAGTACCGCCTGCTGCGGCAATCATTGATTTACCAGGAAGATAAACTTGCGGTAGAGCAGATGATGCTGCTGCACTCGCACCTATACCCCGTACACGTCGATCAATTTTATCTACTTTACGACTTAGATTACCGATGTCATTTTTCACTTGATTTAACTGGTTTACATTCACTGCATCTGTGCCTTTCAGACCTGGAGCAACATTTGTAATGCGTGTTTGAGCATTCTTAGCACCACTAATCTTCACTTCATTTACACCATCTTGTGCAACAGATGAACTGATAGTAGTATTGCCTACTTTCACGCTGTCAAATTCAGGAGTACTTGAAGTGGCAAGTTCAATTGTTGAGTCTTTACGTGAAACAACCATATTTTTACCGCCAGAAACCGTTACTTTCCCCTTATTTTTTACCTTTTTAGATCCCTGTTCTGAATCTTTAGCCGTATTGCCTGCAACAGTTAGATCCCAACCGATATTATCTAATTCACTCTGTAATTGACCACCGTTTACTGCATCTTTGCTACCTGCACGAATCTCACCATCTTTCACGTTAGTGATCTTCTTACTACCTGCGTCAATACCAGATTTTTTCACAGTTGGTCCACCTTTAATAGTTAAACCTTCTTTATCTAACTTAGAATCACCAATGGTCAGTGAACCTTCTGCGGTTAAATCAATTTTTTTGTTTAAGGTTAGTTTGTACTCTTTAGCTCCTGTTTCATTAGTAGTTGTATTATCCACCAATAAGTTAGTATCTTGGCTAGTTACTGACTCTTCTTTCTTAAGCTGATTTTTAGTAGCTTCAGACAAAGCAACTTTGTAGTCGTTAGTTTTTACGCCATTTTCATCACTTTCTACTGTATGTGTAACTACAATACCATCACCTTGAGTAACCTTTGAGCTATCTGCATGCACGGTATAAACAGCTTGGCCATCAGCACCCTTTTCGTTTTTAACAATCACATTTTTGCCTTCAGCAATTTGCGTAGTCGCACCACCTATGGCTTTCTTTAGCTGAGCCACATTCACTGCATCAGTCTCGTTAACACCTTCTTGAACATTCTTAATGGTATTACCACCATTATCCAAACCATTTTTAGTGAGTTTGACTGGTTTGCCTGCTGCACCATTATTAATGCTGATGCCAGTGTTATCCATCACCGTGTTACCTGTGGTGACGGTGGTGAATTTAACATTCTCTTTGGTGGCAAAGGTGAAGTTGGCTCCCTCTTGCTTCACGCTTAGGTTGTCGCCTGCTTTATAGGTAACTGTCTCACCTGATTTAATGAGTGTGTTGGCTTTAGCACCCAACTGCTGACCTGTACCCTCTACGCCTGACGTGGCCACAAAGCCTGTGTTATTCACCACATCGGTTAATGTTTGAGCGGTCACAAAGCTGTTTTGTGCGTGGGTGTCATTGGTTGGGGCAACCACTTTACCTGCATTCGTTAAGGTGATGTTATCAGCCTCTGGATTGTCGGTATTGGTTTTATTCAAACCTGCTTTATTCACCTGCACTTTATAGACAGGGTTGGCTATATTGGCATTATCTACCGACACCGTTGTAGTGTCACTATCGATCAAGCCAGTCACCGTGTTGGTATCAATCGCCGCTTTATTGACTTTAAGCTTACCATCTTCCACCTTGATGGTGTCATCATCAACCTTCACATCATACTGAATCTTAGAGGTTTTACCATCAGTGGTGACTGTTGCGGTGGTGACATTACCGTCAACAAAGTTGACTTTGTTACCATGGTTGATGGCATCAATGTCAGTGTCATTGTTTTGGATTGTCCACCCTGCGTTTAATACATCGCCCACAGTGGCGGCGTTGCTTAGCTTGCTTGCCAGATTGTCAGGGCTGTTGGCAACAGGTTGGGCATCGTGGGTGTTGGTTACTGCCACCAGATTGCTTGCCACATTTTTTAGTGCCATTGGGGCGGTGGTACTGCCTTGGGCATTGTTTAGGCTAGCAACAACATTGGTTACTGGTTGAACATTTGTTGTTGGTCTGCCTTGAGCATCAAACACCGTACCTGCTGGATAGAATTTGCCATCGATAGATTTGACCAGTTTATTGCCGTTTTCATCGGTATAAACCACTGGGGTTTGAGCGCTTTCTACCGTGCTTTGAGCATTAACTTCGATGGTGATTTCACGCACACCACCTTCGGTCTTGCCTTTAACCACAGCACCATTGATGCCTGTGAATTTGACTTCTTGGGCGTTTGTGACCGTGTCTTTATAGCCATCTTGAGCAGAAACCACAAAGCCTAAGTTTTTCAAATCGCCCACGGTAGCCACATTGCCGTTTTGGCTGTTGTCAAGATTGAGCAAGGTTGCATTTGGTGCAACGCCTGTCCCTGTGGTGGCAATCGTTTGGGTATTGGCACCATTAGCCACATTGGTGATTTTGTTGTTACCGTTATCTAGACCTGTATTGGTCAAGCTAACAGGGTTGTTATTATTGACAGGCGTAATGACCACACCTGCACCGTTTACGACCGTTTTGTTTCCTGCATTGTCAGTAAAGCTTGCACTGCTAAGACCTGTTAAATCCTTAGCCAGTTTGACGGTCAAGGTGTCTTGGTTGGCAGTTACGCCAATGTTGTTGTCGGACAACGCCCCTGTATTGCCCCCTTTGACAGCGATGGTTTCGCCAAGCTTACGCTCAAAGTTACCCACATCGCCTGCAAAAGTCAAAGGCTTGTAAGCTTGCATTGCCACTTGATTGATGGCTTCATTGACATTATTGACATTCTGATTGTTTACGCTGATTGGCTCATTGGTCAATGTAATGTTACCAACCGATACGCTATTATTAGCAATATTGACATTACCGCCAATTTTTGCAGTCGCAAACTCCACATCGTCTTTGGTGGCAATGCTGACTTGTCCGCCTGTTTGGGTAATGGCAATGTTTTTGCCTGCATCAATCGCAATTGCTTTTCCTGCACCAATCAATTCGTTGCTGGTGCCTTTGACCACCCCTTCACTGGCTGAAGTGGTTAGGGTAAAGCCTGCTTTGTTAATGGCGGTAGCAATATCGCCTGCATTGACCAGTTTGCCTGCGTCATTGATACTATTGATTGTAACAGCACCTGTGGGGGTCGTGGCAAGCGTGGTGGTATTGGCGGTAACTTTGCCACCTTCTACCTTGATGGTCGTGCCATCGGTATTGACCGACAAATTAAACTCATTGCCTTTTCCTGCTTGAGCTTGAGGGGTAACGCTGATAGAGCCGTCTTTTGATACCACCGTCTCGGTAGAGGCATTTTGGGCATTGGTAATCTGCGTATTTAGAGCATTGACCGCATTGTTTAGGTCGCCTGCATTGACCGCATTGTAGGCGTTATTTACATCTTTAATATCGCCTGCACTGGCAACATTGACAAGCTGTGTACCGCCTTGCATCGTCATTGTGCCATTTTGAAGTGTGGCAGGAGTGGCAGAATTTGCACCAACGGTCAATACATTGCCTTGACTGCTCAATGTAGTGTCGCCAATTTTGACCGTCTTAAATTCTACATCGTCTTTGGTGGCAAAAGTAAAATTGGCACCGTCTTGTTTGACATCTAGGTTGTTGCCTGCCAAATAAGTAACTTTTTGACCTGCTTTGATGAGCGTATCGGCTTGGGTGCCTGACTGCGTGCCTGTGCCTGTATTGCCTGATGTTACCACAAACCCTGCATTGTTAATGGCATTGACCACATTGTCAACCGTGGCAAGCTTGTTGCCATCGTTTGGAGTTGAGTTTACAACGCCTTGATTGCCTGCTGTCATCGTACCTGTATTGGCTTTGATTGCTCCTGTGGCTGGGTCTTTGACAATGGTATTGTCATCAGTTTTAACATCAATCGCACCTGTTTGGGTATTTACCGTCAAGCTATTGCCTGTGTTTACCGCAACATCAAAAGTGGTCGCTTGGGTAACTGGGTCGGTTGCTTGAGTTACTGTTAGCGTTTTGTTGGTTGATGTAACATTTTCTTTTGAGCCTGCAAACTTGGTGTTTAACTGCTTAACATTCACTGCGTCGGTATCGTCTTTACCATCTGCAATATTGGTAATTTTGTTACCGCCGTTATTCAACCCAGTATTGGTTAGACTGACATTACCGCCTTTAATATTAACGCCTGTAACAGTGATAGTATCGGCAAGATTGTGAACAATGTTGTTGCCTTGCTTGCTAACTACGATATTGTTGTCGGTGTTACTTAAATCAACGCTTTCGCCTGCCTTGACCAGTGATTTGTCATTGCCTGTGTTTACTGACAAATTAAAGCCAGAATTGTTAATGGCGGTAGCAATATCGCCTGCATTGACCAGTTTTTTGGCGTCATCGTTTTGTGGGGTTAGCACTTTGCCTTGGCTGATAGGGTCTTGGGTAAGCGTGGTGGTATTGGCGGTAACTTTGCCACCTTCTACCTTGATAGTCGTGTTGTCGGTTTCAACATCAAACTGCACGTTACTTGTTACACCATCAGAGGTAACCAAAGCGGTGGTGCCTTTGCCATTAACGAAATTAACTTTGTTACCATGGTTGATGGCATCAATGTCAGTGTCATTGTTTTGGATTGTCCAACCTGCGTTTAATACATCGCCCACGGTGGCAGCGTTACTTAGTTTGCTTGCCAGATTGTCAGGGCTGTTGGCAGCAGGTTGGGCATCGTCGACATTATTGACTGCCACAAGGTTGCTTGCCACATTTTTTAGTGTCATTGGGGCGGTGGTGTTGCCTTTGGCGTTGTTTAGGCTGGCAACAACATTGGTTACTGGTTGAACATTTGCACTAGCCCCTGTTGGTCTGCCTTGAGCATCAAACACCGTACCTGCTGGATAGAAGTTGCCATCGATAGATTTGACCAGTTTGTTGCCATTTTCATCGGTATAGACCACAGGAGTTTGAGCGCTTTCTACCGTGCTTTGAGCATTAACTTCGATGGTGATTTCACGCACATCACCTTGAGTCTTGCCTTTAACCACAGCACCATTGATGCCCGTGAATTTGACTTCTTGGGCGTTTTTGACCGTGTCTTTGTAGCCGTCTTGAGCAGAAACCACAAAGCCTAAGTTTTTCAAATCGCCCACGGTAACTGCATTGCCGTCTTGGCTATTGTTGTCTGGCAAGTTAAGCAAAGTAGATTGCGGTTGTGCAACGCCTGTCCCTGTGGTGTTAATCGTTTGGGTATTGGCACCATTAGCCACATTGGTGATTTTGTTGCCACCGTTGCTAAGACCATTGGCGGTTAAGGTCACAGGGTTATTTGCGTTGTGAGGCGTGCTGACAATAACGCCTGAACCTGTAATGGCAGCTTGATTGCCTGCACCATCGCTAAAGCTGGCTGACTTTAAACTCACATCATCTTTGGTTGCTACCGTGATTTTGTTGCCGTCTCGTGTGATGGCGATGTTTTGACCATCTACGAAGTTGACGCTACCACCATTATTGATTTTTTGACCATCTTGCTCATAGTTGGCATTTAGGGTAAAGCCTGAGTTGTTGATGGCATCAACAATATCGCCTGCTTTGACCAGTTTGTCAGGGTCAGCAGGGTCATACACTCTGCCTGTCTTACTGCTGGTCAGCGAAGTAGTAGCAACAGCATTGTTGATCACATTTGCCACATTTTGGGCGGTAGCAAAGGCATCGCCTTTATTGTCGGCAGTGACTGTATTATCAGCATTGGTGGTTAAGGTGGCTTTGGTGACATTAAAGGTAATGTTATTACCTTGGCGCTGGGCCGTTGTACCTGTGCCATTGGCAAAGTTGACTACGCCATCGTTTTTAATTTGGACTTCGCTTACACCATTGACTTGCGTTTTAAAGCTCTGCATGGCGGTATCAGCTTTTGTCAGGCTTTGTTTAGTCGCGTCATCAAGTTCAATGGCGATTTGAGCACCATCATTTGTATCGACTTTGCTAAGTTTAATGCCTTTATCAGCTTTAAAATCTACCTTATTGCCTGATTTGATAAATTTATCAGTAGTAGTGCCAGTTGCCATGCCTGTACCTTGGCTAATTGCAAGGTTAAATCCTGCACTATTCGCCACCGCTTGCAAATCACCGACATTGACCGCATTGCCAAGTTGGTCGCCTTTGGCTTCGTTGACTTTTTTGGCAATCGCTTGTTTTTCGTCATCGGTAGGTGCTTGTGGATTTTGATAAGTACTACCTACACCACTTTGTAGATTGATAATAGGCATATTTGCCATATCAATACCATCTTTATTGATAGCAATGTTTTGTAGCTTGTTGGTTATCGGGTCGTAACTAACAGGCACGATAAGATTTTGCACGCCTGCGTTTTTGGCAAGCAAGTCTTGAGTGCTGACGGTGTTAAAATCCACATCGTCTTTGGTAGCAAAGGTAAACTTACCACCCTCTTGGGCTACGGTTAGGTTTTTGCCCGCTTCTAGGGTAACGGTATTGCTTGGCTTGATAAGTTGATTGGCAAAAGGATTAGCACCATCTGCTATGTTGCCTGCACCGATTACATTAAAGCCAGAGTTGTTAATCGCATTAGCCACATTAGTAACGGTCGCTACTTTATTTTCATCGCCTATAGTTGGGGTAACTTTACCTGTATTATTGGCAGCGATTGTACCTGTATTGGCTTTGATTGCTCCTGTGGCTAGATCTTTGACAATGGTATTGTCATCAGTTTTAACAGCAACAGTATAAGTGGTGCTGCCATCAGTATTTTTCTTATCAGTTACCAATACGCCTTGATCGCCTTCCACCTTAGTGGTTGCAGCTTTTTGAGCAGCATCTAACTGTGATTTATTGACAGCATCAGTTGGGTTTTCACCTGCTTTGACATTGGTGATTTTGGTAGGATCGCCATTTTCGTTGCTAACTTTTATGTTGCCATTGTCATTTTGGATCTTAGGACCCTTTTCATCAAATTGAACTGATGTAAAGATTGGGGTCTTGGTGGTGGCAAACTCAAAGGTCTTACCAGTACGCTTGACAGTTAGGTTATCACCTGCAACAAACTCAACTTCATCACCTGCTTTGATAGACTCAGCAGTATCTTGGTCGCCATTAGCCTTATTACCACCCGATTTAGCTTTCCAAGCAGCGTTATTGATGGCATTAACGACATCGCTTGCTTTAGCCAATGCATTGCCATCTGCTGGAGTATCGACCCTTCCATCATTGTTGGCATATGTGATTGTGGTGGTGTTGGCTGTTAGCTTATCGCCTTCTACTTTGATGGTAGTGCCATCGACATTGACATCAAAGGTAATGTCATCATTTTTGTTGGTTGCAGTGGTTACATTACCATTTACAAAGTTAATGACTTTATTGTCTTTGTCAATGGTATCAACTGTTGTACTATTCACCGCTGTGGTAAAGCTTTGGACGGCTGTGTCTGCTTTTTTCAGGCTGTCTTTAACACCTTGAGCTAAACCAACCGTATATTCAGTATTGCCATTTATTTCATTACCTGGGTTTACAGTTACAAAGGCTGTATCACCTGATACAACAGACGATGTTTTTTCGCTATCAGTGATGGCGGTTGCAATGTTGCCTGCGGTCATGAGTTTATTTTTATCTGTTTCAGTCACAGTCACATTACCACGAGCAACCTGTGGTGTTGTCGTCTCTACGCTGACGGTGTAAGTGGTGCCGTTGGCGTTAGGAGTCCCAGGGGTGACTGTTACAGGTCCATTACCTACAACTGTAGTCTTAGCAGCATCTAACTGTGATTTATTGACAGCATCAGCTGGGTTTTCACCTGCTTTGACATTGGTGATTTTGTCTCCGCCAACATCAAGACCATTTAGCGTTGAGGTTAAAGTGGTGGTATTACCATTACCGATGACAAGGCTATTGGTGGCGGTAACGGTTGTAAATTCTGGGCTTTCAGCGATTTTGACAATCAAGCCGTCATTGGTCGCTTCCACATAGGTGTTTTTGTCGCTTACCGAGCCAGTAGCGCCACCTTTGATGACAAGCTGACTACCCAAATCACGGTGTACATTGAACGCATTGTTATTGCCAGTAAAGTTCAAGCCTTCTTGGGTCAAAGTATTGGCGGTGTTTGCCAAAGTCTCACCTGTAACCAATGCTGAACCAGTAGTAGCAGTAAAGGTTGGCTTTGTGTTGTCGGTTACATTGCCAGTAGCAGTAACAGCGGTGGTGATGGCTTTTAATTTTCCATCTGCAGCCTTGTTAATGGTTGTGTCATCGGTATTGACCTTCAAATCAAGCGTGCTGGTGGTGTCTTCTGTCTTAGAGGTGATGACAACCGTTTTATCTGATGAAGTGAAATTAACCGTATCGCCCCAGTGTATGTTCTCTACTGGCATGCTGTTTGCTTGTAGCTTCCAATGCCCTGTATTGATGGTATTGTGCAACTGACTGCCGTTAATCGCATCGGTACTGGTAGCCGATATCTCACCAGCCGCCACATTCTGAATACGGCGTTCTGCACCACTTGCACCCACCGACACCGCACCTACCGCCTTTTTGCCCACAAAGTCGCTGTATGTTATGCCGTTTACGATGGCATTATTTACCGTCCCTTTTGCACCGCCGGTGGTGGTGTCGCCCTCGGCATCGCTGTTAAGTTGATGGTTCTTGCCTTGATCAGCACGCACGCTACTGTCATCACCCAGATAGACAGAGTTAGAAACAGTACCTCCAATTTTGGTATAGTTACCTTTATTATTAATGCTGCTACCCAGTACATAAGTATTTGAGCTGGTAATAATATTGTTATTACCAATCACATGGGAACCAGAAACAGTAACTTGTTCAGTTAAATTTGTAGGTTCCTGGATAGAACCATCATTTCTATAAGTCGTGATTGCACCAATTTGGTTATTGTTACCAAATGCACCCACATTATTAGAGGTTGCACCGACGATATTATTAATACCGCTTGTATAAGATTTTCCACCTTTTACAACAGAATTTGCACCAAACGCCCCTGAATAACTCCCTTCTACAACGCTTCTTGGACCGATCGCTATGCTATAAGTTTCTGTAGCTTTTGTTACATTACCAATGGCGATTGACGTGTTTCCAGTAGCTTGAGAATAGGCACCTAATGCAGTTGCTCCCCCATTAGCAGTAGTACCATAACCAATAGCATTAGCTTGATTACCCAAAGCCTTAGCATCACCACCAAATGCCGTAGCGTTTTTATCAGCTGTGGCCCTAAAACCAAAAGCAGAAGCTTGCAAGCCAGTTGTTTTAGCCGAAGCACCAAATACACTACTTTCTTGCTCAGCTATGGCTTCATAGCCCACTGCTGTAGAATATTTAACACTGGCTTTTGCACCACGACCTGCCGCCAATGAATGTTGCCCTAAGGCACCGCCTGCAGTTTTAATGTCGCCATAGTTGGTAGTTGCATCGCCTGCTTCTTGATTTGTATGATCATTATAATGGAAATAAGTATTGACATCAGCACCACCAACTTCCGCATACAGCTGACCTTCGCCATTTATCTTAATGGTCTTATCATCAACTTTGACAGATACGGTAGATATGGTTGAGCCGTTGGGTTGTTGTTGGTCATCTACTTTGATACCAAGGCCTTCTTGAACTTTGGCCGCAGCTGCTATATCAGTAATCATAGCATAGGCATTATATAGCTGACTGCCATTGACGGCATCGGTGCTTTGTCCACTAAGTTCACCTGCTGCCACATTTTGGATACGACGCTCCGCACCACTGGCACCCACAGAAACCACACCCACGGCATCATTGCCCGCAAAAGGCCCTCTAAGCTCTT
This sequence comes from Mannheimia pernigra, assembly GCF_013377995.1. Taxonomy (NCBI): domain Bacteria; kingdom Pseudomonadati; phylum Pseudomonadota; class Gammaproteobacteria; order Pasteurellales; family Pasteurellaceae; genus Mannheimia; species Mannheimia pernigra. Next base: position 2,031,493 of record NZ_CP055305.1, read on the forward strand.
GAGCACCAGAGATACCAACGATTAGCTGTGGCTTAAGTGCACCAACACCAGCTGTGGTGGTGTTACCAACTTGATCGCTATTAGGCAGATAGTTCAAGCCTGTGGTGGCACGTGCAGTGCTGTTATCTCCCAGATAAACGGAGTTAGCAACAGTATCGCCAACTTTAGTATATTTGTTTTTACTATTAATACCACTACCTAGCACATAAGTATTTGGGCTGGTAATAATGTTATAATTACCAATCACACGAGAACCTGAAGCATCAACTTCGCTAGTTAATTCTACAGGCTCTTTGAGCGTACCATCAGTATCAAAAGTGGTCATTGCACCAATTTGGTTATTGTTACCAAATGCACCCACATTATTAGAGGTTGCACCGACGACATTATTAATACCGCTTGTATAAGATTTTTCACTTTTTACAACAGAATTTGAACCAAATATCCCTGAATTAGCCCCTTCTACAGTACTTCTTGAGCCAACCACTGTGCTATATATTTTTTTAGCGTTTGTTACACTACCAATCGCGATTGCCCCATAGCCATTAGCATTAGTGTAATTACCTAATGCTGTTGCCCCATCACCATCAGCAACAGTAGCATAACCAATAGAAACTGTTTGAGCACCCGAAGCATTACTATCACTGCCAAATGCAGCAGCGGCGTTGCCAGTAGCATTAGCCCTAATACCAAAAGCAGAGGATTGTAAACCAGTTGCTTTGGCCGAAGCACCAAAAGCACTACCCTCTTGAGCAGCTATGGCTTCATAACCAACAGCTGTAGATTCTTTAACACTGGCTTTTGCATTTACACCTGCGGCCAATGACTTACTACCCACAGCACCGCCTTTGGATTTGATACTGCCCTTGTTAGTATCAGGATCACCCGCTTCTTGAGTATCTGTACCATCATTGACATGGAAGTAAGTAGGGGTACCTGCCACCGCTTTTAATTGTGCCACATTGACCGCATCAGAGTCGGCACTCCCTGCGGCCACATTGATGATTTGGCGAGTGGTTTCATCTGTTGCACCTACCGACACTGCACCATTTTCAGTGCCTTTGACGGTTGCCAAAATCTCTGCGTTATCTGCTTCGGTATTGGTTGGCGAATACACGCTGTTTTGGGCAGCATTCGGTGTGGTGCTGGCGGTGGTTGCACCTTCTGGCAGTCCAGCACGATCAGCAACCGACTGACTGCCTAGTGCCACCGCACCTTGTTTTCTTGCTTGAGCATTTGAACCAACCGCCGTGCTCTCTTGTGCATAAACTTGTGCTGCTGTACCGATGGCAGTACCAGATTCGCCGAAAAATGAAACATGAGCACCCGCACCCAATGCGGTGCCAGCTGTAGCACCGAAGGCTACTTCTGCCCTTTCACCCAAAGCGGTGGCACTTCTGGCATATGCATGTGTATGAGTCCCTAAAGCGGTGGAGTACAAGCTCCCCGCTTCTGAGTCTACACCAAAGGCAATGCTACTCTCGCCGTAGGCCATGGACTCAAAACCCAATGCCATTGCACCTTGTTTTTGAGCGATTGCAGAGTGGCCTAACGCAATGCTGTCGTCTCCAAGGCTTGATGAATGCCCACCAACAGCAATGCTTCTGAACCCAGATTTAACTTTTTGAGTATTGTCTCTTTTTAGCTTTTTAAACTCTTCGGCGGCTTTTTCAGCAGCAATAGTCAAAATCTCTATTTTTTCCGCTTGAGTAAGCTCATGTTCAACTTCCGCCTTGTTTCGTTTTTTTAGTTCCTCCAAATAAGCTAAATCTTGAAGCTCTTGAGTTATTAAGAGTCGGTTACCCGTTAAGCTCTCCCTATAATAATCATCAGTACCTGCTCTAGCAGATGAACCAATGGCAATGGCGTTTGCATCAGCAAGGTTATAGTTATCATCTTTATCTTTAGATTGTATCGCTTGGGCATTATCACCGATAGCGATATTGCGATGAGTGGCTTTTGTCCCAGAATTACCAATAGTGATACCAGGCTGTTTTCTATTATCCTCTATAGTGCGAATCTTCTCATCACCAAACTGCAAGCTAGACAAGCCCTTCACATGCGAGTTGAGTTCCACTGAGACGGTGTTGTTGGCAGCATCAAGGGTGGTGGTGATGTTATTTGTATTTTCACGTTCTTTGTTGATTTTATCTTTGGCTGGGTCTAGTTCTATAGCAGTGTCTTTACCCTTAATTCCTAGCACACGATTAGGCATAATTTTGGCGGTGGCTTTGTCAGTGGCAGGGTTGTCAGCAGACACATCTTTATCGGCAAAGTATTTGGCGGCCGTGGCTTTTAACTGTGCCACATTCACCGCATCAGAGTCGGCACTCCCTGCGGCCACATTGATGATTTGACGGGTTGTGTTGGTATTACCTACTGATACCGCACCATTGTTTGTGCCTTTGACGGTTGCCAAAATCTCTGCGTTATCTTCTGTGGTATCAGTTGGCGAATATACGCTGTTTTGAGCGGCATCAGCTGTAGTACTGGCAGTCAACCCTACAACAGTCAACCCTACACGATCAGCAACCGAACCACTGCCTAGTGCCACCGCCCCGATTTGCGAGGCTTCGGCTCTACGCCCCATAGCGATGCCATTTGTAGCATTTTCTACTTTTGCAGAAGTACCCAAAGCAATAGCGTATTCTGAATTTATAGACTTGGCATTATTCCCTATAGCGGTGGCATTAGCGGAGTTTGTTACAGCAGTTTCATTGCCAATCGCCACAGAATTAATAGAATTAGATCTTAATGTTGCGGACTTACCGATTGCTATAGAGTTAGCAATTCTATCTTCCACCAGAGTACTTTCTCCGCCACAGATTACATTATTACCACCTTCTTGGCTATAGTAACAATGATATATGGTATTGCCTTCATCATCCCTAGTACTGAGTTTATTGCCTCTTTCTTCGGCTGCTTGTACTACCCCTGCCAGTCCCAATGCTACTACCAGTAGCGACAAGCGAAACACCGCAGGGCGAAATATCTTGGTGCGTAAACTGCCCTTGCCGTGTCCACGGGCAAACTCGGAGACGGCGGTCATCGTACCTGTGGCTTTGTTAAAGACGATTTTGTAAATGTGGTTCATATTTCCTCTAAGTGTATCAGTAACTTAATAATTTAAAGCCATCACCCTGATAGAGTGATAGCAACACATTAAAATTATTACTAAATTAGTGAGTGAAATCGAACATATTTACGATTCTTTACACATCATTTGCCCACAAAACGCAGGGGTGTTTTGCATAAACGACAAATATAGCTTCGTGTATTACGTATAGTCGCATTGTGTCTGCGAATAGAAAGTAGGTGAATTTGGCAACCACATTGGTAAGTAAATTGCTGTTGCACACTTTGAGTATTAAAGCGGTGATAAATCTCTGCCTGCACACCAAGCACGGTTTCCATCATCATTTTCCACTCTTTTCCGTGTGGTTGAACACGCCCAAATTGTTGATAAACTAAAATATGAGCAAGTTCATGTGGCACCACTTGAGGAATAAATAGTTGTGCATTTTCTTGTAATAATACAGGATTAAAACGGACTTCATTTCGTTCAAGATACGCAACGCCTGCTTTTACCCCACGCACATTGTAATGAATGGTTGGTTGGATAAATCTTTTCTCAAAGTAGATATTCGCACGTTCTAAATCACGCACTAATTGGCGTTGCACTTGCATTTTTAATTGGCGTAAATCAACCATTAGGGCAATCCATTGGCTGCCATTGCTTGTTATAGCAGATGTAAAGTTCATCTTTGCCACCGCCTAAGTAAATCTCTCTTAATTGTGGGTTTTGTGCTTTTACCCATTTGAATAAATCTGATTTTGGCGTCGCAAAATTCGGTAAATTTAATGCGTTGAAAAGCGTTTTCTGCTTTTCAAAATAAGCCCTTGCATCATGAAAGGCACAAGCTCCATGCTTTTCCCATTCACCTTGTAAAAGGGTTGCCGCAGGCGATTCTGGCAAATAGTGTTTGATCGTATTTTCTGCAACCATAGGTAAATCACCTTGACAGTAGCGAGGGTGTTCGTCAATTGCATGAGCCTTCGCACTTTGTGGCCATAATCCGTGAATGACCCAACCAAATGACTTGGTGCCGTCACATTGATATTTAAAATGTGGCAATACTTTGCCATTATTGTTACGTTTTTGCCTTTGGCAAAACCCTGGCGACCAAGAAAGGGCTAATAAATAATAATCGGTTTCCACAAGGTTTTGCTTCAAGCGGTCATTTTTCATCTGTATATCGTAATTACCTAATGAGGAGGTTTGCGATATTGTATGTTGTGTTTCGGGGCGATGTATTGTTTTGGGCTTTTTATCTGGTTGAGTAAAAAGCAGAGTGGCAGCACCCAAAATAGCCAATATGGTGAAAAAAAGTATTTTTTTATTATTCATTGTAATCTCAATCCGTTTTAAGCATTTGATACAAATACACAATCGCCTGTTTTTAATTGAAGTACTTTGTTTTGTTAAATAGTGTGAGATGTTTTTGCCGTAAAAGATCGTAATCTTCCTTAAAGGTTAAATATGTTTCGGCACGTTTTAGATAATTTTCAGCCGCAATGATCGCAGCCTCCCGTAGCTCTATTTCAGGTGCATTACGCCAAATACTTGCCAGTACTTTTTGTAACGTTATTCCTACTTCCATTATTGCTCCGCCATCACGAGCGATAGGCGAAAAACTGTGTGAAATAATCTTTCCAATATTGAGATCTACGATAGATAAGCGGTCATAATGCTTGCGCTGTGGGTGATTATTTGTATGTGGTGTCACGAGGAGTTTCATCATATGCATCATCACTTTAATCGTGGTGCCAGGATCATTTGCAGAGGGGGGTAACGCCCTCTGAGCAACTTCGCTTAACACAATAATGCCCCACAATGGATCTTGGTCAAATCCACGATCTTTATCAAGAATAAAACATTCACGAATGGTATTTGCTTTATCACTGACACAATCAATTTTAGCGAGAAGTGTATCAGGCATAATTAATTCACCTGGTCGAATCGCAATATGAATATAGGTCGAAAGTTGTTGAGCTATTTTTTGTAATTGTGCAAAGTCAATATGCGTTAAATAGCCTGTATCTTGAGCATAAATAGATTCCGCTTGTAAGCCTAAAGTGCCTTTCCAAGTCGCCCCTAAAGAGGGATCTGCTCGATAATTTTGTAAACTTTTTTCACTAGAATCATATATTTTATCAATAGTATTCCCTAAACGCCCTAGATGAGAGAGCACATAAATCCATTTAATTAACGTGAAAATAACATAGCTTAACACTGCGAGGGTTGTGATAAATAAGACAAATCGTCCATTTTGCCCAAAAAATTCCATTCCTAATGCAGTCTTTGCAATAATTGAATAAATAAAAGCAGAGATAAAACTTGAAACCGCTCTCCTACTGGTTTTGTCATCAATCACTAAATTTGTGGCTCTTGGCGTTGCACCATTTGCGGCTGAACTAAATGCAGATACCATTATAGAAAGTGAAAATGTACTCACTGCAAACATGGTTGAAGCAATCACATTTAATAAACTTTCTAACGTGCTTAATTCAATTTTCGGAAAAATTTCAGGCGGGAAAAATAAGTTTGATAATTTGGCGACAAAAGCAAATAAAATCGCCCAAAAAACAGATAGAATAGTTGAAATCCATAAACGATTGCTCGGCTGTTTTAAATAAAGTAACACTCGATAGAACATAAAGACCCCTGAATAATTTCTTATCTTAATAAGCGGTTTGATTTTAACAAAATTTTGTCAATAAAAATATGAGGCTAAAACTAAATAGTGAAATTCTGTTTGCCTAAAATACTGAAAAAATCTATTATAGCCGTCTAGACGGAAAAACATCTAAACAATTAAACGAGCGGTTACATTTGCTCATTTTTGACTAAAAATGACCGCTTGTGAGGATTAAAATCAATATGAGGAATAACAATGGCAATTAATTTATTTACTTCTGAATCTGTTTCAGAAGGGCATCCAGATAAAATCGCAGACCAAATTTCAGATGCGGTGTTAGATGAAATTCTAAAACAAGATCCAAAAGCTCGTGTTGCTTGCGAAACGTACGTTAAAACAGGAATGGCATTAGTAGGCGGTGAAATTACCACTTCTGCGTGGGTAGATATTGAAAATTTAACTCGACAAGTTATTTGCGATATTGGTTATACCCATTCAGATATGGGCTTTGATGCTCACTCTTGTGCCGTATTAAACGCAATTGGTAAGCAATCTCCAGACATCAATCAAGGTGTAGATAGAACTGATCCATTAGAACAAGGGGCAGGTGACCAAGGAATTATGTTCGGCTATGCCACAAATGAAACCGAAGTGTTAATGCCAGCTCCTATTACTTATGCTCACCGCTTAATGGAGCAGCAAGCGATCGTTCGTAAATCAGGTAAATTAGACTGGCTACGCCCAGATGCAAAAAGCCAATTAACCTTTGCTTATGAAAACAATAAAATTATTGGCATTGATGCTGTGGTACTTTCTACCCAGCACGCTGAGCATATCTCACAAAAGGAATTAATCGAAGGCGTGATGGAAGAAATCATCAAACCTGTACTTCCAACTGATTGGCTAAATCAACATACCAAATACTTTATTAATCCAACTGGTCGCTTTGTTATTGGTGGACCAATGGGAGATTGTGGATTAACTGGCCGTAAAATTATCGTAGATACCTACGGCGGAGCTGCTCGTCACGGTGGTGGTGCGTTCTCTGGTAAAGATCCATCAAAAGTTGATCGCTCAGCAGCTTATGCTGCACGTTATGTAGCCAAAAACATTGTAGCTGCGGGCTTAGCAGATCGTTGTGAAATCCAGCTTTCTTACGCTATCGGTGTCGCTGATCCAACATCAATTATGGTCGAAACCTTCGGCACAGGCAAAGTCAGCCACGAAACATTAGTTAAATTAATTTATCAACACTTTGATTTACGCCCCTATGGTTTAATCAAAATGTTAGATTTAATCAAACCAATTTATCGTGAAACTGCTGCATACGGGCACTTCGGGCGTGAGCATTTCCCTTGGGAAAAAACAGATAAAGCAGAAATATTAAGATCTGCAGCCAGATTATAGCTCTAAATTTGCATATTCAATCTCTCCCACTCAGACCGCAAGTATTGCTACAAGCGGTCATTTTATTGATATTTTTTGCCATTTTCGCTTTTTGGCTTTTTGGCTTTTTAAAAATAAAAAAAAGCAAAAACCTCAAGCCTATCACTAAGCTTGAGGTCGTTTAAAATAAATCCCGACGATGCCCTACTCTCACATGGCGAATCACCACACTACCATCGGCGTCACTGCGTTTTACTTCTGAGTTCGGTATGGAGTCAGGTAGAACCACAGCACTATGGTCGTCGGGAAAATCTGTTGATTTTCTGTCTTTTCTATTTTTTGTTCTTTAATCTAAAAACAAGCTGTTGATTCTGAGTTTATTTATTTTCTGAGTTTATTTGTTTGTCTGTCTTTTTTGTTTAGTCTTTACGTTACTTCGCTTCGTGCTTTCTTATTTTTTCTATAAAAACACTTGAGCGTTGTATAGTTAAGCCTCTCGGGCAATTAGTACACATTAGCTCAACGTATCGCTACGCTTACACATTGTGCCTATCTACGTCGTAGTCTCCAACAACCCTTACAGTCTTATAGACTGGGAGAACTCATCTCTTGGCAAGTTTCGTGCTTAGATGCTTTCAGCACTTATCTCTTCCGCACGTAGCTACTCGGCAATGCGTCTGGCGACACAACCGAAACACCAGCGGTGCGTCCACTCCGGTCCTCTCGTACTAGGAGCAGCCCCAACCAATTCTCCAACGCCCACGGCAGATAGGGACCGAACTGTCTCACGACGTTCTAAACCCAGCTCGCGTACCACTTTAAATGGCGAACAGCCATACCCTTGGGACCTACTTCAGCCCCAGGATGTGATGAGCCGACATCGAGGTGCCAAACACCGCCGTCGATATGAACTCTTGGGCGGTATCAGCCTGTTATCCCCGGAGTACCTTTTATCCGTTGAGCGATGGCCCTTCCATTCAGAACCACCGGATCACTATGACCTGCTTTCGCACCTGCTCGACTTGTCTGTCTCGCAGTTAAGCTTGCTTCTACCATTGCACTAACCTGACGATGTCCGACCGTCATTAGCAAACCTTCGTGCTCCTCCGTTACTCTTTGGGAGGAGACCGCCCCAGTCAAACTACCCACCAGACACTGTCCGAGTACTCGTTCCGAGTACTTCGTTAGAACATCAAACGTTAAAGGGTGGTATTTCAAGGACGCCTCCAACAACACTAGCGTGTCATCTTCAAAGGCTCCCACCTATCCTACACATCAAAATTCAATGTTCAGTGTCAAGCTATAGTAAAGGTTCACGGGGTCTTTCCGTCTAGCCGCGGGTACACCGCATCTTCACGGCGATTTCAATTTCACTGAGTCTCGGGTGGAGACAGCCTGGCCATCATTATGCCATTCGTGCAGGTCGGAACTTACCCGACAAGGAATTTCGCTACCTTAGGACCGTTATAGTTACGGCCGCCGTTTACTGGGGCTTCGATCAGGAGCTTCTCTTTCGATAACACCATCAATTAACCTTCCAGCACCGGGCAGGCATCACACCCTATACGTCCACTTTCGTGTTTGCAGAGTGCTGTGTTTTTAATAAACAGTTGCAGCCAGCTGGTATCTTCGACCGGTTCAACCTTCATCCGCGAGGGATTACAATCTACGCCGGCGCACCTTCTCCCGAAGTTACGGTGCTATTTTGCCTAGTTCCTTCACCCGAGTTCTCTCAAGCGCCTGAGTATTCTCTACCTGACCACCTGTGTCGGTTTATAGTACGGTTTAGTGTAATCTGACGCTTAGTGGCTTTTCCTGGAAGCGTGGTATCGGTTACTTCAACTCCGTAGAGTCTCGTCATCACTTCTCGTTGTTAATAGAAGACCGGATTTGCCTAATCTTCCCAACTACCTGCTTAAACAGGGTAATCCAACACCCTGATAACCTAACCTTCTCCGTCCCCACATCGCAATTACACCAAGTACGGGAATATTAACCCGTTTCCCATCGACTACGCTTTTCAGCCTCGCCTTAGGGGCCGACTCACCCTGCCCCGATTAACGTTGGACAGGAACCCTTGGTCTTCCGGCGAACGAGTTTTTCACTCGTTTTATCGTTACTTATGTCAGCATTCGCACTTCTGATACGTCCAGCAAGCCTCTCGACTCACCTTCTTCCGCTTACAGAACGCTCCCCTACCCAACAATGTTTCCATTGATGCCGCAGCTTCGGTGACTAGTTTTAGCCCCGTTACATCTTCCGCGCAGGCCGACTCGACTAGTGAGCTATTACGCTTTCTTTAAATGATGGCTGCTTCTAAGCCAACATCCTAGCTGTCTAAGCCTTCCCACTTCGTTTCCCACTTAACTAGTACTTGGGGACCTTAGCTGGCGGTCTGGGTTGTTTCCCTCTCCACGATGAACGTTAGCACCCACCGTGTGTCTCCTATGCATTACTCTTCGGTATTCGCAGTTTGCATCGGGTTGGTAATCCGGGATGGACCCCTAGCCGAAACAGTGCTCTACCCCCGAAGGTATTCACATAAGGCTCTACCTAAATAGATTTCGGGGAGAACCAGCTATCTCCCGGTTTGATTGGCCTTTCACCCCCAGCCACAAGTCATCCGCTAATTTTTCAACATTAGTCGGTTCGGTCCTCCAGTTAGTGTTACCCAACCTTCAACCTGCCCATGGCTAGATCACCGGGTTTCGGGTCTATACCTTGCAACTATACGCCCAGTTAAGACTCGGTTTCCCTACGGCTCCCTTATTCAGTTAACCTTGCTACAAAATATAAGTCGCTGACCCATTATACAAAAGGTACGCAGTCACAGAATAAATCTGCTCCCACTGCTTGTACGCACAAGGTTTCAGGTTCTATTTCACTCCCCTCGCCGGGGTTCTTTTCGCCTTTCCTTCACAGTACTGGTTCACTATCGGTCAATCAGGAGTATTTAGCCTTGGAGGATGGTCCCCCCATCTTCAAACAGGATATCACGTGTCCCGCCCTACTTGTTGTGAGCTTAGTACCACGGAAATATTTTCGAGTACGGGATTATCACCCTCTATGATTGAGCTTCCCAGCTCATTCCTCTAATAAATCCGCTATTACTCACTGGCTCTTTCGCGTTCGCTCGCCGCTACTAACGAAATCTCGGTTGATTTCTTTTCCTCGGGGTACTTAGATGTTTCAGTTCTCCCGGTTTGCTTCACTTGCCTATGTATTCAGCAAGTGATAGTAGATTCTTCATCTACTGGGTTTCCCCATTCGGACATCTTGGATTAAACGCCTCTTATCGACTCATCCAAGCTTTTCGCAGATTAGCACGTCCTTCATCGCCTCTGATTGCCAAGGCATCCACCTTGTGCGCTTAGTCACTTAACTATACAACCTCAAATGTTTTTGTTTTTGTATTTCAATTCAATCAAAGGAAAGAAAAAACAACATAACAACACATTTAAAGTCTGTTTTAAACTAAACACTTAGCTGCTTTTGTTCAGCTAAGATTTTATTACATACTCAGACTTTCTTTCGAAAATCTCTCAGTTTTTCAGCTTGTTTCTAAATTTTTAAAGAACAACGATGATAATGTCTTTCGACTCTCATCATACCTAAATTAACAAGCGGTCTCTTTTTTATTGAATATTGCAAATCTTTGCTCAAATTCAACCGCTTGCTACCTTAGGTATGACGACTCACGATGCTTGGTGGAGATAAGCGGGATCGAACCGCTGACCTCCTGCGTGCAAGGCAGGCGCTCTCCCAGCTGAGCTATATCCCCAGACATCATTGACTTACCACTTCCTTTTAGTTTTCACTCACATTCTGTGCTTTCGCTTTCGCTTACTCACGTCATTGAGTGGTGGGTCTGAGTGGACTTGAACCACCGACCTCACCCTTATCAGGGGTGCGCTCTAACCACCTGAGCTACAGACCCAAAAGGATGTTTCTGTTTATTCTACTTTCTATCAAACAATCTGTGTGAACACTTGCTGTCGTCGCGACGCTAAACTCTCGCCTAGCCTCGCACTTGATTTTTTTGGTAAGGAGGTGATCCAACCGCAGGTTCCCCTACGGTTACCTTGTTACGACTTCACCCCAGTCATGAATCATACCGTGGTAAACGCCCCCCCGAAGGTTAAGCTATCTACTTCTGGTACAACCCACTCCCATGGTGTGACGGGCGGTGTGTACAAGGCCCGGGAACGTATTCACCGCAACATTCTGATTTGCGATTACTAGCGATTCCGACTTCATGGAGTCGAGTTGCAGACTCCAATCCGGACTTAGACGTACTTTGTGAGATTCGCTCACCATCGCTGGCTCGCCGCCCTCTGTATACGCCATTGTAGCACGTGTGTAGCCCTACTCGTAAGGGCCATGATGACTTGACGTCATCCCCACCTTCCTCCGGTTTATCACCGGCAGTCTCCTTTGAGTTCCCACCATAACGTGCTGGCAACAAAGGATAAGGGTTGCGCTCGTTGCGGGACTTAACCCAACATTTCACAACACGAGCTGACGACAGCCATGCAGCACCTGTCTCAGAGCTCCCGAAGGCACTCCCATATCTCTACAGGATTCTCTGGATGTCAAGAGTAGGTAAGGTTCTTCGCGTTGCATCGAATTAAACCACATGCTCCACCGCTTGTGCGGGCCCCCGTCAATTCATTTGAGTTTTAACCTTGCGGCCGTACTCCCCAGGCGGTCGATTTATCACGTTAGCTACGGGCACCAAGCTTAAAGCCCAATCCCCAAATCGACAGCGTTTACAGCGTGGACTACCAGGGTATCTAATCCTGTTTGCTCCCCACGCTTTCGCACATGAGCGTCAGTACATTCCCAAGGGGCTGCCTTCGCCTTCGGTATTCCTCCACATCTCTACGCATTTCACCGCTACACGTGGAATTCTACCCCTCCCTAAAGTACTCTAGACCCCCAGTCTGAAATGCAATTCCCAGGTTAAGCCCGGGGCTTTCACATCTCACTTAAAAGTCCGCCTGCGTGCCCTTTACGCCCAGTTATTCCGATTAACGCTTGCACCCCCCGTATTACCGCGGCTGCTGGCACGGAGTTAGCCGGTGCTTCTTCTGTCGTTAACGTCAATCGCCGATTCTATTAAAATCAACGCCTTCCTCGCGACCGAAAGAACTTTACAACCCGAAGGCCTTCTTCATTCACGCGGCATGGCTGCATCAGGGTTCCCCCCATTGTGCAATATTCCCCACTGCTGCCTCCCGTAGGAGTCTGGACCGTGTCTCAGTTCCAGTGTGGCTGGTCATCCTCTCAGACCAGCTAGAGATCGACGGCTTGGTGAGCCATTACCTCACCAACTACCTAATCTCACTTGGGCTCATCTTATGGCAGGTGGCCCGAAAGTCCCACCCTTTCCTCCTTAGAGATTACGCGGTATTAGCGACCGTTTCCAGTCGTTATCCCCCTCCATAAGCCAGATTCCCAAGCATTACTCACCCGTCCGCCACTCGTCAGCATTAGTACAAGTACTAACCTGCTACCGTTCGACTTGCATGTGTTAAGCCTGCCGCCAGCGTTCAATCTGAGCCATGATCAAACTCTTCAATTAAAAGTTCAATCGCTCAATAAACTGCTTAGCTAAAGTTCACTTCAACTTCTAAACTTAACTTAAGTCAAGAAATCAAAAATAATGAATTTCTAGTTATAAGCACCTATTAAGACTTCAAGTTTTAAAATATTTTTTAAATCAAGTCTATCAACAAGTGCCCACACAGATTGTCTGATAATTTGTTAAAGAACAAAACAAAACGACGCACCGTAATCAACATCTAATCATTCACAACAGTGCGTCGTTGTGTGCCGTGCATTATACGCAAAACAAAATGCCTTGCAACCCCTTTTTTGTAAAAATTTTCAAAAAAATCACCGCTTGCATATTTTTACTACAACTTGCTTATTCTATTATCAAAATCTGTTAATTAATTGTTCTTTTAGTCCACTTTGTCTTTCTGTTTTCGTACCAACACTGTATTTCCATACTTTTTCATTGCCAAATAGCGTAAATTTATCTTTAGCACGGGTAATTGCTGTGTAAATCAATTCTTTAGTTAAGATAGGTGATATGGAAAGTGGCAAAATTAAAATAGTATGTTCAAATTCCGATCCTTGTGATTTATGCACTGTCATTATATAAGCTGCTTCATAATTTGAAATGCGACTTAGCGGTAAGCGATGATATTGGTTGTCTGCTTGTAGTGAATCAAAATAAACGCTTGTCTCTCCATTTTCATCTGGCAGAATAATGCCAATATCGCCACTAGCCATTTTATTTGATGGCATATTTTCGGTAATCATAATCGGTTTGCCGATATAGCGATCCCGACTATGATTAAATTTAACTAATCCAGCTTTTCGCAGCCCCTCCGCAATTGCAATATTCAATCGTTCAACACCCAATTCACTCACACGCAAAGCAGAAAGAAAATGCACTTTTTGAAATTTGTCAAAAATCGTTTTGATACTTATTGATTGCGGCTGCGCTTCTCTTTGTTTAACTGCTTGCAAATAATCACGGTAAAGCTCAATCGCTTTATCAACTATCATTTTTACACTTTTCTCTACCCAGTTTGATTTATCTAACATCTCTTTCGTTTCTGGATAGCGAATATTTTCCAACTTCCCGCTATTTTTATATTCGCTAAAAATATCCCAAGAGCGATTAATTTTTTGCTCATTAACCGCATTTGCTAACTCCCCAATCCATATTTTTTCACCAAATCGGTAGCTGTGTTTTAAATGAGAGAGTGAATCACAAATAGGCAACGCATTACCCGCATTTATCTGATAGCCTGTAACGGCGTTTAAATAATCGCAATGCTTTTGGCTATAACCATATTCTAAGAAAGAACCGAGTTCACCGATAATCGATCCAGCTTCCACCGAGGCGAGCTGATCTTTGTCGCCTAGCATAATCAAACGAGCAGTTGGCTTAAGTGCTTGTACAATTTTTGCCATCATAGATAAATCAATCATTGAAGCTTCATCTAGTACCACCAAATCATAATGCAGAGGGTTTTTCGCATTGAATTTTGTGTTATCTGTTAATGGTCTGGCACCAAGTAAGCGATGAATCGTCATTGCCTCCGTTGGAATGGATTTGATTATGGCAGGCGATAGCTTATTTTCTTCTGCTAACTTACTCTCAATCGACTCTTTCATTCTTGATGCGGCTTTTCCTGTTGGGGCAGCTAAGGCAATTTGTAGAAAAGGGGCATTTTGCTCTAGTTGTTTGAGCTGATGCCCGAGCAATAATTTTACAACTGTGGTCGTTTTACCTGTTCCTGGCCCACCAGAAATCAGGGTGAACTGCTTTTCAAGTGCGGTTGCAATAGCCACTTTTTGCCAATCAATGTCTTGTTGTGGGCTGGTGTGATTGTCAAATAACTGTTGAATGATTTTATTATTTAATACTGTATTGGGTAATTTTTCAGAAAAGTTGACCGCTTGTTGTAGATAAACCGCAACTTGGTGTTCTGCCTGCCAATAACGATAAAAATAAAGCAATCCATTTTGGAAGAGCATAGGAGCAATTTTTTCAGGCGAATCGCTAAAAGCAATATGATCCTTCAAGGTACATTGCCATTCAAGCGGTGAAATTTTTCCAATTTTTTGCAAAATTTTCTCAAGCAAAAGGTGGTATTGAGGCTTTGCGTTGAGTTCAAACAGTGTTGAAAGCGTGAGAGAATTTAATCGCAATGCTGTATGCCCTAGACCAACTTGATATGAGATCAATGCCGCCAACAATAGTGCAAGCTCTCTCTGCTTCTCTGAATAATTATATTGTTTTTGTTTACTCTCAATAAAACAAGCAAATTGGTAGTTTAAATCAGAAATAATCTTCTCTTTTTTTAATTCAAGTAATAAATTCAGCATAATTGAACCATCGTCCTATTAGAATTCTTCTTACAATAATACTAATCTTTTTTGCATTATTTGCTAAGGGATTTTTCATTTTGGGCGTATAATTTAGCGTTCTTATTATTTTATTGTTCAGAAAAATATGAAACCAGCAACAGCAACTATTGATAGCCAGGCACTCAGGCATAATATCCAGCTCATTAAATCATTTGCACCCAATCAAAAATTATTGGCGATGATTAAAGCAAATGCGTATGGGCAAGGGTTGTTACCTGCTGCCAGCACTTTAGCGGATATGGTGGATGGTTTCGGTGTTGCTCGCTTGCGTGAGGCTTTAGAAATTCAAGAAACTGGCTACACGGGCAAAATTGTGTTGATAGAGGGTTTTTTTGACCGTGAAGAGCTACTCAAAGCTCTTTCTCGCAAATTTGATGCTGTCATTCATAACATTGAGCAACTTGAGCTGCTAGAAAAAGTCGCAAACGAGTGGAATGAAGAGCAAAAAAAAGGCTTTTGGACACGTAAGACAAAAATATACTTTCCCATTCATATCTGGCTAAAAATTGATACTGGTATGCACCGTTTGGGTATTCACCCCGAGCAGGTGGATCTGTTTGTAGAACGGTTGAAAAATTGCTCGCTGGTTAATTCCATCAGCTTTGTTAGCCATTTTAGCCGTGCAGATGAATTAGATTGTCGCTATACCGAAAAGCAAATTGACGTTTTTGAACAAGCCACCGAAAAATATTCCCAACACGACCGCAGCATTTCTGCCTCAAGCGGTATTCTTTATTGGAAACAAGCCCATTATGACTGGGTTCGCCCGGGCATTATTATGCACGGTATTTCTCCACATTATACTCCAATTACCGATTTAGGCTTTCAACCCGTAATGACGCTCTCATCCTCACTTATTGCCGTTCGTACCCACAAAGCGGGTGAACCTGTTGGCTACGGCGGAGCGTGGATTAGCCCTAAAGACACTAAACTTGGCGTGATCGCAATGGGCTATGGCGATGGCTATCCTCGTAATGCGCCTGAAGGCACACCTGTGTTAATTAACGGCAGACTTGTGCCGATTGTGGGACGTGTTTCAATGGATATGCTGACTGTCGATTTAGGACAAAACAGCCAAGATAAAGTGGGCGATAACGCCATTTTTTGGGGAGAAAAATTACTGATTGAAGAAGTAGCAAAACACATCGGCGTAATTAGCTACGAGTTAATTACCAAACTCACACCAAGAGTGATTTTTGAATATAAATAATACGAATGATGATATGGACTATTTAGATAATCTTATCAAACTCCACCAAATTGAAGGTGAGATCCAAGTAATTTGTCGCTTTCAAGGTGATTGGCAAATTAAAAATCCGCAAACCGAGCAACCAATCGGGGTATTTCATATTATTTCCCGAGGGCAATGTTGCGTAAAATTCGAAAATGAATGCCACCATTTGAAAGTGGGCGATGTTGTATTTTTGCCTTATGGCACTCAGCACGAGCTAGCAAGCTGTCCGACACTCTTATCGGTATCAGACAGTCAGCTGATCCCGATTAAACAAGAGCCAATCGGGCCATTTATGCTCTGCCATAATCAGCAAGAAAGTGATTTTGAAATGTTTTGTGGCACCTTTCATTATAGAAACTCCTCAAATACCCCGTTGTTTGAGTTGCCGAAATGGCACTTATCTTCAGATAATGCTTCCATTTTAGCGTTACTGTCACTGTTGCAAAAAGAAAGCGAAAGCCAGCTGGGTAATAAATCCGTCATCAATGCGCTTGCTAGTGTGCTTTTTACCTATCTTGTTCGAGATTATATGAATCATTACGAGCTGAAAAGTGGCACATTGAGCCTACTGCAAGATAAACGATTACAAAATGCCGTGCAGGCAATGCTCAATCAGCCTGAAGCAGCTTGGTCAATGGACGTCTTGGCTGAACGCTGTGCAATGTCTCGCTCCAATTTTATTCGGACATTCAAAGAGAAATGTGGCATTTCAGCAGGGCAATTTCTGACCGAACTTCGATTACAAAAAGCGGAAATACTGCTGCAACATAGCGAGCTTTCCATTCAACAAATTGCTCTAGCCGTAGGCTACCAGTCTGAAGCTCATTTCAGTAAGTTGTTTAAAACCTACAAGAACAGCTCACCAAGCCAATTCCGTAAAGTATAAAAAATCCGCTGATAACACAGCGGATTTGTCTATTTTCAACCCAGTATCAGCCGCCTAAGGCCTTTAAACCTACCGTCATATGTGTGCCGTAAAACAATGTTCTGGCAATCAATTCACCAGCGATAACCAATACCAAACCAAGGCTACTCAATGCGACCAGCTGTTTTTTTACGCTCACAAACAATAATCCTAACCCAACTACAATCAAAATGAAGCGGATTACGCTATAAGTGGCATAGCTTGGTATAAGTTCTAATGCACTAAAAATAGCTGTTTTAGTTTGGGCCAGATGTTGATAATGAAAGAAAGAGACCACTAACGCCACCGCAGCAAACACAGCAGCCAAGATCGCAAAGCCTTTCTGCCCCCTTTCTACTTTTGCCAGTTGTAACAAAGTAACTGTTAATGCTGAACCCGCTAAAAGAGCTGTTAAACCGAATGAAAGTGGGGTAAAAAGGGTATTCCACGTTGGTACAGTTGGAATTAAGTAAAGGCGAGCCATTGCCCATATAAAAATCACACCGCTAAGTGCAACGATAACTCGCCCAAACCCAGCCCAGCCTTGTGGCAATTTATTAGTAATCGGCACGATAAAGTGAGCCAAAGCACTAGCAAGCGGTAATTTTTTGCCATTTTTTTGCAAAAAACCAGACGTTGCCACCACCCAATAAGCACTGCCTAAGGCAAAGAATATTGAACCAGTGAAAATTTCATTACTCAAATCTGATGCCCCAACACGGTTTAACGCATTAAAGGCACGCTCAGGCGAGCCAAGATGGGTGGTAGAAGCTACAAAGCCAAGTGCCATTAACACCCATAACACCGTCATTGCGTAGTGTAAACGATCTGCACTCGCCTTTCCTTGCGGGGTAAGTAGCACCACACATAGTCCAATAAATGCACCAACTACCGCTTGAGCAAAGACGGTAAAGAAAACAAGGGGTAATTCGTGTAATCCTGCACCCATTTTAAACCTCCTTCGGATTAGCTAAGAAACCGCCATCAAAATCTGTCGGTTTAGCATTACTGTTTAAACGTAAGGCTATATTTGGATTGGTATAGCTAGATGGTGGCAATGGGGCAACATCTTTGATGTCGCCATATTTCTCACGCAACTCATCGATTGGCAATAAATCCAATGCACGTAATGGGCAAGATTCCACACACATCGGTTTTAAACCTTGTTCTACACGCTCAAAGCAACCATCGCATTTCGTCATTCGGCCTGTGCGTTGGTTAAATTGCGGTGCACCGTATGGACAAGCCATTGAGCAATATTGGCAACCAATACAAACATCTTGGTTTACCACTACAAAGCCATCTTCACGTTTGTGCATTGCACCACTTGGGCAAACACTCGCACAAGCAGGGTTATCACAATGATTACAAGAGATTGAAAGATAGTAGGAAAACACATCTTGTGTCCACGCATCACCTTCTGCTTTCCAATCTCCGCCACAAAATTCATAAATACGGCGGAAACTCACATCAGGGCTTAAATCTTTGTAGTCTTTACAGGCTAATTCGCACGTTTTGCAACCCGTGCAACGCTGAGAATCAATATAAAAACCATACTGTTTTTTACTCATTTCTCTCCTCCTTATCCTGAAACTCGTTCAATTTGAACTAAATTGGTATGCTGCGGATTACCTTTTGATAATGGCGATGGTCTTTGCGTAGTTAACACGTTAAAACTACCATTGTGATCTACACGATTACCATCTGGCATATACCAAGCACCTTCTCCCATTGCCGTTACGCCAGGCATAATTCTTGGTGTAACATTTGCCATAACACGAGTTTCACCGCGATCATTAAATATCCGCACAGTGTCTCCATTTTTAATACCCCGTTTTTGTGCATCAATCGGGTTAATCCAAACCGATTGTAAAGACGCCTGTTGTAATACATCTACATTGCCATAAGTAGAGTGAACGCGTGATTTATAATGGAAGCCAACTAATTGCAGTGGAAATTGTTCACGTTTAGGATCGTCCCACCCTTCAAATTGGCGAGTATAAATCGGTAATGGACTAATTACATCGCCCTCTGGTAACTCCCATGTTGCGGCAATTTTCGCTAATCGTTCAGAATAAATCTCAATTTTGCCCGATGGTGTCGTCAGCGGATTATTGATCGGATCTTCACGGAATTTCTTAAACGCAACCAGATGCCCGCTCGGATCTTTCTGCTTGATAATTCCACGCTCACGGAATGCTTCAAAGGTAATGTCTTTAAAAAACGGATTTTTCTCTTGGGTTTGAGCATAAAGGTGACGCAGCCACTCTTCTTGAGTTCGACCTTCAGTGAATATCTCTTTCACCCCCATTTTTTCCGCAATGCCTGAGTAAATCTCATAGACTGGTTTACACTCAAATTGTGGCTCAATCGCTTTGTCGGCAAAAATTACATAACCCATATTACCTGCCGAACCGTCCATACAGAAATCAGGTTGCTCCGATGTAGTACAATCTGGCAGAAGAATATCTGCATATTTAGCGGTAGAAGTCATATGGTTATCAATCACGACCAACATTTCTAATTTGCTTTCATCCTGCAAAATTTCGTGGGTGCGATTGATGTCGGAATGTTGATTAATAATGCAGTTTCCTGCATAGTTCATAATAAATTTAATGTTTTGATTGAGCTTTTCAGCACCTTTTAAACCGTCTTTGAGGGCAGTCATTTCCTCACCACGAGTGACCGCATCTGTCCACATAAAGATGGGGATTTTCGCATTAATCGGATTTTTATGCACAGGCATACGCACAAAAGGTATGGTATAGAATCCTTCACGAGAACCACTGTTACCGCCACTAATTCCTACATTCCCCGTTAAACACGCTAACATTGCAATCGCACGAGCGGCTTGTTCGCCATTTGCGTGGCGTTGCGGCCCCCAACCTTGACAGATATAGGCTGGTTTAGTCGTAGCAATTTCACGAGCAAGCTCAATAATACGAGCTTGTGGAATACCCGTAATTTTTTCTGCCCATTCTGGCGTTTTAGCGGTTTTATCATCACCCTCGCCTAAAATATAGGCTTTGTAATGCCCATTTTTAGGGGCTGATTCGGGTAAGCTTTTCTCATCATAGCCAATACAATAGGTATCTAGGAATGCCTGATCGACCAAATTTTCGGTAATCATAACAAACGCCATTCCCTCGATTAATGCTGCATCCGTACCAGGACGAATAGGCACCCACTCCCCACGCCCTGCAATAGTGTCATTATAACGAGGATCAATCATAATGGTTTTAGCTTGCGAACGCTCTTGAGCTTGCTGATAAAGATAAGTCACTCCTCCTCCACTCATACGAGTTTCCGCAGGGTTGTTACCAAAATAAACAACCAATTTAGCGTTTTCGATATCGGTTGGGCTATTACCTGCATTACTGCCGTACATATACGGAATGGCTTCAAAAATTTGCGAATAGCTGTAAGTGCCGTGGTGTCCGAGGCAGCCACCAATACTATTCATAAAACGACTAGAAATACTACGAGGTGGCGGATAACTCGCCGCAACGGTTGCACCGAGTGTACCCGTTGCAAAAGGTAGATATAACGCCTCATTACCATATTGGGCAATAATGCGTTTTAAATTGGAAGCAATCTCTTCAAAAGCCTCATCCCACGAAATGCGTTTAAATTTACCTTCGCCACGCTTGCCTACCCGCTTCATCGGATATTTCAAACGATCTGGATTATACACACGGCGACGCATAGAACGCCCCCTTGCACAGGCTCGCACTTGATGGAAATCGCCATAAACATCCGAGCCTAAATTATCGGTTTCCACATATTTAATCACGCCATCTTGAACGTGCATACGCAACGGGCAACGACTGTGACAATTAACCGTACAAGCACTCCAAACCAATTTTTCTTCACCTAAATTAGCAACTGGCTTGATTTCTGCTTTAGCTTTAGCAATCGGAATTTGTACACCGCTTGCTGCTAATGCAACACCGCCCACCGCAGCGGAGCCTTTTAAAAAGGCACGTCTATCCAGACACAGAGGTGTTTCAGATTTATTCTGCATAGTTTCCCCCACAAAAGATCAATAAAAACAGGAAAACTATACCGTTTCATCGGCAAGGGGTTATTGATCAACGTCAATTTCCCCAAAAGGTTGGACTAAACCGCAAAAGGTTTAGACTATTGTGCAGGCAAGTTGCTTAGCGTTTTAACCACACAGCAACATTTTCTTTGGCTTTGTTGCCAAGTGAAGCTCAATTAACGATAAAGTTGCAGAGCAAGCGGTTGAATTTCCAAATTTTTTTGCAAATCAAGCAATAACGCTTCAGCAAGAATGCCCAAGCCTTGATAAAACGGGGTTGATGTAGCATTAAATAACTCAAAAAAGCGATATGCCCAAGGCAGAAAATGCTCTGCCAAAAATGGTTTGAGCAAATGCTGATTTTCATCAAGCAAATAAGCGGTGAGCATTAACATTAAGCCGATATGATCTTCTGGCTCATTTTGATTTAAAGAAAAATCAATGCCACTATGTTGCAAAAAAGCTCGCAACGCTAGCAAACTCTCGCCAAACACAACGCTCTCTTTATCCAAATAGACCGATCCCCACGGCGGAGCTGGCAAATTATTCGGCCCGATAAATAAGGCTTGATAGTCAGCCTCAATCTGCTCATCCGCCACCTTTTGCAAATTTTGCTGAATTTCAGACCGCTTGTTTTCACTGAGAAAGTGACAGTCTGCTTGCCAAGCCCCCGTTTGAAACAGAGCAATAAGCGGTTTATTTTGAGGCTCATTAGGCGGGTAAAAAAACAGCGAGCCGATAATTCGAGTAAGTGGTGAATAGTATTGTTCCATAGTGAATCCAAATGCAAAATAAATGTAGCCAAATATTAGCCTAAAAGAGCAATTTAGTTAAGTTTTGCTCGTAACAATCTACATTATAGGCAATAGAAATAATAAACAAGCGGTCATATTTTGCAAAATTTTTACAAAATATGACCGCTTGTGCATTTTTACTTTTTAACGCTTCTTGAATATTTCATTCAAAAAAACCACGCTTGTAAGCGCTCTTTTGATTGCTTACAAGCGATCTACTATGCAGACTTTTTGCACATCAATTAGAATTTAAATCCAATTGATGCCCCCCCGCCTACATCGCCTTTATTGCTCGCTGAGCCTATCAATTTCAGCGAAACTTTGCCATTATTTGACACCTTTGAATACCCCAATGCCACTGCCGTTGCACCATTAAAGGTGCCTGTACCGACCGATAGCATACTGTCTCCTGCACCCGGTGCATTGATTAAACTTGCCGCCGCATACGCCCCAGCAATCCCTGAACTCATCCGCTTTTCTGTGCGGGCTATCTTGTTCTCTAACTGATTCACTTGCCCGCCTAACGCATTCATCCCTCGGGTGAATTGCCCCATATTAACCGCATCGGTCTCCGATACCCCCTCTGCCACATTGGTGATTCGGCGTGCGGCATTGGCATTACCAACAGAAAATTCATTGTCGCTCATCGCCACCGAACCAGTGCCTACTGCAACGCTATTGCTGCCTTTCGCGACACTATTAGCACCGATTGCAACACTCTCCGCACCCTCTGCCTTCGCACTATTGCCTGTGCTATTTACAGAAATATACTTCGTATTTTGAGCTGCTGCATTTAACGCCGTTTTCACATTATTCGTCGTCTTCTTCTCGCCTTGTTCGTAATAGTCGTATTTTACCTCTACTGAACCATCTGCGGCTAGCGTTGCACCTAACACATTAGCAACTTTCAGGATTTCCTTATCTATCTTTTGATCAATGCCGTTAATTCGGCTACTTACTTTATTGTCAACTTCAACAACTGCGCCTATCACTTCCTTCAGTTGAGTATTTACTTTACCTACTTCAGTGTCAATTTTTGCATCCACTGCTTGTACCTGATTTGCAACTTTAGCAACGGCACCTATCACATACTTAAGTTGTGAAATATTTACCACATCTGTATCTGCCTCACCTGCGGTAACATTGGTAATTTTTCGGGTAAATTCAGTTTTACCTAAATTATTTTTACCCACCCCAACTGAAACCTCGTTTTCGCTAACCGCTAACGAACCTGCACCTAATGCAACAGCGTTTTTGCCTGTAGCGATTGCATTGCTGCCGAATGCTATTGCGTTTTCAGCTGTGGCTAAGGTATTTGCTCCGTAGGCAATAGCGTTTTCGCCTGAGGCAAACGCACTTTCGCCTTCTGCGAGCGAATTTTTACCGATATTTTTAATTGATGAATTCGCTAACTGTCGATTTAATTGTGCTAATTCCGCTTGTTTAGCAACAAGATCTTGGTTTTGTTTTTCCAGTTCAGCCTTACGCTGATTTAACAGTTGCTCTTGCTGTTGTTTGCGTTCTGCTAAAGCTTCATCATCGGGCGTTAAGCCTAAACGAGAAATATCATCAATAATATATCTGATATCTTGTTCTGTGCTATCTATCGAACCTTTAGCGTTTGAGAGTGCATCATATAATTGCTTCACTTTTTCGCTAGTGGCTTTAACTACCTCATTATTTTGATTGTAAGTGTGAATACGCTCTCTGGTTTGATTATACAGCTCTTCTACTATTGGTTTAACTTGGCTGAATTCCTTTTCAATAACATCATTTTTATATGTTGGAGTATATGTATTAAAATTACTTTCAGGCTTATCTTTCTCTCTATCGATAAAATCTTTCTTTTTTATTACTTCTTGACTTATTTTGTCTATTTCTGTTTTATCTTGCTCATCCAAAGGTTTGGAAAGCTCTAGTTGTAATTTTTTATCTAACTCTAACCACTCTTCAACAGTATCATTAAATTTTATAATTCTATCTAGACTTGATTTATAGTCAGTTAAATCAAACCACCAACTGTCATTTTTAGTATAATCAATATGCTCAACGATGTCTTTTAGCATTTTATTAATCTTCTTAAAGTCATCAACATAGCCTTGAGAGCCATTGTTCAAAACACTCCGTCGATAACTATCCCCATCATCTGATATAGATTGTAAATCAATCGTTTTATTTCCTTTTAATGGTGGCATCTTTATCATGTTTCCATAATAATAGCTATATATACCATAAGTATTCAATAAAAGACGGGCATTTGAATTTTCCTTTTTAGCTGAAAGATAGAAATAAAGTCTCGACCTATAATCTTCAATCGCTTCTCGGTTAACAACATACGAACGAAACGAACTTAAATCATTAAAATTAGAAAGACCAAATCCTGGCAATTTATTCGGGGTTTTTAAATCATCTTCCGTGGAGAAAATCGTTCTAAATAGATCTGCATTAAATGTATATGAATCAGCGCTAGTTCCATATATATTGTCATTTATAAAGCTAGATAAATATTTAGCAGTTGGTTCTGCTGTCGCGTTACTCGCAACATAGCCATCAATTAATTGTCTATATTGTGGAGCGGTAAAATTCCCTTTAAATTCAGGAAAAGCCTCTTCTATAATAACTTTAATATCAGCCGCTAATTCATCTCGCCCCTTACCTGATTCGTTATCTAATTTACTCCAGTCTAATTTTTTAAATATTCCATCATAATTAACAGTACGACCACTGATAATATCTTGTGGCAAACGGTTATAGGCATCATTCGCTTGTTGTAATTGGTTTTGCTGTTCAGCTAATCTCTTTTGAGCCTCATCGCGTTGGTTTTGAAGAGTTGCGTATTCCTTAAGTAAAGGGACAATTTTCGCTTGGCGTTGGTCAATATCGGTAATACTGGCTTCAATATTATCAATATGGCTTTGAACAGAGGAGATTTGAGCATCAATTTTGTTGATTTCAGTTTGCTTTTCGCCTAGTTGGCGTACAATTTCGTCTGCCACTTTACGGCGTTCAGCAAATTGCTCGCGGCTCATTCCCCCACCTGTGGCAACGGCATTATGCCCTGTAGCAACACCATTTTCTGAAGTGGCATAACTACCTGCCCCATTCGCCGTTGAATTTGTGCCGACAGCGTAACCATTACCAGCTGCATACGCCGAGCCTGAAATTAGCACCGTGAGTAGCAACGAGGCTACACTACGCCGTGAGTGAGTGAGTGAGTGAGTGAGTGAGTGAGTGAGTGAGTGAGTGAGTGAGTGAGTGAGTGAGTGAGTGAGTGAGTGAGTGAGTGAGTGAGTTCATCATATAATTATCTCTCTGTAAATAAAAAAGGCGATTTTAATCTATTTTTTGTGTGATGAATACTAAAAATTTAGCTTTTTTTAATGTGAATTTAAGTTGCAGAACGCATATTAAACAAGCGGTCATATTTTGCAAAATTTTTACAAAATATGACCGCTTGTATTTATCGTACTAAACTAGATTTATTTTCCGCAGCCGCAGCCTGGCGTTTGTTTTTCAAAACGGTTTGCCGCTTCGTTCCAGTTTACCACGTTCCAGAACGCTTTGATGAAATCCGGACGGCGGTTTTGGTAGTTCAGGTAGTAAGCGTGTTCCCATACATCTAAACCTAAAATTGGGTAGCCAGAAACCCCTGCTACGTCTTCACCCATTAGTGGGTTGTCTTGATTTGCGGTTGAGACTACCGATAATTTTCCTTCATTTACAACTAACCACGCCCAGCCTGAGCCAAAACGAGTAGTTGCTACTTTTTCAAATTCTGCTTTGAAATTATCCACAGAGCCAAAATCACGCTCAATCGCATCTTTTAATGCACCTTGTAAAGTTGTGCCTGTTTTTAAACCTTTCCATAATAATGTGTGGTTTACGTGTCCGCCTACGTTGTTACGCACTGCAACACGTTTTTCAGCAGGGACTTGGTTTAAATCTGCAATTAATTTGCCTGGGCATTGCTCTAATAATTCAGGGTGGGCTTCTAATGCTGCATTTGCATTATTAATATATGCTTGGTGGTGCTTAGTGTGGTGAATTTCCATTGTTTTTGCATCAAAATGTGGCTCTAACGCATCATACGCGTAGCCTAATTCAGGTAATGTGTATGCCATAGTTCATTCCTTTCAAATAGTAATCAATCAATAGGTTAATCAGAGTTAAACTCCAAACGCATTCTAACAAGAAATAACCAGAAAAGGCATATTTTTTTGATCTAGAGCAAGATTATTCAATCATCTTAAAAGTAAATACGAAAAATAAAGAAATTCTCATTCCCCCATTGACAAAGTAGTTATTTTCACGCATTCTTCACCCATTATTAATTCTATTACATAGAAAACAGCCAATGAGTCCTTTTTCTGTAATTACAATGATTATTACCACCATTATGTTTCCAGCATAGTGCGGGTTTTTTATTGGCTACAAAAAGAATAAACTGAAACCCGCTACAAGCGGGTTTTTTTATAGAAAAATTTACCAATATTCATCAGGAGTAACTATGCGAGTTCTTAAATTTGGGGGCACCTCTCTTGCCAATCCAGAACGCTTTATGCAAGCGGCGGATATTATCGAAAAAGCCCATTTAGCTGATCAGGCGGCAGGGGTTTTATCCGCTCCAGCCAAAATCACTAACCACTTGGTCGCCATTGTTGATAAAGCAATTGCTGGCGAATCATTTGAATCTAACCTTTCTGAAGCAACCGAGATTTTCCACAACATCATTAACGGCTTATATGAAGCAAACAATAACTTTGCCAAAAATGAACTATTAGCATTGGTTGATGCTGAATTAACCCAAATTCAGCAAGTTGCGGCAGATTCTGCAAAAAGTAAATCACTCTCGGATGATATTGCAGCAACAATCCATTGCCGTGGTGAAAAACTTTCTATTGCAATGATGCAAGCGTGGTTTGAAGCAAAAGGCTACACCGTTACTCGCATCGACCCTGTTGAAAAATTATTGGCTCACGGGAGCTATTTGGAATCTTCAGTTGATATCCCAGAATCAACCAAGCGTGTTGATGCAGACTCGATTCCAAAGAAGAATGTGGTATTAATGGCAGGTTTTACTGCAGGCAATCAGCAAGGTGAATTAGTGCTATTAGGGCGAAACGGTTCTGATTACTCTGCCGCGTGTTTAGCCGCTTGCTTGAAAGCAGATGTCTGTGAAATTTGGACAGATGTGGATGGTGTTTATACTTGCGATCCTCGCCTAGTGCCCAATGCGGTTTGTTTGGAATCTATGAGCTACCAAGAAGCGATGGAGCTTTCTTACTTCGGGGCAAAAGTGATTCATCCTCGCACAATCGGGCCTTTAGTATCATTAAATATTCCGTGCTTAATTAAAAATACAGGTAATCCTGAAAGCAAAGGCACCTTGATTGATGGCAATGTTGCAAATGATAACTTGAAAGTAAAAGGCATTACTAACCTTGATAATGTTGCTATGTTTAACGTATCAGGTGCGGGTATGCAAGGAATGGTGGGTATGGCTGCTCGTGTTTTCTCTACAATGTCGAAATCAGGCATTTCAGTGATTTTAATTACCCAATCTTCATCAGAATATAGTATTAGTTTCTGTGTGCCTGCTAAATCAGCAGAAAAAGCGTTACTTGCATTAAATGCGGAATTTGCCCAAGAATTAGCTGAAAACTTACTTGATCCGATTGATATTATTAAAGATTTATCCATTGTTTCTGTAGTAGGTGACGGTATGCGTACCGCTAAAGGTATCGCAGCACGCTTTTTCTCTGCACTTGCTCAAGCAAACATTAGTATTGTTGCGATCGCACAAGGTTCATCAGAGCGTTCAATTTCAGCAGTGGTGCCACTGAATAAAGCCATTGAAGCCGTGAAAGCCACCCATAAATCATTATTTAATAGCAAACGTGTTGTAGATATTTTTTTAGTTGGCGTTGGCGGTGTTGGAAGTGAGTTAATTGAGCAAGTAAAACAACAAAAAGAGTTTCTAGCCAAAAAGGATATTGAAATTCGTATTTGTGCCTTAGCTAATTCAGATAAGATGTTGCTTAACGAAAGCGGTTTAAATTTAGATAACTGGAAAGAAGATTTAGAAAAAGCAATCCAACCCTCAGACTTTGATGTACTACTTTCTTTTATCAAATTCCACCACGTGGTCAATCCTGTGTTTGTTGATTGCACCTCGGCACAATCTGTAGCAAACCTTTACGCCCGAGCGTTAAAAGAAGGCTTCCATGTGATTACACCAAACAAAAAAGCCAATACGTCAGGCTATAACTATTACTTAGAAATGCGTGAGAATGCTCGTCAAAGCCAGCACAAATTCCTTTATGAAACTAACGTAGGGGCAGGTTTACCCGTTATCGAAAATCTACAAAACTTGCTAGCAGCTGGCGATGAAGTAGAGAAATTTGAGGGGATTCTTTCAGGCTCACTCTCATTCATTTTCGGTAAATTAGAAGAGGGCTTAACGCTTTCTCAAGCTACCCTATTGGCAAAGGAAAAAGGCTTTACTGAGCCTGATCCTCGTGAGGATTTATCTGGTGCTGATGTTGCTCGCAAATTATTAATTTTAGCTCGTGAAACTGGCTTGCCGCTTGAATTTGAAGATATTGAAATTGAAGGCATATTACCAAAAGGCTTCTCCGAAGGAATGAACCGTGATGAGTTTTTAGAAGCATTGCCTGCATTAGATGAAGAATTTAACAAACGTGTAGAAGCAGCCAAAGCAGAAGGTAAAGTGTTACGCTATGTAGGCTCAATTACAGGGACAAAATGCCGTGTGGCAATTGAAACTGTTGATGACAATCACCCACTTTATAAAGTAAAAGATGGCGAAAATGCTCTTGCCTTCTTAACTCGCTACTACAGCCCAATCCCCCTTCTCTTGCGTGGTTATGGTGCAGGTAATAGCGTAACTGCAGCAGGTATTTTTGCTGATATTCTTCGTACATTACCAGGAGGTGCAAGCTAATGACCTTACGCATTTATGCACCTGCCTCAAGTGCGAATATTAGTGTGGGATTTGATTCATTAGGGGCGGCAATCTCACCTATTGATGGTTCTTTATTAGGCGATGTTGTTCAAATTGAAGATTGCGAACAAACTTTTGAGCTAGAAAGTGCAGGTTATTTTGTACGTAAATTGCCCAAAGAACCACAAAAAAACATTGTCTATCAAGCCTATGTGCTATTTAGCGAACGCTTGAAATTACGTAACGGCAGTGTAAAAAATTTACGCTTAACACTTGAAAAAAATATGCCGATTGGCTCAGGGCTTGGCTCAAGTGCTTGTTCAATTGTGGCTGCATTAGTGGCACTTAATCAATTCCATAATGAACCATTTTCAAAAATGGAATTATTAGAAATGATGGGAGAGCTTGAGGGGAGAATTTCAGGTTCAATTCACTACGATAATGTTGCACCTTGCTACTTAGGTGGCTTGCAATTAATGACGCAATCTCTGGGCAATATTTGCCAACCTTTACCTTTTTTTGATGAATGGTATTGGGTGCTTGCTTACCCAGGTGTGGAGGTTTCTACTGCAGAAGCACGAGCCATTTTGCCTAAAAGCTATACGCGTCAAGATATGATTCAGCAAGCGCGTTACTTAGGCTCTTTCGTTCACGCTTGTCATACACATCAAGATGTATTAGCTGCCACTATGATGAAAGACTTAATTGCCGAGCCTTATCGTGAAGGATTACTCCCAAACTTCCCTACTGTTCGTCAAGGCTGTAAAGATTTAGGTGCATTAGCGGTTGGTATTTCAGGTTCAGGCCCAACAATGTTTGCCATCGCCCCCGACTTGGAGCACGCCCAACGCTTAGTAAACTATTTGGAGAGAGAGTATCTGCAAAACAACGAAGGGTTTATCCACATCTGCAAAGTGGATAACCAAGGGGCGAGGGCACTGAAATAATCTATTACAAGCGGTCTGATTTTGCTTATTTTTTGCAAAACAGACCGTTTTTTTATGTAAACCCATCTCTTATATTCCTTTTGGTTATACAAAATAAATTTCTGCTACTAGCCAAGCTCAAAAAGATCAGTATGATGAAATACAATTTTAATACCTACTTTGAGAGGAATTTTCTATGACAATTTATTCAGACAACTCATATTCCATCGGCAACACTCCACTTGTGCGTTTAAAACATTTCGGTAATGGTAATATCGTAGTTAAAGTGGAAGGGCGTAACCCAAGTTTTAGCGTGAAATGCCGTATTGGGGCGAATATGGTCTGGCAGGCGGAAAAAGACGGTATTTTAACGAAAGATAAAGAAATCGTAGATGCAACCAGCGGTAACACTGGTATTGCATTAGCTTACGTTGCGGCAGCTCGTGGCTATAAATTAACACTTACAATGCCTGAAACAATGAGCACTGAGCGTAAACGCTTATTACGTGGTTTAGGCGTAAACCTGATTTTAACTGAAGGTGCAAAAGGAATGAAAGGCGCCATAGCAAAAGCAGAAGAGATTGCAGCCTCTGATCCAAACCGTTATGTCACCTTAAAACAGTTTGAAAATCCAGCAAACCCAGCAATTCACCAACAAACCACGGGCCCTGAAATTTGGGAGGCGACGCAAGGCAACATTGATGTTTTAGTTGCAGGCGTAGGAACAGGCGGCACCATTACTGGCGTATCTCGTGCGATTAAACAAGATAAAGGTAAACCCATTATTTCTGTCGCAGTAGAACCAGCAGAATCTCCCGTTATCACACAAACTTTAAATAACGAAGAAGTAAAACCAGGCCCACATAAAATTCAAGGCATTGGTGCAGGTTTTATCCCGAAAAACTTAGATTTAGCGTTAGTAGATCGTGTTGAGCAGGTTTCAAGCGAAGAAGCCATTGCAACCGCTCGCCGTTTAATGGCAGAAGAAGGAATTTTAGGTGGCATTTCATCAGGTGCTGCCGTTGCAGCAGCAGATCGCATTGCGAGACTACCCGAATTTGCTGATAAATTAATCGTCGTAATACTACCATCTGCTTCAGAGCGTTATTTAAGCACCCTTTTATTTGAGGGGGTTGAGGCTTAATAAGCCTATCCAATAAAAATGCTGATGTTTTATCAGCATTTTTATTGCTACTATTGCTACAAGCGGTCATTTTTTATAAAAAATTTGCAATTTCGCCTCTATTAAGGTATGCTTCGCCTCATCTTTTGTGGCTTAGCCATATCAAATCAATACCAACAACTCCAACCTTATTTAATCACAATTTAACATTCAAATTATGCATCTTACTCAACTTAAAAATACGCCAGTTTCAGAATTAGTCGAAATGGGTGAAAACCAAATGGGCTTAGAAAATTTAGCTCGTTTACGTAAACAAGACATCGTTTTTGCTATTCTTAAACAACACGCAAAAAGTGGTGAAGATATTTTCGGTCAAGGCGTGTTAGAAATTTTACCCGATGGTTTTGGTTTCTTGCGTTCATCAGATAGCTCATACTTAGCTGGGCCCGATGATATTTATGTTTCACCAAGCCAAATCCGCCGCTTTAACTTACAAACTGGTGATAAGGTAGAAGGGAAAATCCGCCCGCCCAAAGAAGGCGAACGCTACTTTGCATTATTAAAAGTCGATTCCGTTAATGATGACAAGCCTGAAGTCTCTCGTAGCAAAATCTTATTTGAAAACTTAACGCCTTTACACGCAAATTCCCGTTTGAAAATGGAGCGTGGTAATGGCTCAAAAGAAGATTTAACTGCTCGTATTTTAGATTTAGCGGCTCCCATCGGTAAAGGTCAGCGAGCGTTGATTGTAGCCCCACCTAAAGCAGGTAAAACTGTTCTTCTACAAAATATCGCACAAAGTATTACCCATAACCACCCAGAATGTGAGCTTATCGTTCTGTTAATTGATGAACGTCCTGAAGAGGTCACTGAGATGCAACGCACGGTGCGTGGCGAAGTCATTGCATCTACCTTTGATGAGCCAGCCTCACGACACGTTCAAGTTGCAGAAATGGTAATAGAAAAAGCAAAACGTTCTGTTGAACATAAAAAAGATGTGGTGATTTTATTAGATTCCATCACACGTCTTGCTCGTGCTTATAATACTGTTACGCCTGTTTCAGGTAAAATTCTTTCTGGTGGTGTAGATGCAAATGCGTTACATCGTCCTAAACGTTTCTTCGGGGCTGCACGTAACGTAGAAGAAGGCGGTAGCTTAACGATTATCGCAACGGCGCTTGTTGATACAGGGTCTAAAATGGATGAGGTCATTTTTGAAGAATTCAAAGGTACCGGTAATATGGAACTACATCTATCTCGCCGAATTGCAGAACGCCGAATCTTCCCTGCGATTGATTTCAATCGTTCTGGTACACGTAAAGATGATCTATTAATGGCTGCTGATGAACTACAAAAAACGTGGATGTTGCGTAAAGTGCTTAATCCAATGGATGATGTCGATGCAATCGAATGGTTAATTGATAAATTAATGATGGCTAAAACCAACGAGGCGTTTTTTGAAATTATGAAACGTTCGTGATAAATATCGCTAAAAAATCAGCACCATTGAGGTGCTGATTTTCTTTTTTGAAAGATTAAACTAATTGAATTGCTGATAAAAAACAGCTTATCTTACATTCCCCACATCCATTACATAACTCATCATTTACCACTAAATGTTCAGAAATCGCCTGCTGGGGGCATTTCTCTTGGCACACAGTGCAAAACTGATTCTGCTTAACTAGGCACGTGTTAAAAAAATTTGGTCGAAGCTCGGTATCTCGTTTAAAGAGGGTATTTAAAGCATTGCTTGAACAGCTTTCAGCACATTTTCCACATAAGTCACAACTCATATAATCTAACTCTAAAACTGCTTTTTGTTGCTGAATCTGAATCAAATTATATGGACAAGCCTGCGTACAATCACCACAGCCGTTGCAAGCAGCAAGAAATAGATGTTCCTCTGCCGCAAAAGGTGGGCGATGAGCTAAACGGATATGCTGCTCTTTCTGCACTTTATCTACAGACTGAAACAGCGTGCGTAATAGCCCCCGCCTTGAAATCTGCTTATGATTTAAATACGCTTCATAATATTGTTCATTTCTACCTTGCATATTCATTACCGATAGATGTGCTCTTGCCAGAATTGTAATGTATCTTTTGTAAGAGTTCTATGCTTCTATAAATGATCTCATCGCCAAAACTAAACTATCTTGATTCAAGAACCTCTTTCAATACCTTTATTCCCTGTTCAATCTGTTCATCAGATATAATCAGCGGTGGCAGTAATCTTAATTTACTTTTTGCAGTTAAAAACAGCACACCTTGTTCAATACATTTTGTCACGATATCGGAGGCTAAAATACCCTCTTCAAATTCCACACCAATCATTAAACCTAAGCCAGAAACAGATTTTACTTTTGGCAAAGCATTTAATCTTTGTTGCAGAGATTGCCCTTTACGTTGCACTTCTTTTAAAAAATCTGGCGTTATTTTATCTAAAACCACATTTGCGCCAGCACAAGTAACAGGATTACCGCCAAATGTTGAACCGTGATCGCTCTTACCTAAAGTATGTTCAACTTTGTTGCCTAATAGAAAAGCCCCTATTGGTAGTCCGCCGCCTAAACCTTTGGCCAGACTCACAATATCAGGCTGTAAGCCAAATTGTTGATAAGAGAACATTGTGCCTGTTCGCCCAATACCTGTTTGTACTTCATCTATTATAAAAACTAAATCTTTTTCTTGGCAGAGAGATTGCACTGCTTGCAAGTAATCATTATCTAACGCACAAACTCCACCTTCGCCTTGTAGCACTTCAACTAAAATAGCACAGACATCATCAGTATTTAAACGGATTTTAAGTGCATCAATATCATTTGCTGGCACATATTCAAAGCCATCCGTAAACGGAAAAAAGTGTTGGTGAAACACATCTTGCCCTGTTGCTGCCAGTGTTGAAATAGTTCTACCGTGAAATGAATTCACTAAGGTTAAAATTGTGGATCGCCCAGTGCCATATTTATCGTGGCTATATTTGCGAGCTGTTTTTACTGCCCCTTCATTTGCCTCTGCGCCTGAATTGCAAAAAAATGCTCTTTTTAGACCGCTTGTAGAGACCAATTTTTTAGCTAATTGGCTTGATGGCTCAGTGAAAAATAAATTTGAAGTGTGTTGCAATTTGCCTGCTTGAGCCGTAATCGCTGAAAGCCAATCGTCATCAGCCCACCCTAAACTATTTACGCCAATGCCGCTGGTAAAATCTAAATATTGCTTACCCTCAACATCCCACACATCACAGCCTTTACCGTGTGAAAGTGCGAGGTCAAATCTGCCGTAAGTTTGGGCAATATATTCTTTATCTAGTTGTTTGATGTTGTTACTTGTCATATATTTCTTCCTAATCTATTTTTTGTAAAAACGTGTTCCATTTTTACCACCAAATAGTTCAACTAAAATAGCGTGTTCGATTCTTCCATCAATAATATTTGCTTCAATACCGCCTGCATTAATAAAATCCGTACAGCAAGCAATTTTAGGGATCATACCGCCTGCAATAATACCCTGATCAATCAGTCCTTGCACATCACAGACATCAACCTCTGGAATAAGCGTACTTTCATCAAAACGATCTCGTAATAAACCTGCAATATCCGTCATTGAAACTAATTTCGCTGCATTAAGCGCTATTGCGATTTCACTTGCTGCCGTATCAGCATTAATATTATAAGCCTGCCCGTTTTCATCCACACCAATAGTTGAAATCACAGGAATTAAACTCGCATTTAAGGCAATTTCGATCACTTTTGGATTAACCTTGACAATATCACCTACAAAGCCATAATCCACCTCAGCTTCTAATTTTTTGCATTGCAACATTGCTCCATCAATACCACACAACCCAATGCCTTTACCTTTCAATAAGGCAACAAGACTTTTATTCACTTTGCCCGCTAACATTTGCAACACCACGCTAATCGTGTCGCTATCAGTCACTCTTAACCCATTGATAAACTGAGGCACTTTACCTAATAATTTTACACCTTGTGAAATCTCAGGCCCTCCGCCGTGTACCAGCACGACTTTTATCCCTAAACGATTAAGCAATAAAATATCTTCCATTACCGATGTTTTCAGATCTTCATTAATCATCGCATTACCGCCATATTTCACAACAATGATTTTATCTTGCCATTTAGCAAGACAAGCGGTTGATTTTTCTAATAAATTTGCGAATTGATTGATTTCTTGAATATCCATAATATCTCCAGTTTTATGTCACTTTTCTTTGCTTGTGCAAAGAAAGTAACCAATTAAATTTCTAACCCCGAGATTTCATCTCTCCCAAGCATTATATTCATACACTGCACCGCCGCACCTGATGCCCCTTTACCTAAATTATCAAAACGAGCAACAAGTAAAATTTGGTCGTCATTTCCATATACAAAAATATCCAAACTGTCTTTGCCTGAATAAGCATTCGCAGAAAGCATACCGTCTTCTGGTAAATCTTGGAAAGTATGGATTGTGATTAATTTGCTATTTTGATAATAGTCTGCAAATAGCTTTGTAATTTCTTCACCAGATTTAACCGCTTGTAACGCAGAAATGGGAAGCGGAACAGTCACTAGCATACCACTGTAAAAATCTGCCACTACTGGAGTAAAAATCGGCGGAATTTTCATTTGAGTGAGCATTTGCATTTCAGGTAAATGCTTATGTTTTAACGCTAATCCATAAACACGAGGTGCATTTAAGGCATCAACACGATTTGGGTTTTCGTAATCAGCAATCATTGATTTTCCGCCACCTGAATAGCCTGTTAAAGATTGGCAGCTCAACGGATAATCAGCGGATAAAATGCCCATTTCGACTAACGGGCGGACTAAGGCAATATAGCCTGTTGCGTGACAGCCTGGTATAGCTACGCGGTTAGCCTTTCTGATTTTTTCAGTTTGCCCGGTTAATTCAGCAAAACCGTAAACCCAATCAGCATTCACGCGATGGGCAGTAGACGTATCACAAATTCTGGCATCAGATGGTGCATTGGCAACTAACTCTTTTGAGGCTTCATCAGGCAAGCAAAGAAAAGTTAAATCAGCTTCTGCTAATTTTGTTAATCGAGCGTTTAGATCTTTACGTTGTGCCTCAGGCAATGTTAATAACTCAATATCCTCGGCTTGACTCAATCGTTCGTGAATTCGTAATCCTGTTGTACCAACAGCCCCATCTACAAAAATTTTGTATTTACTCATTAGATATCCTTATATTTTCACTTTTTATGCTGTAGTCTAAGCCTAATTGTAAGCAAACTCAATCTTTATTTTGAATAAATATTCAATCATATTGATTTTATATTCAAACATTATTTTCTATGAGTACACAAAATTTGTTAAAGAATATCTTGATATTTTATACATCATACTGAAAGTAATAAGCGGTCAAATATTGCAATTTTTTGCAAAATTTAACCGCTTGTCAATTTTAAGATAAATCAGTTATCGCTTATTATTTATCGCCAATCAATACTGACTCTAATGCAATCTCAATCATCTCATTGAAAGTTAATTGGCGTTCTTCAGCACTGGTTTGTTCGCCTGTGCGAATATGGTCTGAAACTGTGCAAATTGCTAATGCTTTCGCACCGAACTCCGCCGCAACAGCATAAATACCAGCAGCTTCCATCTCTACCCCTAAAATGCCATATTTTTCCATCACATCGAACATTTCAACATCTGGGCTATAAAATAGGTCTGCTGAAAATAAATTCCCTACTCGCACATTAACGCCTTTCTGTTGTGCCGCTTGGTATGCGGCTAAAGTCATATCAAAGTCTGAAATCGCGGCAAAATCATTATCACGAAAGCGGATACGGTTTACTTTAGAATCAGTACAAGCTCCAGAGCCGATGATAACATCACGAATACGAACATCACTACGCACAGCACCACAAGAACCAACACGAATGATTTTTTTCACTCCATATTCAGTAATGAGCTCTTTCGCATAAATTGAACAAGACGGGATTCCCATACCATGTCCCATTACAGAAATGCGACGACCTTTATAACTACCCGTATAACCTAACATATTACGTACGTTAGTGACTTCTTTAACATCTTCTAAAAAAGTTTCTGCGATATATTTTGCACGAAGCGGGTCGCCTGGCATAAGTACAACGTCAGAGAACGCCCCTTCAGGTGCATTAATATGTGGAGTTGCCATTTTTAATTTCCTCTTATGATGAATAATTAATAACCTTGAACAGATTGTTGCTGTTCATCTTTTAATGTTGCTAACAAATTGCCTAAAAGACTAGAGGCACCAAAACGAAAATGTGAGCTATCTACCCAATCATTACCTAAAATTGAACGTGCTAAAGCGAGGTATTTTGCCGCTTCTTCGCTAGTTTTCACGCCACCCGCAGCTTTAAAGCCAACCGTTTCTGCCACCCCTAAATCTCGAATAGTTTCAAGCATAATGCGAGCAGATTCTAACGTTGCATTTACTGGCACTTTACCTGTTGAGGTTTTGATAAAATCTGCCCCTGCACGAATTGAAATTTCGCCTGCTTTGCGAATTAAGTCTGCTGATTTTAGCTCACCCGTTTCAATAATGACTTTAAGTAAAACACCCTTTTCTTGGCAAACTGCTTTAGCTTGTTTAACTAATTCAAAACCAATTTGTTCATTACCTGCAA
Organism: Mannheimia pernigra; assembly: GCF_013377995.1. Taxonomy (NCBI): domain Bacteria; kingdom Pseudomonadati; phylum Pseudomonadota; class Gammaproteobacteria; order Pasteurellales; family Pasteurellaceae; genus Mannheimia; species Mannheimia pernigra. The sequence goes on from NZ_CP055305.1 coordinate 2,069,155, forward strand.
TTAATGCTTGATAAGGGAAAACAACATCAACTTCATCAGCACCGTAAGCCAATGCAGCTTTGGTTTCGGCAATCGCAATTGCAATATCATCATTGCCGTGCGGGAAATTAGTCACAGTAGCAATTTTGACTTGCTCTATGCCCTGTGCTTTAAGAATCTTGCGTGCTAGCGGTACAAATCGTGGATAAACACACACTGCGGCAGGTGTGCCAAAATCGGTTTTAGCTTGTTCGCACAAAGCTATTATTGTTCCGTCTGTATCATTGTCATTTAATGTGGTGAGATCCATCAAAGAAAGTGCAATCTCAGCTGAATTTTTTACATTCATGATTTCTCCTTTTTTAATTAAATGAATGACTTAGTAAAATTTTATAAAAATTTGACCGCTTGTAAATAGGCAAATGACAAGCAACCGTTTACGTTAGCTAAAAAAACATAAAACCACTATTTTTGATCTACACCTAACATTGGACTAAGCAGCCAACTGATAAGGTGCAGATCATTTCTAGTGGTTTTACAGATTATTTAAATTATAAAACTGCGCCGCCTAAGCCAATAAATAAGCCTGCAATAGTTGCACTCATTAAGTTAGCAAGTGAACCTGCAATAACAGCCTTAATACCTAAACGTGCAATATCACCACGACGGCTTGGTGCCATTGCACCAATACCACCGATTAAAATCGCAATTGAACTGAAGTTAGCAAAACCACAGAGTGCAAAAGTAATAATGGCAATGGTTTTATCGCTTAACTGAACAGTCGCTTCAGGAGCTAAATATTTAGCAAACTCTAAATAACCTACGAACTCATTAACAGCCAACTTCAAGCCGATCATTTGACCAGCTATTTCAGACTCTTCCCAAGGTACACCAATTACCCAAGCAAGTGGTTTGAACACCCAACCGAAAATTTGACCCAAGTTTAATGTTTCATAACCAAACCAGCCGCCAATGCCGCCTAAAATACCATTTACTAATGCAATTAAAGCAACGAAAGCAATCAACATCGCCCCTACATTTAACGCAAGTTGCATACCTGATGATGCACCTGAGGCTGCTGCATCAAGAATATTCGCTGGTTTTTCTAAATCGACCGCTTCTAATTCATCACGGAATTGTTCGGTTTGTGGAATCATAATTTTCGCAAATAATAAACCTGCTGGTGCTGCCATAAATGACGCTGCAATTAAATAAGTTAATGGCACGCCCATTCCAGCATAACCAGCCATTACCGAGCCTGCAATAGACGCTAAACCACCTGCCATAATTGCAAATAACTCAGATTCAGTCATTTTGCTAATATATGGTTTTACCACAAGTGGAGCTTCAGTTTGACCGACGAAAATATTCGCTGCCGCAGACATTGATTCCGCTTTAGATGTGCCTAATGCTTTTTGTAGTAAGCCACCTAGAATACGGATAACCCATTGCATCACACCAATGTAGTAAAGCAATGAAATAAGTGCTGAGAAGAAAATAATGACTGGAAGCACACGGAAAGCAAAGACGAAACCGCCACCACCAAAAACTTCAAACATTTTGTCGCTTACTAAGCCACCAAATAAGAATGAAATACCTTCATTACCATAAGAAATGACTTTAGAAACTCCATTCGCCATTGCATTTAATGCATCGCGACCTGCTGGCACATAAAGTACCAACGCCCCAATCGCAACCTGCAATGCTAATGCACCTAACACCGTACGCATATTTATTGAGCGTTTATTGCTCGAAAATAAAAATGCAATGAATAGTAAAACAATAATGCCTAAAAGGCTGTTAAGAGTACCCATAGAACCTCTGAGATAAAGTGATAAAAAGTGGCAATACTATACCTATTTTTAGATAAAAAATCTTGTAAAAAATGCAATTATTTATGACTGAAATCAGCAAAATCGATATTTGTATTTTACAAGCGGTATAATTTTAGCTATTTTTTACAAATGATTTAAATTTAAAGACGATAGGAGAGAATATGCAAAATAGTCGTGAAATTTATTTAGCAGGTGGTTGTTTCTGGGGAGTAGAATCTTTTATGCAACGCATTAATGGCGTGATTAAGGCTCAATCGGGTTATGCCAACGGCAACACGGACAACCCAACCTACCAAGATGTGTGTTCAGCTAGTGGGCACGCGGAAGTAGTCAAAGTAACTTATGATGCCAACCAAATCAGTCTAGCTAAATTACTTGATTATTTTTTTAAAGTCATCGATCCTGTGAGCATTAACCAACAAGGTGGCGACATTGGCATTCAATACCGCACAGGGATTTATCACACCGATCCGCAAGATGTTCCAATTATTAACCAAGCTTTAAGGGAATTACAAACACAGTTTGATAAACCCTTAGCCATAGAAAACCAAATGTTGGAACAATACTTCCCTGCGGAAGAATATCACCAAGCATATTTAGTGAAAAACCCAACAGGCTATTGCCACATTGATATTCAGTTGATGAATGAAATTTTAAAAAATCAATAGCAAAAAAGCCACAGAATAAAATCTGTGGCTTAATCTTATTTTCTCAACAATCCATAGACTGCTTTCAGTACCGATAATGGCAATAAGCGTGGAACCGCTCTCATTAAGAAAATGCCAAAACCTGAAATCGGATCGTGAATACGGCAACGATTTTTTAATTTATACAAACGCCATTCTGCATCTGCTTGTGCTTTGCCACGACGCCTATTCACCATACCATTTCCAACCCGGGCATAAACCAATAAATCAGGCAAATTTGCAACTTGTTTAAACTGAGCAATCAGTTTAATCCATAAATAATAATCTTCTTGCAAATCTTGATAGCCCCCCACTTCCAATACCTTCGATTTTTGATAGGCGACCGTCATATGGTTAAATGGGCAACGCATACGGGTAAATTGAATAATCTCCTGTGCTGTTATCGGCACATTACGATAAGCGACAATATCATAAATATCTTGTCCAAATTCGGCAATTTGTCCACCAAAAATCACTATTTCAGGATTTTTCTCAATAAATGCTACCTGTTTTTCAAAACGATCGGGCAGGCAAATATCGTCTGTATCCATACGGAAAATCCACTCATTCGAGCAATAAGTTAAGCCCTCATTTAGCGTTTTGCCTAAACCTCGATTTTGTACGAACTTTACTGTTTTTATTGGCAAAATCACACTATATTCTTCTACAATCGCTTCCAACTCAGGTGTAACAGCGCCATCAAAACAGAGTATAATTTCATCGGCTTGGCGAGTTTGGGCTTTGAGACTTTCAAAGGATTCTACCAAATATTGAGGCTGCTCTTTAATGTATAACGACATTAAAACGGAAAATTTCATTAAATAAACCTTTTTAAATTAATCGCCCATTTCGGCGAAATAAAAATAATAAGTGCAATAACTAGCTGCTTAATATTTTTTGTCTGTTTAAACATCTCAAAATAATAACCAGCCGCCTTACGAGATAAATTCATTATGTGCGGATAACTTAAAATATAAAGTGAATTGAGCTTAAAATTATTCGCCTGCTCAGGTGTTTTAATATAAGTTTGTTGAATATATGCAATCGCCTTTTCAGTATTTGTTGTGTCGGTTGAAACACTTGAACGCTTGGTATGGAAAGTACAATAAGTTAAAGCTTCATCAACATAAAGTGGCTCAAAACTTGGTTCTTCCAGCAATTTTAACAAAAAATCGTAATCCTCCAGCGAACGCAAGCGGTCAGATAATCCGCCAATTTTGCAAAATAACGCTTTCTTCAAGCCAATCATCGGCATTCCGCCGATTTTATTTGCTTTTAGCATATTCTCTTTCGTTAATTCGCTTTTATGTTGAAATGGCGTGGTGATATAAGTAAACCCTTCATTTACCATTTCGCATTTGGCTGGATGATAAATAAAATTTGCCATTGGATTTTGGGCAATTTCTTGTGCGAGTCGTTCGCACTTTTCAGGTATAAAGCGATCATCATCATCTAAAAATAATAGCCACTCTTGGCTCGCATTATTTGCTCCAACATTTCGACTTTGTGCAGCCCCCATATTCGGATTATTACGGATAACTTTTAGTGCAAAAGGATAATCGTTATTTACCTCAACAGGTATTGTTGAATAATCATCAACAATCACCACCTCAAAATTATAAACCGTTTGCTGCTTTAAACTTTCCAATAATGCCTTAATTTCTTGATTACGATTATAAGAAGGCACAATAATACTAAACATTTTTTATCTCTTTATTTTTGCAAAAAAATATTAAATTTCGACCGCTTGTACCAAATAAGGATAAGAACATTAAAAAAATAAACATAATCCCTGGGAATGCAAAGGTATCCGCTTTAATATTTAAAATGGAAAGAATTCCAATCGTCGATAAAGTAAAAATCCAACTTCCCTCAAACCAATTAATGGCGACTTTCCGCACAAAATAAAACGTAAAAGCAAAGCAAGTTAACATATAAAACAAACCGCCATATAAGACTTGGCGAATATAACCTGAATCCGATGCACCATAATAGCCACCCGTTTCAGTATAATATAGACCGTCTCCTGAAATAAATTGGCTAAGCGTTGGAATAAATAAATGGTTTTTCACTAAATTATCGGTAGAGGAACTCACTTTTCCTGTGCCAGATAATAAATTAATTACTGGCTCTAAAGCGTGTGCAACATAACGATTTTCTGGTAAAACTATCGCTAGAAATAAAATTAAAACTATAAAAGCGATTAAAGGTAATACATATTTCCATTTAAAATAAAGCACAATACTAACCACTGATATTAATAAAAAAGTTCGACCTGAAATCAACCCGACACATAAAATTAAGAATAAAAACCAGCCATTTATTGAATCTGTTTTTTTATTATATGCTAATAAAAAATGGAGTAGCATTAAGTAAAAAGCACTTAATTGGAAAAAGGCTGATGAGGTAATATTATAGAGTCTATATTCTTGCTCCGAACCAAAAAAGCGTGGCATCATCGCATTGCTAGATAATAGAAAATCTACCATAAACGGCACACCTAATAATGCTGCTATGCCACAAAGGCATTGAATAGTAATGCCGATTTTTAAATCACGCACAAATAAGGCTTTACCATCTTCTATTCGATAAAAAATATTATATACCGCAATGCCAAATATAAACAAAATCAGCATTTTGACATACATTGCCAACACACCTATTTCTTTCGTTCCATTAATTAAAAGTGGAATAATGCTAGCTATAAGCAAAGCGATAATCACAATAATGCTGTCTTTAGGAATAATAATGCCGCTAGCTTTTCCTTTAATAACTTGGAAAGCTAAATACCCACAAGCCAGTATCCCGACTAAAAATGCTACGCGTAAAACGTGAAAGAACCAAGGATCATAAATATAAAATAAATTAAAAAGTGCTGACATATCAACCTATGATAAATTTAATGAGTTAAAATTACGTTTAATTGCTAATAATTTTTTAAGCGGATATTTAACTATTTTGTTAAAAAAATTATTATTTACTGAGCCACGCAAACTTTCTAAATTACTGACTAATGCTGGATTTTCAATCGCCATTAACGGACGAACAATTAACACATCTAATTTGAATCTATGACTAAATAAAATAAAATCATCTGCAAGCCAATAAGGTAAGGCTTTTGAAGTTTGCGTTAAAAACTGACAAGCGGTCGATTTTTTAATTAAATATGCAACGGTACCCGCAAAATAATTACGATAAGGATAGGCATATTTATACTCGCTATCTCCAATCTGTTTCTGTAAAAAGCTAAAAGTTGTAGGGTAACTAATTTCCAATTCAATATCATCAAAATTTGAGATCTTGGACTGCCCAACTAAAATAATATCCGCCTTTACATTTTGAGCCAATAAAGTATGAATATTTTTTTGAAAATCTTGAGCAAATAACACATCATCTTCACACACAAGACAATAATCATCATCTTGAATAGTCTGATCATCTGCAATTTTCTGATAAATTGATAAATGGCTTAAAGTACAGCCAATTTCTCCTTTTGTGGTTTTACGCCCATAATATTGCTCAAATTTAGCTAAATCAAAGCTATTATTTAATCTTTCCCAATCACTATCCATCGTATTGATCGCATTAAACACTTCAAAATCTCTTGTATTGGGCTGTAAAAAGAAAAGCTCACGTCTTTTCACATCTTTTTCTAATGAAATTAAATATTTCTTCATTTTATTCTCTAATATCAATAATGTTGATCCCCAAATTTTCAAGCAATACATAGCTTTCAATATAAGTAGGATTATCTACATTTACTCTTAACGCAACGACCTCAATACTCGGGCTTTTATTTAAAATATTAATAACAGCACTGCTAAAGTAGGTATAAACTCGGCACTTTTTATCACTACACTCTTGGAAAAGATAATCCTCTAAAATTAAGTTTGTCTTAATATATTCTACATTACTGATTTGGTATTTCTCTCTTGGGTGAGGAAAATAGCGATCAATATTAAATTGCCTAATTACTTTTTCAGCTAAAATAATATTTTTCTCATCATCTCTCTCAAAAATAGGCTGACCAAGTAAAATATTTACCACCTCAGAATTATTTAGTTCTGAATCAGGTAACGTTGTTGAATTAATCAGTTCAATATAAACCGTATTTTCTATAATATTCGGAAAGCCTTTATAAATAGTATAGTGTTTTTTTGATAATTTCTTTAATTTCTCTAAACTATATCTATTACCTAAAAAGGTATTAATTAACTTACGATTTATTCCCGAACATTCTTGTTTATAGAAAATTCCACTTTGTACTATATTGGCTATACCGTCATCAAAGGTGTTAATTTCATTAAAATTAATTGCACTTAATAGAAATTGAATTTCCAGTTCATTAATATTAGCTAAAAATACTTTATTGAATTTTTTACCGCCAAAAGTTGATTTTAAATAAATAATTTCTTTGAGCAGTTGAATACGCTCGCTATGCTGTTGCATTGCAAAAAACTGCTGACATTTTTTCGCTAAACGAGATTGATAAAAATCAAATTTTGCATTTTTTACTGTTGAAAGCATCACCCCAAAAAATTGTTCATTCCGGTGAATTTCAATGATTTTTTCTGCAATAAGCACTTGCAAAGGGGTACAACAAATAATTAAATTCATACTGTTTTTCCTACTTTTGCGGTCATTATATAGAGGATTGGAATAATCACAACTGCCCCAATAATGCTTGCAAAAGGAATATACTCTATTTTAGTAAAAGTTAAGATGAATAATGCCAACAAATAGAAAATAGTAGATAAAATCGAACAAAAGGAAATAAACTTATTTTTGCCGTAAAAGAATAAATAATTCACTAAAATCAAATAAGGCACAACCAGCATTGTCGAAATTAAAAATAGAATAATGTAATATTTTGTGCCGACAAATTGATCACCTAAAATCCAAACCACTACATTTTCAGGAATTAACCACATCACGAATGCTGGAATTGGTATCGTAAATAACGCATAAAATGCCCATTTATGAATATGGCTCACATTAATTCGTTTCTGCTTTAACGCCTCGTAAAAATAAGGAAGCATTGCTTTATTTAAAGCTTGAATTATAATCGCTAAAATCATTGCAATTTGTGCCCCCATTGCGTATAAACCTAAATCTGCCTCGCTGAATTTATGGAAAATAAAAATACGGTCTAATTGCCCTTTTAGAAAAATACTGGAATGGTGCAAAACCAGCGGCAAGCCAAACCCCATTAAATAAAAGAGTGCCGTTTTATAACGTTCAAAACTAAATTTCTTTATTTTTGTTTTTTTCGCATAAAGTAAATAAGCAATAAAAAAGACCAACATATTACTAATTAAAATAGCTAAAATCCGTTTTTCCACTAAATCCGTTTTGAAATATTCCATCATAACAACGGTAATAACTGCGGAAAACATTGCTGACATTAACTGAATAACCGTATAAGCAAGAGCTTGTTTTTGGCATTGCCTTACACTTAACTGCACATTTAAAAAAGATTGGAACATTGCGCCAATTGCCACATAAGCAATAATTTCTGATTTAAAATACCAACAGCCTAACAATATTAATACGCTCGCACAAAAAGTATATAAATAGCCTGTCGTAAGTACTAAATTTAACGAACGTTTACCATAAAAATAAAAATAACGAGCTACAGCCCCTTCTTGACTAAGACCGATAAAAATCACAAATAAAGCTGAAAAAGTTTGATAATAGGAGAGCTCTCCGTAACCTTCCAGCCCAAGTTTTCGGGAGAAATAAGGTAAGAGTAAGAAAGGAATTGACTTAGAAGCCAATTCCCCAATTAAATAAATAATGCTGTCTTTAACTGCTTTCATAGTGACAAATTATGTAAAATTTTTGACCGCTTGTAGTAATGTTTTCCAATTTACTAAATGCTTTATATCTATTTAACAATCGCACGCAAAACGAACGCTGATAATATATTCGATATTTTTCATTTAATTTAGTGCTTCTTCTAAAATAGCGGTTAATTTTTTATAACCTTTTTCATTTAAGTGTAAGCCATCATCGCTATAATTTAAATCTAATTTGCCATATTTATCACTAAATTGCTTATCTAACGCAATCCATTTTACCGATAAATTATCTTTTAAATATTGATTTAATAAGCGAATATCATCGTTATTACGATCCACTCTAAAAGCTGTTGGCGTAATTTCTAAGAAATAAAGATTAATATCATCACGAATTGCTTTTAACTGGCTAATCAAATGATTTATATCTGCTAGAATTTTTTCATCGCTCCAATCATTACGCACCAGATCATTGGTGCCAAACATCAAGACGACTTCTTTTGGTAACGCAGAAATTAAACCTTTATCTAAAATCAGTTCGCTATATTCTTTCGTTGAAATACCTGCAATACCTAAGTTATTGACTATTTTGTCGTTTAAACGTTCAATATTCCAATATTCCATAATAGAATGACCAATTAACGCAATCTCTTTTACTTCGTTAAAGTTCTCTTTTTTCATTAAAATTGAGCGTTTAATGGTTTCAAGTAATATTTTTGCTTTGTTACGTTGCTGAAGAATAAAATAGAAATATTCAAAATCTTGGCGATCATCAATATCAATAGAAACCGCTTTATCCATAAAATAAGCAAGACATTTCGCTCCATAAAAATGCTTTTGCTCTAGATAAGCGGTCGGTTTTGCTGAAAAAATTGCACCATTTGGAGAATATTCAGGATGATAACGCTGGCGAGCGTAATTAGAGTAATCTAATTGGAAATGTTTTAAACTCTCATCATCTTCAATAACACGTGTCAGTGTTGTTGGCTTATGTGCATCAGACACCGACACCAAGAAATCAAATTGATCAAAGTTACGCTCAAATTTATTACAAGCTTCTTTAATATGCTGAGCTGTTCTTAAAGGCGATGTTGGCTGTAGTAACACAAAATAATCAAAATCAACCGATTGGTATTGATTTAAAACATCTTCAATCACAACAAAAGAGCTGGCTCTATCACTCGCTAAATGTTCTGCCCGCTTGATAAATTCAATTGGATAATGGCAAAGCAAATCAATATATTCTTGTGAATCTGTACTAACAATAATTTTTTCAAATTCTCCAGACTCAATCGCTGCCTCAATAGAATAAGCCATTAATGGCTTGCCATCTGCTAACAATACATTTTTATTCGGTAAACCTTTTGAGCCAGCACGTGCTGTAATAATTGCAATTTTTTTCATAAATTTAACCGCTTGTTATCTACAAAATAAGGGACTTTCCCATCAATATATGAGCACCTTGAATGCGTTATTTTTCAAAGTCTTGTCGTTTCTTCCTAGTACATCATACCAGAGCTATTTTAAAATTTTTATCTAAATAACGTATTTTTCAATAAGGATAAAAAATAAGCCGATGAATAATCAAAAAAATAGACAATCCTCAAATAATCTAGGAGAATAAATAACACTTTTTCTCCTACTATCTATAGCATTTTATGTTTGAACTCATTAAACTCATTACTGCAATAATCCTACCGCCATTTAATATTATTCTATTATGGCTTTTAGCATTAATTTTGTTTGCAGTAGGCTATAAATATCCTGCCTACTTTTTTGCACTGCTTGGTATGCTGATTTTATATATTTTTAGTATTCCTTACACATCACAAAAACTAGGAAATTCCTTACTTGAAGGCGAAGAGCCCACCATCGAAAGCTACAAAAATGCCCAAGCGATTGTTGTATTAGGTGGCGGATTACGCGACAGCCAAGAGTTATTCGGTAAATTAGCGATTACTGGCACGCCACTAGAAAGAATGCGTTATGCTGCTTATTTACATAAAGAAACGGGCTTACCGCTTTTAGTCACAGGCAGTGCTCCAAATGGCACATCTGAAGCTAAAGTGATGGCTAGTGAGTTTAAAATGTTCTTTAATATTGAAACTAAATGGTTAGAAAACAAAGCGAAAACGACCAAAGAAAATGCCATTTTTAGCCGCGAAATATTGGAAAAAGAGAACATTAATCACATTATTTTAGTCACAAACCAATGGCATATGAAACGAGCAGAAATGCTGTTTACCCAACAAGGCTTTAAGGTTCTTCCAGCCAGCGTTGGCTCAGGTGACACCCCTAATCATTACAAATTAACCTTTATGCATTTTATTCCACAAGCAAGTGCAATGAACAGCAATATGCTTGCACTAAAAGAATGGATTGGATATTGGAAAGAAAAGTAAACAGCAAGGCAGGTCTAATCTGCCTTATTTTTTACAAAAAATTCAACAAAAACAACCGCTTGATCACGCTCGGCTTATCCGATCTCCTGCGGATCGATATCCAAACTCAATCGAACACTGGCAGGAATATCTAAACTCTCTCTCTCTTTATCAAACCAATCAAGCAATTGTTGCACAGCATTTCTTTTTGTATGTTGAATTAACAGCAACCAACGATAAAATCCTGCTTTTTTTGCCATTGGAGCAGAAAATGGCGGAATAAGTTGAAAACCTTGCCAGTTTTGCTGTTGGATTTTTTGGTGGAAAGCGTTCGCCAACTGCTCAAGCAATTTTAACGCCTGCTCGTTATTTTTTCCTGTCGCTTTAAATAACACTTGGGAGGAAAACGGCGGTAATCCCATTAGTTTTCGCATTTTCAAGGCTTCTTGTGCAAATTCGCTATAGCCTTGCTCCAACAAGGTTTTGAGCAACGGATGTTCGGGGTAATGGGTTTGTAACACCACTTCGCCCTTTTTCTCTGCTCGCCCAGCTCTGCCAGCAACTTGTAAATAAAGTTGAGCCAATTTTTCTTCCGCACGAAAATCGGTAGAGAAAAGTGCAGAGTCCACATTAACAATTGCCACTAAGGTAACATTTGGGAAGTGGTGCCCTTTTGCCAACATTTGTGTACCAATCAAAATTTGGCTTTTTCCTTCTCTAATCGCAGTGAGATGATTTTCTAACGCGCCTTTTCGTGAAGTCGAATCACGGTCAATTCGAGTGACTTGGTAAGTTGGGAATTGCTCATTGAGCACTTGTTCAAGTTGTTCTGTGCCAACACCCGTAGTAATTAAATTTGTTGAGCCACAATGCCCACATTGGCGAGGAATAACCTTTTGTGTAGCACAATGATGACAACGCAACACCCGCTGCTTTTGATGATAAGTAAATGGCTTATCACACGCTTCACATTCACAAATCCAACCACATTCGTGGCAAAGCAACACAGGAGCAAAACCACGACGATTTAAAAACAGCATCACTTGATTACCTTGTTCTAAATGTCGCTTCATCATTGACAGTAACCGCTCAGACAAGCCAGAGGTTATTCTTTGCGTTTTCAAATCAATAATATATTGATTCGCACTTTGTGCATTACCTGCTCGGGCGGTCAATTCCAGCTCAATAAATTTACCACTTTGCACATTTTGCAAACTTTCAAGGCTTGGTGTTGCTGAACCTAATACAATCGGAATATTCACATTTTTTGCTCTCACAATGGCTAAATCCCGTGCGTGATAACGCCAGCCATCTTGCTGTTTAAAAGAGCTATCGTGTTCTTCATCTAAAATGATCGCGCCCAATTTTTCAAATTGGGTAAAGAGTGCTGAACGAGTGCCGATCACAATCGCACTTTCCCCATTTTTTGCTCGAAGCCAGACATTTAAACGCTCGGTTTCATTCATATTAGAATGAAGCACATCAATTTCCACATTAAAGCGAGCGTTAAAACGTTGCACGGTTTGAGGAGTCAATCCAATTTCAGGTACTAACACCAGCACTTGCTCTCCCCGTTTTAGCACCGCTTCAATTAGCTGGAGATAAACCTCTGTTTTGCCCGAACCTGTTACGCCATTAAGCAAAAATGCAGCAAAGTTTTTTTGAGCATTCAAACGACTCACCACTAAAGTTTGCTGTTTATTAAGCTTAGGACGATTTTGCACATTGACCAATGGCCGTTCACCTAAAGATTGCTGCCAAGATTGCGACACAAAATCCACATCAATTTTTTCAATATAGCCTTTTTCTAATAGCCCTTTCCAAACCGAAGGGCTACAAGCGGTCGTTTTCTCAAAATATTTTGCAAATTCAGCAAGCTCGGTTAAAAGTGCCACTTGCTTTCTCGCTTTCTTGTTTTCGCCAAGTATTAACGATTTCCTCCCCTGTTCAGTGACCACAAAATAATCGGGCTGACAACGCTCGGTGGAATCGCCATTACGCAGTTTCACAGGTAACGCACTGTTTAGCACTTCACCAACAGGGGCGTGATAATAGTGAGCAGCCCAGATCAGGAGCTGCCACATTTCGTCATCAAAAATTGGAGTAAAATCTAAAACACCTTGAATTGGCTTGAGCTTATGAGTTGGCACATCGCTACTTAGTGGAAAATCTACCACAATGCCAATTTTTATTTGGCGACCAAAAGGCACAACAACCCGACTACCTCTGTAAACATTACGTTCTTCAGGTAATAAATAGTCAAAATAACGATGTAAAGGCACATTGAGTGCTACTCTGATGAATCTCACTTCTCTAACCAATTTTGATAGCAAACTCAATAAAGGATTGAATTGTTTTTTTCTTCCTTTCCCCTCTTTTTTAAGAGAGGAAAGAAGAGATTTGATCTAATCTTGACGATAGGTTTTTAAGAAATTTGCAAGACGCCCTATTGCAGCTTCAATTTGATGTGCATAAGGCAATGTAACGACACGGAAGTGATCTGGCTTATGCCAATTAAAACCTGTGCCTTGCACTAACAATACTTTTTCTTGTTGTAACAGATCGTAAATGAATTTTTGGTCATCTTTAATTCCATACATTTCAGTATCAATTTTCGGAAACATATACAATGCCCCTTTTGCTTTCACACAGCTAATGCCTGGAATCTGCACCAATAAATCGTGCATTTTGTTACGCTGCTCTAATAATCGACCACCTGGTAACACAAATTCATTGATACTTTGATAGCCACCTAACGCCGTTTGAATCGCGTGTTGCATTGGCGTATTCGCACACAAACGCATTGAAGCAAGCATATCCAATCCTTCAATAAAGCCTTTTGCTTGATGTTTAGGCCCACTTAACACCATCCAACCTTGACGAAAACCCGCCACACGATAAGCCTTAGACAAACCATTGTATGTCACAGTTAACACATCTGGTGCAAGAGTAGCAATATGATGATGCACAGCACCATCATAAATAATTTTTTCGTAAATTTCGTCTGCAAAAATAATTAAATTGTGCTGGCGAGCAAGCTCGGCAATTTCAAGTAAAATCTGGCGGCTATATACCGCACCAGTTGGATTATTTGGATTGATGACCAAAATCCCTTTTGTGCGAGGCGTGATTTTCGATTTAATATCAGCGATATCTGGAAACCACTCATTTTCCTCATCACACAAATAATGCACCGCTTTACCGCTAGCAAGGGTTGAAGCTGCCGTCCATAGCGGGTAATCTGGCATTGGAATCAAAATTTCATCGCCATCATTCAACAACGCCTGCATAGACATAGTAATTAATTCTGAAACGCCATTACCGATGTAAACATCGTTTACATCCATTCCACGCATACCCTTCGATTGATAATATTGCACAATTGCTTTACGGGCTGAATACAGCCCCTTTGAATCACAATAACCTTGAGCCGTTGGCAAATTACGAATAACATCGACTAAAATTTCATCTGGAGCTTCAAAACCAAACGGAGCAGGATTACCGATATTTAATTTTAAAATTTTATGTCCTTCTTCTTCTAAACGAAGTGCCTCTTTATGAATAGGTCCGCGAATATCGTAACGAACCTGTGCTAATTTATCTGATTTGGGAAAAAGTTCCATTGCTGACTTCCTCATAATTAATGCTGATATTTTCTGTTAAAATATGGATATATTAGAATGAATTTATGAACATTACTCTAATTTGAGAGGAAAAAAAAGAGAAAATACGTTAAAATGATCTCCTTTTTTTCAATCAGCTAAAAACAAGCGGTTTCTTTTTCTGATTTTTTTGCAAATGCTTATTTTTAATCAATTAAAACAAGAACTTATAAAAAGTTATTCAAAACTGGGGGAGAAGAAAGGTTTGATAAAAATTCAAGCCTCCGTACCGCTATTTGAAGAAAACTTCTCACTACTTGGTTGGTTAAAAGCAAAAAATCAGCACTACCCTCACTTTTTTCTAGAATATAGAGATACAGATCAGACCATTTTAGCCATCGGGAAAATTCGCCAATTTCACACCCTTGAAAACGCACAGTACTTTATTCAACAACACCATTTACCCTTAATCGGCGGTTTACAATTTGAAGGACAAACACTGTTTATTTTGCCGCAATTTACATTAGTAAAAAATTCGCAAAATCTGACCGCTTGTTTCTATTTTGATAGTGATAACGCCACAGGGCAAGCGAGCATTTTTGAGCAATTTTTGGCAAATTTTGAAAATGTTGTGAAATTGAGTTTGCCCGACAATCAGTTGCAATCCGTTGCTGCTACAAGTAGTTTTGAACAGTGGGAAAACAATATCAATAAAGCCATTTCGGCTATTGAGCAAGGCAAATTTCAAAAAGTAGTGTTGGCAAATGCTATCAGACTCCATTTTGAGTCTCCGATTTGTGGCTATGATTTAATGGCACAAAGTCAGCAAATTAATAAAGGCTGTTATCATTTTTTATGGGCAGAAAGTGATGAAGTGGCATTTATCGGCTCAACACCAGAACGCTTATATCAACGCAAAGGCTCGCTATTTTTTACTGAGGCATTAGCAGGAACCGTTGCCGTCACGCCAAGTGAAACCCAAACTGAATTAAATGCACAGTGGTTATTAAGCGATCCGAAAAATATACACGAAAATCAATTAGTGGTTGACGATATTGAAAGCAACCTAGCCGATTGCGTAACTGAATTTGAGGTTTCTGAAGCTACAATCAAGCAATTACATAATGTGCAACATTTGCGTCGCCAAATGCAAGCAACCTTGAAACAGGGCATTTCAGATAGCGATTGTTTAAGCCGCATTCACCCAACGGCAGCCGTTGCGGGTCTTCCTCGTCCTAACGCAAAACAATTTATTACCGAAAATGAAACCTTTGCTCGCCATTGGTATGCAGGCACCTTAGGTGTGATGAGTAAAAATGAAGCTGAATTTTGCGTCACGCTCCGCTCTGCGTTGATCTCGCAAAACTCAGTGACACTCTATGCAGGAGCAGGCATTGTAGAAGCGTCTGATCCACACTCAGAATGGCAAGAGATTAGACGTAAATCACAAGGTCTTGCAAAATTGCTGAAAGTAGATTTGGTTTCCATCGAAATTTAATCTGCCAGAAAGCGGCGAGTGCCTCTTTCTATCTGTTTATTTCTATTCAGCGAACTGTCGTTCTGCCAAATATTCATTCAATCCTTTTTCTCGCAATATACAACTTGGGCAATCGTGGCACCCACCTTCAACGCCCAAATAGCAAGTGTGAGTATGCTGGCGAATATAATCAAATGCACCGAGTTGATCGGCTAATGCCCAAGTTTCTTTTTTGGTTAAATACATCAAAGGCGTTCGAATATTAAAGTTGTAATCCATTGCTAGATTAAGCGTAACATTCATTGACTTAATAAATACATCTCGGCAATCCGGATAGCCGCTGAAATCCGTTTCACATACACCAGTAAAAATGGTTTGAATGCCCTGCCCTTTCGCATAAATTGCCGCATAAAGTAGAAAAAGTGCGTTACGCCCATCAACAAACGTATTGGGTCTGTTGCCTTGTTGCTGAATTTCAGCATTATTATCCATTAACGCATTGGTAGTAATTGCTTTAATGACAGAAGTGTCAATGAGCGTTTGCTGCACGCCTAAATCTTGGGCTATCCATTCTGCTTTTTGGAGTTCAATCGCGTGGCGTTGCCCATATTGAAATGTAATCACTTCAACATTTTGTTTACCAAATTCAGCAATCGCTTGGAATAAACAAGTCGTGGAGTCTTGACCGCCTGAAAAAATTACAACGGCTTTGGGAATTTGAATGGTCATTTTGTGTCCTTAGTTTTTTTGTGTGGGAGGTTTACGAACCACAAATCAAGAAAATGCAAGCGGTCATTTTTCGCTTATATTTTGCAAGCGGCAGCATTTTACAAAGATTAGCGTAAAATGGCTATTTAAATAGACTAACTATCGTAATAAATTGCAGAATTTACTTTCTCTTGTACCTAAAATTAACTAGAATTGAATAAATTATTATTAAAAGGAAGATTAATATGCTCTCGCCTAAAAATTTAGAAGCCATTGCTCAACAATTACACAGCGCACTACCTCAGAGCCTGAAAAATGTGGGTAACGATCTAGACGAAAAATTTAAGCAAATTCTTCAAGCTCAGTTGGCTCGCCTTGATGTGGTCACCCGTGAAGAGTTTGATGTTCAATCACAAGTTTTACTCCGTACTCGTGAAAAATTAAACGAATTAGAAAAGCGTCTTGATGAATTAACCCAAGATGCTCAATCCTAAGCTGGTTTAAATTGAGTAAATTCATAATTAAGGAAATAAAAATGCAGAAAACCAATCCTGTTCAGACTATTGCTTGGAATGCTTTAACAGAGCATAAAGCAGATAACCTCTCCATTCCTCAACTTTTTGCAGAAGATGCAACCCGTTTTTATAAATATTCTCTTCGTTTTGAAAACGAACTGCTCATTGATTTCTCAAAAAATGCGATTAATGACAACACTTTAACACTTCTTCGCCAATTAGCGAATGAGTGTGGTTTAGAGTCAGCTAAAAATGCAATGTTCTCAGGTAAGAAAATCAACCGTACCGAAGATCGTGCTGTATTACACGTTGCCTTGCGTAACCGCTCTAATACGCCAATTTCCGTTGAGGGTAAAGATGTTATGCCCGAAGTGAATGCGGTATTAGCTAAAATGAACCATTTCTGTCACCGTGTCATTTCAGGTGAATGGAAAGGCTATACAGGTAAAGCAATTACTGATGTGATTAATATCGGGATTGGTGGCTCAGATTTAGGACCTTATATGGTCACAGAGGCATTACGTCCTTATAAAAACCATCTGAATATGCACTTTGTCTCAAATGTAGATGGTACTCACATCGCAGAAGTATTACGCAAGGTAAATCCCGAAACCACGTTAGTCTTAGTAGCGTCAAAAACATTTACCACGCAAGAGACCATGACGAATGCACTTTCTGCCCGTAAGTGGTTATTAGATTCGGCAAAAGATGAATCAGCCGTGGCGAAACATTTCGTCGCACTTTCAACCAATGCGAAAGAAGTAGAAAAATTTGGTATTGATACTGCCAATATGTTCGAATTTTGGGATTGGGTTGGTGGCCGTTACTCATTATGGTCGGCAATTGGTTTGTCTATCGCACTTTCTATCGGTTTCAAGAACTTTGAGCAGCTGCTTGATGGTGCCCACGCAATGGATCAGCACTTTTTATCAGCTCCAATTGAAAAAAACATTCCAACTACTTTGGCATTAGTCGGCATTTGGAATAACAACTTCTTAGGGGCAGAATCTGAGGCTATTTTACCTTACGACCAATATATGCACCGTTTTGCCGCCTATTTCCAGCAGGGCAATATGGAATCAAATGGTAAATTTGTCGGCCGTGATGGCAAAGCGGTTACTCATCAAACAGGTCCAATTATTTGGGGCGAACCTGGCACAAACGGTCAGCACGCGTTTTACCAATTAATCCATCAAGGGACTAAATTAATTCCTTGTGATTTTATTGCACCAGCTCAAACGCATAATCCATTAAGCGATCACCACAACAAATTACTCTCCAACTTCTTTGCTCAAACCGAGGCATTAGCATTTGGTAAATCAAAAGAAGTCGTGGAAAAAGAGTTTTTAGATGCAGGTAAAACACTTGAAGAAGTGGCTGAAATTGTGCCATTCAAAGTATTCACGGGAAATAAACCAACTAACTCAATTTTAGTACAAAAAATCACGCCATATAGCTTAGGTGCATTAATTGCGATGTACGAACACAAAATTTTTGTACAAGGTGTCATTTTTAATATCTACAGCTTCGACCAATGGGGTGTTGAGTTAGGTAAACAACTTGCTAATCGTATTTTACCTGAGTTAGAAAATAACGAAGAAATTAACAGCCACGATAGCTCTACCAATGGCTTAATTAACCAATTCAAGGCTTGGAGATAAGCTTAAATACAAGCGGTTAAATTTTCATAAATTTTTGCAATCAGTTATCTATAAAGCAAAAAGCGGACAATATATTTTGTCCGCTTTATTATTAATGAGCCTTTTAGGCTTTTTCCATTTCCAACCGCTCAAAGGCTAAAACGTTAGTTTCTAACTTTCTCAATATTACTGTCATAATGCCTGTAATCACTAAATAAATCATACCAGCTATGCCATAAATAGTAAGTGCATCGTACTCCGTACCATATAACTGGCGAGCATAGCCCATAATATCCATAATCGTAATGGTAGAAGCCAGTGATGTGCCTTTAAAAACCAATATAATTTCATTACTGTAAGAAGGCAACGCACGTTTCAAAGCATAAGGAATTAAAATTTTAAGTGTATCTAAACGACTTAAACCCAATGCAGCACAGGTTTCCCACTGCCCCTTTGGAATCGCTTTCACTGCACCATAAAATAGTAATGTCGAATAAGCTGCACTGTTTAATGATAATGCTAATACCGCACAAAACCAGGCATCTGACAATAATACCCACGCTACACTTTGCGTAATCCACTCAAACTGCCCTGGTCCATAGTAGATTAGGAAAAACTGAACTAATAACGGTGTACCCGTAAATAAAGTTAAAAACCCATTTATTATCCATTTTACAGGGCGATTTTCCATTGAAAGCAGGAAAGTAAGGCTAACTGCCAGCACAAAGCCAATCACTAATGCTACCACCATTAAAGACAGACTAGTTGAAATACCTTGTGCAATCACATTTAAATATGCTTGCCACATTTTATCTGCCCCCTCTTTCAAAACGAGTCACACGCCATTCAAGACGGCGGATAAGCACTTGGCTAATTAAAGTCACTGCTAAATAAATCAAGGCAGTAAGACCATACCAAGTAAACGGCTCGTGGGTACGGGTGTTAATCAATTCAGCTTGACGCATTAAATCGTGAACACCAATAAGCGAAACCAATGCGGTATCTTTTAATAGCACTAACCACTGGTTACTCAATCCTGGCAGAGCGTGCCGCCATACTTGAGGCATTACAATGTGAATGAAGGTATAGCGCCGACTTAAACCAAGAGAGGCACCTGACTCCCACTGCCCTAGCGGAATAGCCTGAATTGCACCACGCAAACTTTGTGAAGCATAAGAAGCAAAAATCAGTGAGAGTGCCACTACACCGCAGCCAAACGGACCAAGTTCAACATATTGTCCTGTCAGTAATTCCAATACTTCAGGCGTACCGAAGTAGATCAAAAAAACAACCAGAATTTCTGGTAAACCACGTAGTAGAGCTAAAAAAGTACTGGTTGATTTACGAATAACGGACCATTTACTTGTTTCTAATGACACAAAGCCAATCGATAAAGTTAAACCAAGTAGTAATGAACAAACCGCTAACCCTAAGGTCATTAGGGTTGCGGTGTAGATTAAAGGGAGATACTCAACAAACATTAGATTATTTTGTCATCCATTTATCGTAGATTTTCTGGTATTTGCCATTCTCTTTAATCAATTTAATACCTTTGTTTAAGCTTGCAACCAACTCAGTTTTCGATTTATTTACTGCAATACCTAAACCATTATTGAAATATTTTTTATCAGTCACTTTCTCGCCCACAAAACCTAACTCAGTATTTTTATCGAACATTTCTCTTACCACATCCGTGTCACCAAAAATAATATCAATACGTCCGTTTTTTAGATCTAAGATTGCATCTTGTAAGCTTGCATAAGATGATGCCACATATTGCTTCGCTTCATTTGCAATATACTGTTGGTAAGTTGTACCGTTTTGTACACCTACTTTTTTTGCAGTGTCAAGAGTAACGCCTTTATCTTTTACTGCAATAAAGCTTGCTGAACTTTCATAATATGGATGAGAGAATAACACCTGTTTTGCTCGTGCTTCGGTAATATCAATTGCAGAAATTGCCGCGTCAAAACCACCACGCCCTTTCATTAAACTTGGGATTAACGAGTCAAAAGATTGGCTTTTGAAATGGCAAGTTGCGTTAAGCTCCTGACAAATTGCATTTGCAATATCCACATCAAATCCAATAATTTCACCTTTCTCATTGGTTAATTCAAAAGGGGGATAGCTAGGCTCCATTGCAAAAGTGATCTCTTGCTGAGCATTCGCGATTGCAGAAGTAGAAATTAACATTGCTAAAAGTAATTTTTTCATATTGTTTTCCTTATTTTTAATCAGGAGTGTGAAAGATAATTTGCAAATTCAGCCGTTTTCGGCTGCTCAAAACAGCTTGTATCGCCTTGTTCAATAATAGAGCCATTTTCCATATAGACTACTTTAGTTGCTACTTTTCGAGCAACACTCACCTCATGAGTCACAATCACTTGGGTAATGCCCGTTTGCTGTAGTTCCTTAATAATATCTACCACCTGGGCAGTAATTTCAGGATCAAGAGCTGCAGTTGGCTCATCAAAAAGTAACACCTGTGGTTGCATCATTAATGCTCTAGCAATGGCTACACGTTGTTGCTGACCACCTGAAAGATGTAGAGGAAAACGCTCGGCAAACTCACTTAAACGTAAACGGGCTAAATGTATTTTAGCACGAGCAATTGCGTCTTCTTTGCTTAATCCAAGTACTTTCATCGGTGCTTCAATTAAGTTTTGCATTACGGTTAGATGCGGCCATAAGTGATATTGCTGGAACACCATTCCCACTTCACGGCGTAATAAACTTACTGCTTTGCTATTGGTTTTGGTGCTTAAATCAAATTTATGATTTGCAATCGCTAAAGTGCCAGACTGTGGCATCTCCATTAAATTTAATGTACGAATTAAGGTACTTTTACCTGCTCCACTCGGACCAAGTAAGACGACTATATCGCCTTTTTCAATGTCTAAATTAATGTCAAACAAAGCTTGATTTGAGCCATAAAAGAAATTGACATTTTGAATGCGAATTGCCATTAGTTAAAACCCTACTACATTATTTTAAAATATTGAATGAATACTAATTATTATTGCATTATTATGCAATTTTCTTTAGAATTTTGCAATTCTTGCATTATAATTTGCCACAATATTTTTTTAATGACTATCTGAATATGATTAAAACACTTTTTACTCTATTTTTAAGCCTTTTAATGTTAGGCCCATCTCACGCTAATCTTTTTGCTTCCAAAAATAAGTTTTTAAAATCGGAAGAAGCTTTTATTTTTTCGTTAGAAAATAAAAATAACCACTTACTCTTAAATTGGGATATTGCTGAAGATTATTATCTTTATAAAAAAGAAATTAAGATAACACCCCAAAATATTGATGTTGGCGATATCAAATTCCCTGCATCTGAGAAACATCGTGATGAATTTTTTGGGGAAGTTGAAATCTATCGCAATCAGTTACAATTAACGGTGCCGTTTAAAAAAATTAGAGATAATGCCTCAATAGAATTGGTCTATCAAGGCTGCACTAAAGGTTTTTGCTACCCACCTGAAAAGCTCGAACTGAAGTTTGATAGCATTCTCACAGCAGAAGATACAGGGGAAATGATAGAACAAGCGGTCGAAAATAGCGGAAATTTTGCAAAATCAGAGCAGGTTGAGCTTGCCGATAACCTATCTAACAATCGCTTTTCGATTTTTTGGTTTTTTGTTCTAGGAATAGGATTAGCGTTTACACCTTGTGTGTTGCCGATGTTGCCATTACTCTCTGCAATTGTTATCGGAAATAAAGAAAGGCCGTCTACCTTCAAAGCGTTATTGCTTAGCATTACCTATGTACAGGGAATGGCTCTTACTTACACTTTATTAGGGTTAATTGTTGCTGCAATTGGCTTACCATTCCAAGTGGCATTACAAAGTCCATTCGTACTCATCGTCTTATCTATTGTCTTTACGCTAATCGCTTGTTCAATGTTTGGTTTATATGAAATCAAACTTCCTAACAGTTGGCAGCAAAAGCTTAATACGATAAGTCAAAAACAAAAAGGGGGAGCATTCGGTAGTGTATTTTTTATGGGAATGGTTGCAGGTTTAGTCGCTTCACCTTGTACCTCAGCACCGCTTTCAGGAGCATTGCTTTATGTTGCCCAAAGTGGCGACTTGTTTACAGGCGGATTAGCCCTTTACTTATTGGCACTGGGAATGGGGCTTCCGCTTATCATCATCACCCTCTTTGGCAATAAAATTTTACCAAAATCTGGCGAATGGCTTTTAAAAGTCAAAACAGCATTTGGTTTTGTAATGTTGGCATTACCTGTATTTTTATTAAGCCGTGTATTTAGTGACTACGAACCGTTTTTATGGTCTGCCTTAGCTATCGCATTTTTGATTTGGTTAATCGAGTCAATTTCGTCTCATTCGATTACAAAAAGAATAATAAAAGTTTTACTGTTAATTAGCTTATGTTTTGTTGCGAAGCCTTGGACGGATTTAGTTTGGGGAACGCATATTGAAAGTCCGCACGCTCAACATTTAAAATTTGAGAAAATTCACTCACTTGCAAATTTAGAAGAAAAATTGACCGCTTCCAAAGGAAAAAAAGTGATGTTAGATCTCTACGCAGATTGGTGTGTTGCCTGCAAAGAATTTGAAAAATACACTTTCACCGATGATAAAGTGCAACATAAACTGAATGAAATGGTGGTTTTACAAATCGATCTCACTAAAAATTCAACGGAAAATACCGCATTGATGAAGTATTTTAATGTATTAGGTTTGCCAACAATTTTATTCTTTGATGAAAATGGCAAAGAATTAACGCAATCTCGGGTGACTGGTTTTTTATCAGCAGATAAGTTTTTAGATTGGTTGAAGAAACTTTAAAAGAATAAGCAATAAAATGAAACAAGAAAATCATAACATTGAAGATATTATTCGCATTTTTGATGACTGCTTTGCTATAGAATATAACACACGCTTAAAGCGTGGCAGTGATTACCCAATCTATCTGCCTGCATTCTTAAACGAAGGGGGCATAAAAAGCGAACGTTCTTACAACGTTATTTTTTTCGCTCACGGCTACTATAGCAGTGCTTTACATGAAATTGCTCACTGGCTAGTAGCAGGCGAAGAACGCCGTAAATTAGAAGATTTTGGTTATTGGTATGAACCAGACGGGCGTTCTGCCGAAAGACAAAGAGAATTTGAACGTGCTGAAGTAAAACCACAAGCAATTGAATGGGTGCTTGCCACTGCAGCAGGCTTTCGTTATTTTGCAAGTGCCGATAATCTTTCTGGTAACCCTGGCGACAATTCAGCCTTCAAGCTAGCGGTTTATGATCAAGTGAAGGTGTATGCTGAACGTGGATATTTGCCTAAAAGAGCCGAAACCTTGCGTAAGGCTTTATGTCGCTTTTATGGCACTTCAGATATGATTAATTTAAATCAATTTGATATTGACCGAATTTAATCACATTTCTACTCAAATTGCTTTATGGAATAAATAAAAATCGGTTTTTGTAATAAACCTAAAAAATCAAGCGGTAAAAAAATGATATTTTTTTACCCCTTATCGTTTAATTTAAAACTATTCTACTTTAACAATCCAGCCTTCTGGTGCTTCCACATCACCAAATTGGATGCCCGTTAATTCTGCATATAAACGGCGGGTAATGGGCCCAACTTCGGTTTCAGAATGAAATACATAGAATTGACCTTTATGCTGAATACCACCAACTGGAGTAATCACCGCTGCCGTACCACAGGCACCTGCTTCAATAAATTGATCAAGTTGATCAATATATACATCCCCTTCTTCTACCTCCATACCTAAACGCTCTTTTGCAATATAGAGCAATGAGTACTTAGTAATACTTGGTAGAATAGATTCAGAAATAGGCGTGACGAATTTATTATCTTGAGTAATTCCAAAGAAATTTGCCGCACCGACTTCTTCAATTTTGGTATGGGTTTTCGGATCTAAGTAAATTGCATCCGCAAACTTACGACTTGCAGAACTTTCCTCTACCGCCAACTCGTGTGGCAATAAACTTGCCGCGTAGTTACCGCCTACTTTTACTCCCCCTGTTCCCATAGGTGCTGCACGGTCATATTCGGTTGTAATAAAATTAGAAGGTGCTAAACCACCTTTAAAATAAGCACCCACTGGGCAACAAAATACAGAGAAAATAAATTCAGGCGCTGCTCTTACACCAATGTTTTCACCCACACCAATTAAGAAGGGGCGTAAGTAAAGCGTTGCCCCAGAGCCGTAGGGGCCTAACCAATCTTGGTTTGCTTTTACAACTTCTTTACAAGCACGAATAAATAATTCTGTGGGTACACGTGGCATTAATAGGCGATCGGCTGTACGTTGCATACGCTCTGCATTTTGATCTGGGCGAAATAGATTGATAGAACCATCTTTACAGCGATAGGCTTTTAACCCCTCAAAACATTGTTGCCCATAATGTAATGCCGTTGAGCCTTCGTGAATATGTAATGTGTTATCTTGTGTTAATTCGCCCTCATTCCATTTACCTTCTTTCCAATGTGCAATGAAACGATAATCTGTTTTTATATAAGAAAAGCCTAAATTTGCCCAATCTAAATCTTTTAATGCCATATTGTGTCCTTTATTTTTATGTTGCTAAATAATCTTAGCATTCTAAAACAAAATAGCAGTTGAAGTAAGAATTTTCATAAATTAAAAGAAAAATTAAGGCTCTTAATCAACTTAAGAGCCCTAATTTTTAAACTTTAACGAATTATTCAGCGTGCTTTTGAGCGACTTCTTTTAGCAATGCTTGAAGTTCGCCTTTTTGATACATTTCTAGCACGATATCACAACCGCCAATTAACTCACCCTCTACCCATAATTGTGGGAAAGTTGGCCAATTTGCAAATTTTGGTAATTCCGCACGAATATCTGGATTAGTTAAAATATCCACATAACCAAAAGGCACTTGGCAGTTAATTACCGCTTCTACCGCACGCGCAGAAAAACCGCAAGATGGGAATTTTGGTGAACCTTTCATATAAAGTAGAATAGGATTTTCGCTAATTTGTTGTTTGATTTTATCAATAGTTTCCATTTTTAGCCTCAATAAAATATAGAATATGTAAAATAGTTGAGTGATTATATCAAGATTAAGCCCATACCGAAACAGATTTAAAAGGTAATATCACGCCGCCCGACAAAAGAGTGAGAAAGCGTTGTACCATCTACCATTTCTAGCGAGCCTCCCACTGGCACACCGTGTGCAATTCGAGTTGCTTTTACATTATATATTTTGCATATTTCAGCGATATAATTTGCTGTCGCATCACCTTCAATGGTTGGGTTTGTGGCTAAAATCACCTCATAAAAAGATTCCTGTTCCAAACGCTGTTGCAATAAATCTAGCCCAATTTCACGAGGGCCAATACCATCAATGGGTGATAAATGTCCCATTAGCACAAAATAACGCCCCGAAAATTGCCCTGTTTGCTCAATTGCTTGAATATCTTCTGGCATTTCCACCACACAGAGCTGCCCACTCATTTGGCGTCTAGAATTTTTACAAATCGTGCACTCTTCTTCTTCCGTAAAAGTACGGCAAGATTGACAATGCCCAATATGGCTCATCGCCTCACTTAATGCTTTTGCTAATGCCACACCGCCCAAACGGTTACGCTGCAAAAGATGGTACGCCATTCTCTGTGCCGATTTTGGACCAACGCCAGGCAAAGCACGCAAGGCTTCCATTAAGTTTTCAAGTAAAGGACTTGTTTGCATACTCAATTAAAATGGGAATTTCATACCAGGCGGTAATTGCATACCAGACGTTACGCTTGCCATTTTGTCTTTTTGCATTTCTTCTGCACGGCGAACGGCATCATTAAATGCAGCGGCCACTAAGTCTTCTACCATCTCTTTATCATCTTCCATTAATGATGAGTCGATCTCAATTCGGCGACAATTATGTGCACCGTTAATAGTGACTTTCACTAAACCTGCTCCAGACTCGCCTGTTACCTCTAATTGCGCGATCTCTTCTTGCATTTTTTGCATACGCTCTTGCATTTGCTGAGCCTGTTTCATTAGGTTACCTAAACCACCTTTTCCGAACATAATTTTCCCTCTAAATTTAGCGATAAAATGAGCGGTTCATTTTACTGAACGCATTTCTAATCTGCAAGCGGTTAATTTTTACAAAAACTTTGCAAATTGATAGAATAGCACCTCTTTTTTACTTTTGACTCTGCTATGGCACTTACCCGTTTACTCATCAATGATTTCCGCAATATCCAACATACTGATTTGGCATTTAGCCCACATTTTAACTTTTTAGTTGGGGCTAACGGCAGCGGTAAAACCAGTTTGCTGGAATCCATTTTCTATTTAGGGCACGGGCGTTCATTTAAAAGCCATATCAGCAATCGTATTATTCACTACGATAAAGACAATTTCGTACTACACGGCAAAATTGACGAAGCCCAACACAGTTGGTCTGTCGGTATTCAAAAATCTCGCAATGGCGATACTACACTTAAAATCAACGGCGAAGATGGCAATAAAATTGCCGATCTTGCTCACTTATTACCAATGCAAGTAATCACCCCAGAAGGCTTAACATTGTTAAATGGAGGCCCGAGCTATCGCCGAGCTTTTTTAGATTGGGGCTTATTCCATCAACACAATGATTTCTACACCCATTGGACGAACCTACGCCGCTTGCTCAAACAACGAAATTCCGCTTTACAACAAGTTCGCACTTATCAAGAATTAAAAGCGTGGGATATTGAATTAGTCAAAACCACCTATGCAGTAAGCCAAATGCGAGCGGAATATGCCGAAGCTCTCCGCCCTGAAATTGAGAAAACCTGTCAATTTTTCTTGCCGGAATTAGAAATCGGCTTAAGTTTTCATCAAGGTTGGGAAAAGGGAGCGGATTATGCTGAAATTCTGGCACAAGGCTTTGAGCGAGATAAAGCGATTGGTTATACAATGATTGGGGCACAAAAAGCCGATTTCCGCTTTAAAGCAAGTGGATTACCAGTGGAAGATGTGCTTTCTCGTGGTCAGTTAAAATTATTGATGTGTGCCTTACGCCTTGCTCAAGGGGAACATTTAGTTGCCCAAAAGCAACGCCAATGCCTGTTTTTAATTGACGATTTCGCCTCCGAACTCGACCCCACCAAGCGTGAACTTTTAGCTCATCGTTTAAGAGAAAGTGACTCACAAGTATTCGTTACCGCCATTACTCAAGATCAGCTCAATCAAATGCAATGGCAAGATAGGGCTGATGATTGTTTGTTTGAGGTAGAAAATGGTATAATTAAATATTAATTTAGTTAGTCAATCCAAAGAAAAAATGAATAAAAAATATTACTTTAAACACTTTTTTTTAAGTTTAACTATAGGATTTATAATTTCTTATAAAATATTTTCATCTCCATTAACTAGCTATAAACAATATTTATTTCTATTGTGGATAATTAGTTGTGTATTTTTATATCCTATTGCACATTATACTCTCGAAACTAGCTATTCTTATTTCATTCATTCAAGAATAGAAAGAAACAAATTTATAGATAACCCAGCTTTCTTTAGAATGAAGGAATATTTTTGTTTCTTTGTGAGTTTTTTGTTTTCTATCCCAATTAGTTTTTGTTTGATTATTTATAAATATTTAAAAAAAGAAAGAAAGCTATAACAAGCTTTCTTCCTTTTCTAGCCTAGAAGAATAATGCTTTATGTACTTTTTCTACTAATTCATCACTTATCAAAGCACTTACTACTACCATTAATACTCCATAACCTATAATACCTATTGGAGTTCTAGTTAAGATTACTAAAGCAAGGCTTACAACATAAGTTGCAGATTTGTCTAATACTTGCTTTTCTACTTCAAAATAAAATGGCTTCCAATTCCCTTTTTCATACCCTTCTTTCAAAGCTGTTGTTAGAGCTACTCCTGAAAATGTTTTACCCACATATTTGAAAGCCTTATTAAACTTATACAAATCATTACTAATTGATTTCATATCTAAGGATTGTAAAGCTTTAGATATTGCCTGACGATCCCTAGAATTAAATTTCTTATTAATATCTCCTTTATATTTATCAAATGCTTTTAAGGCTTCATTGACATTCCGAATTTTCTTTCCTTTAGCTACTGCTGCAATTTTTTTAGCCTCCTGACTAGCTAGGTTTCCATATTTTTCAGTAATATGTTCAAAAAAAGCATTAGAGTACTCTAAAATAGTTTTAAGCTTTTTGTCTTGTAAATCTTGTTTTAAACCTTTTAAAAGCTCACTTGCCTCTTTCCTTACATCAATTAAACTACGTAAACTCGCTTCTATTTTCTGTTTCTCCAGTAAAATTTTAGTTTGGGGTATCTCCACTTTTTCTTTCCATAATTTGATATATTCCTCTGTCATTTTAGGACTACGAAAATAAGCAATATTAGATTCATAAGCAGCAGAAATGAGCCCAGGATTACTATCTCTAAATTTTTTAAA
The DNA here is from genome assembly GCF_013377995.1 of Mannheimia pernigra. Classification (NCBI taxonomy): domain Bacteria; kingdom Pseudomonadati; phylum Pseudomonadota; class Gammaproteobacteria; order Pasteurellales; family Pasteurellaceae; genus Mannheimia; species Mannheimia pernigra. The sequence goes on from NZ_CP055305.1 coordinate 2,098,220, forward strand.
ATTAGATAATCTAACTATGTTATTATTCAATAATTCATCAAATTTCTTATCCGCATCATTCTCTAAGGAAATTAAATTCTTCTCAGAATTTTCTAAAATTTTTAAGGCATTTTCCAGTGTATTTATATAAACTTCTATTTCTTGTCCTTTTTCAAAATCCAATGCATATTTATTAAACCACTCCCTAGCTTCTAAAAGCAGCTTTTGCACTTCCGATTTAGAAAGCTGAGCCTTATATTTAACAATAGAGCCATTTAAATCTCGAATTTTAATAGAAAATTCCGCTAAATTGATCAATCCAACTCTTCCTATCTTTAAGTCTACAGGCTTTAAAACAACATGTGCAGGAACCTCTAAAGAAATCCCAAAAGATGGCCCAGGATAATAAGGCTTCCCGCCTATTGTAATTGGGCTAGGTTTATAATCTGGTTTAACGATAATTGGATCAAGTACAATTGAATTATTTGACATATATAATCTCCTTATAGCCAAAGAAAACAAACTGAGTTAATAAAACGTTAGATTTGATAAAGTTATTTCGGTTGATTATCACAAAATTGATTAAAATTATTACGTTAGGACTAACGTCTCGAATCATTCGCCTGTTGGAGCAATACTCTACTCTCTTTTAAGAACTGCTCCGAATAATCACCAAACCAGTGATGCACTTCATCAAAAGCTTGGATAAAGCCGGCTTTATCGTTACGTTTGAAGAAATCCAGACCTTGTTCAAAGCTCTCTTTGAGTGATTCAATAATGTCTATATTTTCCGGTTTATCGGCAATAATATCTGCGTATAGGCTACCGTCTTGAGCAAATAAACGCCCGATCATCGCTAATTCTAATCGGTAAATGGGGGAAGATAACGCCAATAATTGCGACAGTTGCACCGGCTGGCGAGAAAGGTGCAAGCCAAACGCAAAAGTTGAAAAGTGGCGTAACGCTTGAATATAGGTCATTGCGTGGTCGTGTTCTTTCGCCTCAATCTGTTCGATTTTCGCCCCCCAAATTTTCATTTGTTCAATCAGCCATTCATAACGCTCAGGGAAACGCCCATTACAGCAAGCAATCACCTGTTTTGCCTGACTCGCAATATCTGGTCCGAACATTGGGTGTAAGCCAACTACTGCTCCATTATGCACTTCCAGCATTTTTTGTAGTGGCTGATATTTAACAGAAGTTAAATCTGCCAAAATCATATTTTCAGTTAAGTATGGCTGCAAACGCTCTATTGTTTCTAGGGTATTGGCAATTGGCACACACACAATAACCACATCTGCATTTGCTAATATTTGCTTCGCATTCGCCCAATCATCACGCCCTAATGCCTCAACATTATAGCCAGATAGGGTTAAATAATTACCGAATAATCCACCTAATTTCCCGTTACCGCCTACGATGACAATTTTTTGAATTGCCGTATTTACTCTTTTGAAGCCGTGCTTGTTTTCATTGGCGTAAGATTCACGCATTACACGGCGTAGCACATCTTCAATCAGATCAGCTGGAATGCCTTGTTTTTCCGCCTCTCCTCGGCGGGCGGAAATCATTGCGGTTTCTCGCTCTGGTGCATAAACAGGAATACCGTGCTCTGCTTTCACTTTTCCGACTTCTGCCACAAGAGATAAACGCTGGGCAAGTAATTTAATGAGCTGTTGATCAACCTGATCAATTTGTTCACGTAATGGAGCTAATGGGTTCATATTTTTATCAACCATAAAACAAGCGGTTATTTTCTCATTATTTTTTGCAAATTACCGATGGCGTAATTTTTCTGCAAAATGGGTTAAAAGATTTTCTGTCGTTTGCCAATCAATGCAAGCATCGGTAATTGAAACACCATACGCCATCTCATCAAATGGTAATTCTGATGACTGATTACCCGCATTTAAGTGGCTCTCAATCATCAAGCCAATAATTGAAGTGTTGCCTGCTAATAATTGCTCCAACACATTTTCTGCGACAACTGGTTGGCGGCGATAATCTTTATTGGAGTTGCCGTGGCTGCAATCAATCATAATCGCAACAGGTAAGTTTGCTTGTTTGAGCACCCATTCGCAGTCATCAACATATTGCTTTTCATAGTTCGGCGTTTTGCCACCACGCAAAATAATATGTCCGTCTTCATTCCCTTTCGTTTTCAGTAAAGTCACCTGCCCTTTTTGATTAATGCCGATAAAACTATGACCTTGAGCAGAAGATTGCATCGCATTAAGTGCAACGGCTAAGCCACCATCTGTACCATTTTTAAAACCAACCGCCATTGATAAACCCGAGGCTAATTCACGGTGCGTTTGCGATTCTGTGGTTCTTGCCCCAATTGCAGACCAACTAAATAAATCAGCAAGATATTGTGGCGTCATCGGATCTAAAGCTTCAGTCGCAAGAGGCAAGCCCATTTCAGCTAAATCTAAACAAAGTTTGCGTCCAACACGCAGACCAGTTTCTACATCAAAAGAGCCATCCATTTTCGGATCGTTAATTAACCCTTTCCAACCGACTGTAGTACGAGGTTTCTCAAAATACACCCGCATTACAATGTAAAGCTTATCACTCACCTGGTCTGAAAGTGCTTTTAGTTTTTTACCATATTCAATAGCAGCAATCGGATCGTGAATAGAGCAAGGACCAATAACAATCAACTGGCGTTTATCACGTCGGTGAATAATGTCAGAAATGACTTTACGTGAACGTTCAATTTGCTCGCGTAAATGTTCTGGCAATGGAAATTCCTGCTTTAGCTCTTGTGGGGTTAATAATACTTTTTCATCTTTTATATTAACGTTATGTACGCTATCTTGGTTAAATACAGTGTTCATTTTTATTTCCTAATGTAAATTTTTTAGTACACTCACTTTACAACTTTATTTTTAAGGTTTCAACTATTTTTTGCTTTACTGCATCAACGCTGATTTTTTCCATCCAATTTTTGCCTTTAGCTTTGGTTGCCCACGCCAATTCTTGCCAAGGTTTGCCATAAGATTGCAAAATTGCTTCATCATATACAGAAACCACTTTATTTAAATCTTGGTAAGGCCCCGTCCGCTTTGGGTTATGAATTGCATACAGCCCAACAACTGGAGTATGTTGAGTTGTCGCAATATGGGCTGGTGCTGAATCAGAGGAAATGACTAAATCTACTTGCCGAATCACGCCAGCTAATTGTTTTAACGTAGTTTTGCCTGCAATATTGCAACTTTTCGGAGCAAGTTGGTGTATTTTGTGTGCGGTTTCCATTTCATAGCGAGAAGGCGATCCTGCAATCAGCACATTGATATTTTTCTCAATCAAGCAATTAGAAAGTTCTGCGTATCTTTCTGGTAGCCAATCTTTCTCTTTTTTACTTGAGCAAGGAGCAATTAGCACATTTTTTTTCGTGAAATCAATGAATTTTTTTCCATAAGCTAAATCTTCATCGCTCACAAACAGATCCCATTTTGCAGATAAATCCGTCACGCCAATCGCTTTAGCAAACATCATCTGCCCATCAAGAACGTGAGGAGAGCTGGCCATTTCAACCTTTTGATTGGTAAATAACCATTGCATTTCTCTTGCTCTATCCTTATTAAAACCTATTTTTTTATCTGCTTTAATGCCAAGTGAAAGTATTGAAGCCCGAAATGCCGTTTGCAAATTTAGTAGAAAATCAAACCGCTTGTGGGAAAGCTGCCTCCATATTGTAAACAATTCTTTCCAGCCTGATTTTTTATCAAAGGAAATTAACTGTACATTAGGAATGTTTTTCATTAGTGCTGCTTCTGTTTTTCCGATGATCCAAGTAATTTCAGCAGAGGGATAGTGCCGCTGGATAGCTTGCACAACGGCTAAAGTATGACACACATCACCAATGGCTGAGAGGCGTAAAATACAAATTGAAAGGGGTCTATTTAGCATAGTAATTCAAATAGTTAGGCGTTCATAAAACGATATTAAGATATAAAAAAGCCACATAAGTAATGTGGCTTTTGTTTTAGCGTTTATATCATTCCACTCTTAAAATACGGCAAGTATTTGTGCCACCTGCTTTTAATTCATCACCGTGTGTTAGAAGTACTAATTCACCCGTTAATAAATAACCTTGCTCTTTTAATTGAGCAATCGCTCTTTTAGCGCCTTCCATTGTACGGCTTTCTTCATTGTAAAGTACTGGCGTAACACCACGATAAAGCGCACAAAGATTCAATGCTTTTGGGTTACGAGAAAGAGCATATATTGGTAAACCAGAGCTAATACGGCTCATTAATTTTGCTGTTTCGCCTGATTGTGTTAATGAAACAATTGCTGATACGCCTTCTAAGTGATTTGCCGTGTACATTGCAGACATTGCAACGGCTTCATCAATAGACTTAAATCTATCTTCCATACGATGACGTGAAATATTGATGCTTGGCATTGTTTCTGCACCTAAACACACTTCCACCATTGATCTTACTGTTTCAACTGGATAATCACCATTTGCCGTTTCCCCTGAAAGCATTACGGCATCAGTACCATCTAATACTGCATTTGCAACATCCATTACCTCAGCACGAGTTGGCATTGGTTTTTTAATCATTGATTCCATCATTTGCGTTGCGGTAATCACTACACGGTTTAACTTACGAGCACGGCGGATTAAACGCTTTTGTACACCCACTAACGCTGCATCGCCAATTTCAACCCCTAAATCACCACGTGCAACCATAACAACATCAGCCCCTAAAATGATGTCGTCCATAGCCTCTTCTGTCGCAACCGTTTCTGCACGTTCTACTTTAGCCACAATTTTTGCCTCTAAACCCGCTTCTTTGGCTAGTTGACGCGCATATTCTAAATCCGCACTTGATTGTGGGAATGAAACCGCTAAGTAATCCACACCAATTTTTGCTGCTAATTTAATGTCTTCTTTATCTTTTTCTGTTAATGCAGGTGCAGATAAACCACCGCCTAATTTATTAATCCCTTTGTTGTTTGATAAAGGGCCACCAACGGTCACTTCAGTATGAACACGCATACCTTCAACTTCTAATACTTTAAGTTGCACATTACCATCATCTAATAACAAAATATCGCCTGGTACTACATCGTTTGGTAGATTTTTATAATCTAAGCCAACCGCAGATTGATGACCTTCGCCACGCGGTAAATCTGCATCTAAAGTAAATCTGTCGCCAATACTTAAGAAAATTTTGCCATCTTTGAATGTCGAAACACGAATTTTAGGTCCTTGAAGATCGCCTAAAATAGCAACTTGACGACCTAATTTTGAAGCAATTTCACGTACTTTGTTTGCACGTTCGATATGATCTTCAGGAATACCGTGAGAGAAGTTCATACGAACCATATTCGCACCAGCAGCAATAATTTTTTCTAATGTATTACCACGGTCGGTTGCAGGCCCCATTGTACAAACGATCTTGGTTCTTCTGAGTTTTCTAGACATTATTTGACTCCATAATAAATTTAAAATATAAGCTAAAATCTTTCTAAGCACTTGATTATGCGTTAAACGAGGGTCATTATACGCCTAAATGACAAGAGTTTAAATACAAGTTAAGGAGAATGTTATGAATATTTGGATTATGCGACACGGAGAAGCAAGTTTTAATGCCCCGAGTGATCCCGCTCGCTGTTTAACCGAAAATGGCATAAAAAATGTTATCTTACAAGGCAAGTGGCTAGGTGAATATTTAACCAATAAGCAAATACAACTTGATAAAATTCTGGTTAGTCCTTACCTTCGTGCCAGACAAACCCTTGAAAATATTATAACAGGTATGCAAGCGGTCAATTTTTCTCAAAACGTTGCAAATCTTATTGAAGAATGGGAAGAAATTACGCCTGATGGTAATCCCTATATTATTGAAGATTACCTTCGTTTTTTAAGAGAAGAAGGAGCAAAAAATATTCTACTCATTTCACATTTGCCTCTAGTATTTGATTTAAGCCAGCTTTTAACAAACAATCAAAGCAATGTGCAATTTCCAACCTCAACCATCGCTGAAATTAATTGGATAGGAAATGTGGGTAAAGTTGTCTATATAAAGCACGTTTAATCCTATTTTTATATTGTCAATAAAAATATTTTCGCTATTTTTGCACATTGTCTAATTTATAGACTTCCAAAATGATTAAAAAATGCGTATCATACGCCCCCTAAATCAGTGAAACTGATAATAAGCATCAATTAAAAAGTACGGTATTTGCCGTACTTTTTATTTGGGTATCTTTCTGGTTAAAATTACTTCAAATTTGTTAATAAAAGGTTAAAAATGCAAATAGGACAATATGAAATCAAAAACCGTATTTTCCTTGCACCGATGGCTGGTATTACCGACCAGCCTTTTCGCCGATTATGTAGCCAACTTGGTGCAGGTTTGACGTTTTCAGAAATGATGTCCACAAATCCTGATGTATGGCACACCGAGAAATCAAGATTGCGTTTAGCACATCACGATGAAATCGGTATAAATGCTGTACAAATTGCAGGTTCAGACCCAACAGAGATGGCACAAGCTGCAAAAATTAATGTTGAGTATGGGGCAGATATTATTGATATTAATATGGGCTGCCCTGCGAAAAAGGTAAATAAGAAAATGGCAGGCTCAGCCTTGTTGCGTGAACCTGAATTAGTCGCTCAAATATTAAATGCTGTTGTAAATGCCGTTGATGTGCCTGTTACCTTAAAAATTAGAACAGGTTGGGATCTTGAAAATAGAAATTGTCTGACAATAGCCAAAATTGCAGAACAAGCTGGAATTAAGGCACTGACTATTCATGGGCGTACTCGCAGCTGTTTATTTAACGGTGAAGCGGAATATGAAAGTATCAAAGCGGTAAAACAAACCGTGTCGATTCCGATTATTGCAAATGGCGATATACGCTCCGCAGAAAAAGCAAAGTCTGTTTTAGATTACACCAATGTTGATGCGGTGATGATCGGACGAGGTAGCTTTGGTAATCCTTGGCTATTTAAGGAGATCAACGATTTTTTTGAAACTGGGCAATATTCCACATTACCTGAAAAAGAAAAATATCAACTAATGTTTAAGCATATTGAAGACTTGCACCAATTTTATGGTGAAGAAAAAGGCTATCGAATTGCCCGTAAACACGTTGGTTGGTATGTGGAACAATTACAACCAGAGTCAAATTTTAAACGCACTTTTAATACGTTAAACTCTACCAAAGAGCAACTTAACGCATTAGAAGATTTTGTTAAATTGATTCTTTAGAATCTTAATAATAAAGTTGGATAAAAAAATGTTAGAACAACAACCTACACAAAACCCATTAACAGTAACAATGTTAAATTCACAAGCACAACAGGTTAACAAACCTCTGCGTGATAACGTGAAAGCAGCATTAAAAAACTATCTATCTCAATTAAATGGTGAAGATCCAACAGAATTATACGAATTAGTATTATCTGAAATCGAACACCCAATGTTAGATATGGTGATGCAATATACTCGCGGCAATCAAACTCGTGCAGCAACAATGCTAGGCATTAACCGCGGTACATTACGTAAAAAATTAAAAAAATACGGTATGGGTTAATCTAAAACTCATAAAAAAATGCACCTTAAACAGTCTTGATAAACTGATTAAGGTGCAATTTTTAAGTAAAGAAAAACGCTAAATATTATCTATTTAGCGTTTTTTCTTTTTAGTTTTAGAACTTCATCTCAAATGCAAGGCTGAAATTACGTCCTGGTGCTGCGAAACGAGTGTAGTTATTACCCGTATCTTGGTTTATTGCAGTACTAGATGATTGGCGGACTGATTCCCAAGTACTGTATTTACGATTCATCAGGTTATAAATACCCGCTCGTAGGGTATAGTTTTTATAATTAACATAACCGGTTAAATCGTGTGTATACCAAGAACCAGTCACTTTTCCACCTAAATCAACACGATGGATACCATAGTGACGGGTACCTTTAATTTCATCAGCATTTTTTGCTTTAGAATACGTGGTTGTCAAATTAATTCCCCATTTTTGTTCAGGGTGATCATAACCAACACCTAATACATATTTACCTGGTTGAATAGCCTCTAAAGTTGGGTCATTTACAGCGTGTAATGTCGGATCATTAAGGCTACGTTTTTTCACTTTAACTTTATTGTAAGCTAAGTGTGCATTAAAGCCATCAGGAATAAAAGACATTAAGCCGTGAAGATCCCATTTTGAGACAACATTAATACCATTTAATGTTACATCTTGCACATTATGATAATTATCAATACAGGTTACCGTACTGTCATCTTTTTTACAGGCTTCGGCGATCATCCCCTTATACTGATTATGGAAGTAACTAAGATCGATATAACCAAAATTGCCTTTAAAGCTAATGCCAAATTCGTGGTTAATAGATTTTTCTACGTTTAAACGACGATTACGATGCTCTCTTTGAAGAGACTCATCATTCGTGTTACCGATATGTTTACGCTTTCCATACAGTTCATAGAATGCTGGTACTCTAAACCCATTCGAGATACGGTAAGAGAACGAGACAAAATCTGTTGGTTTGAGCGTTATACCGCTATTCCAAGACCAATTACGATACGTTTTACTAACTGTCCAAGGATCTGAAGATTTAAAACGATGTTCATCAAATCGTACTCCAAGCCCTAAATCAACATATTGACTACTCATTAAATCACGTAAGCCAATAAAGCGATTATGCCCTTTAATAGTACGAGTTTCACAGTTAAGAATACCACCACGACTGTTGTTACAAAGCGATTTTGTCACAATGCTGCGAGGCTTACGCACATAAACATCTGGGTTATCCAAACGTCCTTGTCCACTTTCGTGAATATAACCCGCTTCCGTATATTGAGCGTGCCAATCACCGCGTTCAAGATCAGAACTGAATTTATCCAAACCAATATTGAAATTAAATTTATGTTGCTGTTTAAACCAATCTCGACCAGCGGTAACGGCTTTACTTAAATCTAGCTGGATGGTCTGATGTTTTTCACGATAAGTATTTTTCTCAGTTTCATACATAGACCAAGGCTTGTCTAAACTTGGGCGGCAATGCTTGCTCACAACTGGATAGTCGCTACAATGCAAGCGGTGCATCTTACTATGTAAAGCAATATCTTGTTTGTCCCAACTTAGTGTTGCCTTGTCTAACCAAGTCGGCTTCTCTACTTGATATTCATACTTTAATCCAACACGACGTTTATAGTGACGCTCATCGAAAAATTTAGCTCTACTATATCGAGTACCGTAAGGAATAGTCTTATCGAAAACCAATCCATTTAATAAAATATCACCTTCGTACACTTGACTTAATTTATAGAGATTATCCGTACTCGGATTAATGTCATTTTTAGTATAGTAAGCTGGCGTTTGCATATCACGAATATCATAACGTTGAGCTGTATTTTCAAATACTGTGCCTAAGTAGTGATATGGCGTAAAACGATAGCCAAATTTAAGAAATACGGAATTGCTTTTGTAGTCCATAGGATTCGGTGCAATTCTATCTTTACCTGTATATTCATTCGCAGAAAGCGTCTCTTTTCTATAGGGTATTTGAGCCAATTGTTGTTTTTCAGCTGCTGACAATTCAGGTGATTCCCTAGATGTAAAGTTATCATTATTGATCTTCACATCCGCTCTTGGTGTACAACTTGCTGGTGTCGAGCAATTATCTTTAATAATAAAGAAACGACCGCCTGGTTGCTCCAATTGACTACCAGGACTAAGATTATAGCGATTTTCATAGCCAGTTAAACGAGCAATTTGATGTTGGATATTATAAGCTTCACTATGAATTTTTGTTTCCTTAGCGTGACGATGTGTGGCAATCACTAAGGCATCAAATCCACTAGACTGACCAGCCATCGCAATTGATTGCATCAATTCACTATTTTTGCCTACATAGGCAGTTTTGGTATCCAATCCCCAATTTTGACCCTCTTTAATAATATCTTGAGAATCTTTAGAACGAAAACCAATTGCACCACCTAACGCACCTGATCCATATTCAGCAGAACTTGCCCCTTTGCTCAACTCAATCGAACGAATATTTTCATATTCAATTTCGTTGATTGCTCCGCCATTCGCCTGAGAACCTGAAGTATTATAGTGTTGTGCTTGTGGCAAACCGTCCACCAACATTGCCACTCTATTTTTATCTACACCACGAATAGCATAACCACTACTTGCCCCTCTCCCCTGTTCTACCACAGAAATACCAGGATCGTAACGTGTTAAATCTCGAATCCTCAAAATTTGATTTTTGCTCATTTCATCATAATTTTTAACGACTTTACCCAAGCCTGTTACTTCATTTTGTCTCTCATGAGCGTAGCGGCTCTCAGTCACAACAACTTCATCGAGAACTGCAGAATGATCGTTTGTCATTTGATGTTCATTAGCAAATAATTGAGAGTGTGAGACGGAAAAAATGACTGCTATAGCAATCGGCGAATAATGGAAAGTATGTTCTTTCATTGTTTTATTTATCCTTTAGATTTTACATTTTTTTGGCGAAAATTACCCGCTTGTTAGAGCGGGTAAGTCTTGGCTTATTCTCTACCTAGCGTTTTCCACCGAAAGTGATACTCACTTTATCTTTATTAGTTTCTGCACTATGCACAATGCCGCCTAATTCAGCAGCTTGCGGACCATAAAAACCACCTTCAAATTTGGCATTAAGATGAACAACTGTACCACCAGCTGTACTCTTATTATCAATATTAAAGCCTTTTTCACCCGTTTTTGCTGTACCGCTAAAACCATTGCCTTCAATCTTTCCATCTAATGTCAGCATCGGATTTGTCTCTAAACCATCATTCGCAATCAATTTACCTTCAATCTTCTTATCGGCAAAATTCACATCAAATATAGAACGAGTGCCATGAGCTTTATCACTTGGCGAATCACCACCTACACCCCCATTCTTACTACGAATAATTCCATCCCAAGTACCAGTATAACGATAAATACGAGCCTCTTTTGGTAAATCAGCAACTGCCGTACGTTCACCCACTAAGTATTGATGCCCGTCTTTATTATCTTGGCTGTCTTGTTCAAATGTGCCGAATTTAACATAGTCTAAATTATTACAACAGACTGAAATTTTGTAATCTTTACCATTTATATTTTTTGTTAATACTTGATAAAAATCCATATCAGCAAAACGTGTTTTTTCTTCTGGCAATAAAGCAATTTGAACACCATCAATAACTAAATGAGTTGCCAGACCAAAAGTATCCATATCTGATTTAGCCAAATCTTTCAAACTCACTTGCACTGAATCAAATTTCTTTTCGACCTTGTCTTCACCTTTTTCATCACGCTTACCCGCAAATACAACGAAAATTGATTTGTCATCTGCCAAAAATTTTCCCGCAAGTTCCTGAGCTTTATCGCCATAAAAACCGCCTTCTACTGTATTACTATCTTTACCAAAGTAAGGATCGTCTGTTTTTAAAGCCTTTGCCTTACCATTAAAGCGGTTTCCGTGGATATTCGCTTCTATCTTATAATGATCAGTAATTTCCTGCTTGTCCTTTTCCCTTGGATTTACATAGCCATTTTTAGTTAAAGTACCTTTAAGCGTTTTATCGCTAAAATTAACCTCAAACTTACTACTATGCCCTATAGGATTGCCTTCCACCTCTGTATTTGCTTGGTTGTTTTCTGGCGTAGCCCCAACATTCGTACCAGCATCACCTCCTTCAAAATACTTACTTTTATTTTTTGCAGATGCATTAGTAGTAAAATCCCAAGTTCCTTCATAAGTTGCTATTTGGGTTGGGAAAGCTTTAGATGGTTGAGTGCCTAAATAATAAACATACCCTGTAGGGCCTGTTTTTAGAAGACGAGGTTCTCCTCGTTTACTTCTCTCGGTTGCAGCATCTAAATGAAGGAAATAACCCGAACGAACAAATTTCATCTCTCGCTTATGATGTAATTTTTTTCCATCGTGAGTATGAATAATCAGGTCTTCATCATCACCAAGCTTTTTCACTTCTTCAAAAAGTTTTTTTACTTCTTTCTCAATATCTAACGACTCACCTACAATAGGCGTGATCGCCTCAATCGCTCCATTTTCCTCTCCTGTGCCACCGAAGAAATTACGACGTGGAATTTTAGTTTGAAATCCTAAGGATGGTTGAGCTGAGCTTTCAGTCGAAGATATCGTTCTACGTTCTGATTTAGGTTGGGCTGTTGAGTCTTTAGAAGAGCTAGAATGAGATGGGCTTGCCTTAACTGAATTGGTATCAAAACTACCACCGTTTGAAGTACAAGCCGAAAGTAGTACAGCATTCAATAAAATAACGCTATTTTTTATTTTAAACACAATTTTCTCCTTAATTAAAAATGATTACCATTTTATTTATATAGAAGAACTGTGTAAATAGCTAGATTATATTTTTTTAGAGAGCCATCTTTTAAATAATAAAAATTGAAAAATAACGCCCATCTTCCTCTACACTAAATGTGTGGAAAGCCGCCCAAATCTTTTAGTTTATTCACCATAGCACAAAATAGCTCTGTGGTCTTTTCGGTATCGTATAATGCTGAATGCGCTTGGTGTCCGTCAAAGTTAATTTGGGCAGCTTGGCAGGCTTTAACTAACACGGTTTGCCCATACATAAAACCAGCAAGTGTTGCGGTATCAAACATTGCAAAAGGGTGGAATGGATCACGTTTAGCGTTAATCCGCTTGATTGCTGCTTGTAAAAAACTCTGATCGAATGTGGCATTATGAGCCACAATAATCGCACGCTGGCAACCTTGTTCTTTCATCGCCCTACGCACCATTTTAAACATTTCAGGGATCGCAATATTCTCTGCCACCGCACCACGCAGGGGGTTATCAATATCAATGCCGTTAAATTTAAGAGATTCGGGGTTGATATTTGCCCCTTCAAACGGTTTGATATGAAAATGGCATTTTTGATCTTCAACTAAATAGCCGTTTTCGTCCATTTTCACAGTAATTGCCGCCAGCTCCAATAACGCATCGGTTTGAGCATTTAGCCCTGCCGTTTCAACATCAATCACAACAGGCAAATAGCCACGAAAGCGATTTTTTAATAGATTATAATCGGTTGGTGGTGTAGTCGATTGAGGGATAGATTCAGTTATATTTTCCATTTTATTTCAACTTAAAAATACAAGCGGTCTGATTTGCAAAATTTTTTACAAATCCGACCGCTTGTGACTATGTGAAAGGAATTAGTTTCCTAATGCGGCTTGTGCGTTTTTATTTTCAATAAATTCGATTTTGTAACCATCGGGATCTTCAGCAAATGCAATCACGGTTGTGCCGCCTAATACAGGGCCTGGCTCACGCGTAATATTACCGCCTGCGGCACGCACATCTTCAATCGTTTGATAAATATCATCAACGCCTAATGCGATATGACCATAAGCTGTGCCTAGTTCGTAGCTTTCCACACCCCAGTTGTAAGTCAGCTCAATGACTGCACTTTCGCTTTCATCAGCATAACCTAAGAAAGCTAAAGAGTACTTGTATTGCTCGTTCTCACTTCTGCGTAATAAACGCATCCCTAATACTTCGGTATAGAACTTAATTGAACGTTCTAAATCTCCAACACGTAACATTGTGTGTAAAATTCGCATATTTTCTTTCCCCCTTGAAGTTAAAAAGTCTTGCGTATTATGGCATAATTTGGGTTCGAAATCATTTTTCTTTATATTTTTGGGATTCCTTATGGCTCACGATAACTATACGCCGTCAAAACTTGAAATTGCCACACACGCCGCCTTGCCAATGGTGTTAATGTTATTTATTGAAATGGTACTTAATTTTTACGCAGCCCCACGCAATGCAATTTTTATCTCTCCTTATTTATTGGCGTTTTTTGTGACTTCTTTAATTGCCCTCTTAGTGTTATGGAAAGGGGAAATTTGTCGTGGGCAAACCAACCGCCTCACTTTTATTTTGCCTTTTTTACTGATTTTTGCTGTGGGGAATTTTATTTATTCGATTGGCTTTACCCCCAAATACAACCCAATGGCAATTGCAAGCTTTGCTGCCATTTTATCTTGCCTAATCTATTTCCGCTTGCCCGAAGATGAAAATTTGTATAACACACTGATATATTGTGGATTTGGTATTGTTACGATTGGTATCATTGAATATTTAGCCATTTATTGGTTTGAGCTACGCTCACTATTTAATGGCATTCGTGCTAATAACTTCGCTCAAGTATTGCTCGGTATTTTATTAGCGGGTTGGTATTTAATGTTGGCAAAAAGCCGTTTAGAGGTTTTCTTGAAATTATTAGTCAAAGCCGCCTTGATTGCGTTGATACTCAACTACTGCTGGTCAGCATTCGTGCTATATCAATATCTACAAGTAATGCCTGAAATGTCGTTACTGCCATTTAGTCTCTATTTTGTCGCACAATTTGTTATTTTATCTATGTTGGCGTGGCTATTACTGGGAAAAAATATCAAAAATCCGACCGCTTGGACTATCTCAACCTTCCTTTCGATCTTATACCCTTTCACGAATGTGGTCATCTAACAAATCGTACAATTACCGTAATATTGCGGTAATTGCTTTTTTATTCAAATTCAGCTCGCTTCGCAACTCTTTTAATTATCTAGTGATTCGTTGAATCTAACCATTTGATGATCTTTAAATTGCTGATAAATATCGGCTAACTTTTCCCCTGTAGGTAATACCAATTCAGGATTTAAATCAAACATAGGTACAATCACAAATTCACGATTTTTCATTTCAATATGCGGCACAGTTAAACGCTCGGTTTGAATTTGCTGATTGCCGTACAAAATAATATCTAAATCTAAAGTCCGCTCACCCCAACGGCGTAAACGCACCCTACCTTGTTCATTTTCGATACTTTGTAGTTTGTCTAATAGTGCTATTGGCGACAAGTCTGTTTCAAATTTCACCACTGCATTTACATAATTGGGTTGATCTTGCGGCCCAATCGGTTTCGAGCCGTAAAAAGGGCTGCTTTCCAAACGAATGGCAAATTTTTTCAATTTTCCGACCGCTTGTTTGATTTGTTCTAGCGGATCATCTAGGTTTGAGCCTAAGGCAATATAAACGGTTTCCATAGTTTTCCTTTGTAAAAACGGGCAGTCAGATTGGTCTGCCCGACGAAATTATTCTGCCTTTGCCGATTTTGGCTTTTTCTTAAAGGTTCTACGGCGGCGTTTTTTCTTCTGTTCAAGCTGAGCCTGTGGTAAATGACGAAAAGATTTTAATAACTCGCCACGTTGTACATCATTACTAAATTGGTACTCGTGCCACCACGCAGAGAGTTCAACCAAATCGCCGCCCTCAATTTCTGCACGCATAACCAATAAATCAAACCCTGCACGAAACTTAATATGTTCTGATGTTTGCTGTGGACGATTGCCTGCACGCTTCGTCATCTGGAATTGCAACGCCCAAATATCGCGAATGACTGAGGTATGACGGCGATGTAAAGCGATAGCCTTACAACTCTCTGCCAAAATATCATTTGCTGCAAGTAGCATCGCATCGTGATTGTTGAAACCACCTTCATTTTTAAGCTGTTCTATTTTTTCACACAATGGATACCAAAGCAGTGCCGCAAATAAAAAAGCAGGATTGACAGGCAATTTATCAGCAATACGTTCATCCGTCGAATTTAACGCTTTAATAATCATACGCTCAGCATTAGAGTCGTTTTTTGGGGTGAAAAATGGCGTTAAAACGGGGAATAAAAATTGCCACAAAT
Source organism: Mannheimia pernigra (assembly GCF_013377995.1). Classification (NCBI taxonomy): domain Bacteria; kingdom Pseudomonadati; phylum Pseudomonadota; class Gammaproteobacteria; order Pasteurellales; family Pasteurellaceae; genus Mannheimia; species Mannheimia pernigra. The sequence continues at coordinate 2,113,937 of NZ_CP055305.1, forward strand.
TATACTCACGCAAGAGCTGATAAGTTTTTAGCCCTACGCCTGTTTGCAATAGCTTTAACGACTCATCAAATAAACGAGCCGCTGGAATATTCGTTAGCAGTACCGCCATATCACGAATTGGATCCTGCGTTGGTTTATCCAAAAACATATCTAGCTTCGCCATAAAACGAATTGCTCTGAGTAGCCGTACAGGATCTTCTTGATAGCGAATAGCAGGCTCACCAATCAAGCATAATTTACCCGCTCGTAAATCTTCAATACCGCTAAAAAAATCAAAAATTAAATTACGTTTAGTGTCGTAATATAAAGCATTAACCGTAAAATCTCGTCGTTCGGCATCATCTCTTAACGTGCCATAGACGTTATCACGAAGTAACATTCCCTCATCGCTGACTTTTGAAATTTTATCATTACGGTGAGATTCGTGCCCTGCTCGGAAAGTTGCCACCTCAAAAATTTCACGCCCATACATAATATGTGCTAAACGAAAACGACGACCAATTAATCGGCATTGTCTGCCAAAAATACGTTGAATTTCTTCTGGACGAGCATTCGTTGCAATATCAAAATCTTTTGGTTTTTTCTCAAACAGAAGATCTCGAATACAGCCGCCTACGATGTAGGCTTCAAAGCCAGCAATATGCAATTTATCGACAATAGAAAGTGCATTTTTAGGAAATCCCTTCGGGCTAATGCCGTATTGTGAAGCATTCACCACAAATTTTTTATGCACTATATGTGATGGTGCATTATGATGCCCTTTCTCTCTGTTTGACTGACTTTTTGATTCTGTAAATTTAGGCGTAGCACGCTTTGAGCGATGATGGCTTTGCTCGCTCACCACTTGCTTCTCTCTTGCCTGGTTTTCATTTTCCGTATTTCGTTTTTTCGGTTTGGAAAACAATGACTTAATATAATTAAAAATAATACACCTCTAAATAGTAAATGCCTCTTAAAAAAGAGGCATTATGCACAAATTATAAACCTAATTGCTTTTCTCGAATTTCAGCTAAGGTTTTACAATCAATACATAAATCTGCTGTTGGGCGAGCTTCTAAGCGTTTTATCCCAATCTCCACACCGCAGGTTTCGCAAAAACCATAATCATCTTCTTGGATTTTATACAATGTTTGCTCAATTTTTTTCAACAATTTACGTTCGCGATCACGATTACGAAGCTCTAAGCTAAATTCTTCTTCTTGGCTTGCACGGTCGTTAGGATCAGCAAAGTTCGTCATATCTTCTTGAAGCTGGCTTTTAGTGCGTTCTGCTTCTTCCATAATTTGACTATGCCAAGCTTTTAGAATTTTATTGAAATGCTCACGTTGAGCTTCATTCATATATTCTTCATCTTTTTTAGCTTCATAGGGCTGCACGCCTGCTAATGCCAATAATCCGAGAGAGGTGGTTTTAGCCGCTTCAGTCATAGATTTACTCCTTGTTTGGAATTTTATTGTTAAATTATTCCCGAATAACAAACTAACTTCCTTGTAACTACTTTATACGAAAAAAATCAAATCTTCGGGTTTTTAGTAATGGCGGCTATAAATAACACAAAATTAACTGACTCACAAATAAATTTGCAAGATTTTTACATTTATGGATTTATTTGCACACAATTATAGCCGAATATCAATTCGGCTATTTATCTGCCTATTTATTTACCAACTTTTTGACCAATCAGCAAGCCATTTTTGCACTACCTCATTAGATGGTGGGGTAAATGCTAATTTTTTATAGGTTGGCATATCTGCAAAAGCAGGGTCTGTTCCCTCAGCTAAAACAGGGTTCATCACATTATGATAAGAAATAATATGTTGTGACTCTGGTTGATGTAAAAATTCAAGAAATTGATTTGCTAGGGCTTTTTGCTTAGTCGTTTTTACAATAGCAGCATTTTCAACTTGAACTAAATGCCCTTCCTCGAAAGGGGCAGCGACATACTTATCCGTTTTTTCGTGCCACTTATGATATAAAGGAGAGGTGGTATAACTTAGCACGAGATCCGACTCCCCTTTTAAGAAAGCCCCGTAGGTTTCAGACCAGCCTTTACCTACTGTTACTGTGTGTTTTGCTAATGTTTTCCACGCGTTTGGCGTTTCATCACCATAGACCTGATTTACCCACATTAAGAAGCCACGCCCAACACTGCTGGTTCTAGGATCTTGATAAATGACTTTGAGATCTTGGCGTTCCACAAGCTCTTTTAAACTTTTAGGCGGATTTTTTAACTTTTCTTTATCATAAATAAAGGCATAAGACCCCATATCATACGGAAAGAAAATTTTGTCTTTAATCTCTAATTTAGTTTTGGCCTCAAATTCGGTAAATAATCCGCTTTTCTCTGCCTCAGCTTGTAAGAAATTATCAATACCTAATACCACATCAGCTTTGGTTTTTTTGCCTTCTAAACGGACGCGATTAAACATCGTTACGCTATCATCAAACGGCATAAACTTTAAATCGCACTGACATTCTTTCTCAAAATTCTGTTCCAACTTATAAGCAGGGCCATATTCAGAGGCAAAAGAGCTGTAAGTATAAACTGTTAGTGTTGGTTGATTGGCAAATGCCGTAGCAGTCAGTAATGCCAGTGAAGATAAAATCAATTTCATAAAAAAGTCCTTCTAAAATTAAGTAGATAGAAGGATTTAAGAAAGGCAAAGTTGCTTATCTCAAATCCCTACGCTGATATTAATCAGATCAGGTTCTATGGGTATTTCTCAGCTACAAGCGGTTTGATTTGTATAAAATTTTGCAAATTTTTACCTAAAAACAACCGCTTGTTGCACCCCAATGAGAACGCCTTATTGTAAAAAGTTTATCGACTAATTTCAATCATCGCAAACGTTTGCTATTTAATAAAAAACGCATTATACTACCGCCCTAGTCCAAACAAGGAACTAGAAATGAATTCTCTTATTTTCAAAACACAAAATGCTAAACAGCTACGCATCGTTTTTCGAGGCGTAGCTGTTTTTTTATTCATTTCTAAATATTAAAAATCGCTGTAAAGCGATTTTTTTGTAATATCAGCTCAATTAAGAGCAACTACCTAAGCCGATTTTTAAACCCAAATTGATAATATTGAAAAGGAATAGCATATATGAGCCTGTTGATTCGCACCTTAAAAGGTCATATTCGTGATGAAATAATCAAACAAGGAGGCTGGGTTAATGCACACGCTCACGCAGACCGTGCATTTACGATGACACCAGAGAAAATCACCGTTTACCAAAATGCGAATCTACAACAAAAATGGGATTTAGTCGATGAAGTTAAACGCAATTCAAGCGTTGATGACTACTACCGTCGCTTTTCACAAGCAATTGAGTTAATGATTTCACAAGGCGTAACTGCATTCGGAACTTTTGTTGATATCGATCAGGTATGTGAAGATAGAGCTATTATTGCTGCCCATAAAGCACGTGAAGTGTATAAAAATGATATTATCCTAAAATTTGCCAACCAAACTTTAAAAGGTGTTATTGAGCCAACTGCGAAAAAATGGTTCGATATTGGCTCGGAAATGGTCGATATTATTGGAGGGCTGCCCTATCGTGATGAACTTGATTACGGCAAAGGCCTGGAGGCAATGGATATTTTAATGGATACCGCCAAATCGCTCGGTAAAATGTTACACGTCCACGTCGATCAATTTAACTCACCAACAGAAAAAGAGACGGAACAACTTTGCGATAAATCAATAGAGCACGGAATGCAAGGCAAAGTAGTAGCAATTCACGGCATCTCGATTGGTGCTCATCCCAAAGAGTATCGCAAAATGCTATATCAAAAAATGCGTGATAGCCAAATGATGGTCATTGCTTGTCCGATGGCGTGGATTGATAGTAGCCGTAAAGAAGATTTACAACCTTTCCATAATGCCTTAACACCTGCTGATGAACTCATTCCTGAAGGCATTACAGTTGCAATCGGCACAGATAATATTTGTGACTATATGGTTCCATTATGCGAAGGCGATATGTGGCAAGAGTTAAGTCTGCTTTCTGCTGGCTGCCGCTTTACTAACTTAGAAGAAATGGCAAATATTGCAAGTATCAACGGCAGGAAAGTGCTGGGCTTACAATAAAATTAATTAAAAAAGCGTGAGTTTCCATATTCACGCTTTTTAAACTTAAATTTCTATATGTATATGCTATTTTCTATACTTGCCAGCCATTGCTTGGTAAACCGCATTTTCATTGGTTAAAATGGAATATTTTGCATTTAAAATCGCAAATTGTGAATTACGCTCTGTATTCATTGCTGCAATCCACTCACGGAATTCTGCAACCCCTTGATCATAACGATTTTTGTAATATGAACTAATTCGTTTATCGTGATTATAAGTATCTTGTAACATTTTTAACGCACTTATTGATTGCGTATAGTTGTAGTAATAACGATCTATTTCATTTAATGCTGCGGTAATTTTTTGCTCATAATTTAAACGAGCCGTTACATAATCTGCTTCTGAAATTTTTACGTTATTTTTTACACGGTTCCAATCCAAGAATGGCAAATCCAGTTTAATTAACCCATTACCAATAGGATTATCTGCAATATTACCCACATTTGTTGCACTGCCTGTAATAGAGCCACCAATCGTTAAAGTTGGGAACCAGCTTTTCTCTGTCGCAGTTAAAGATTTAAATGCACTTCTTAAGCGTTGTAATGAACCTAACACATCAGGACGATTTGCAATAGCTGAAACGGGTACATTCAAATCTACACCTTGTAATTTCACATCCATCACATTTGGATAACGAATATGAAGCGGTGTATTTGGGTGAAGATTTAGCAAATTACGTAACGTCTGCTCCGCTGATTTTTGCATTGTTCGTAATTCAATAACCTTATTTCTCGCACTTAATACGGCTTGTTGTGCTTGATCAACCGACAAACTGTCAATGACACCCGCATTCATTTTATTCGTTAAAATACGACCAATTTGCTCGTAATTTTTTACGTTCTCTTCGGTAATACGAATAGCATCATAGTAATAAGCGAGTTGGTAATAAGTTGTTACAACTGAATTGATAATAGACAAACGTGTTGCCTTTAAATCTTCAATCGTAGCCTTATGCCCCCACTCTGCTGCACTTGCGGTATCTGCCAAACGTCGCCATAAATCAATGGTATAACTTAAATTAAATGCCGCTTGAGCCGCGGTTGTTGAAACGCCAGTTGAAACATTATTAGAGGAAGAAGAACCCAAACCTTTTGCTGCAGAAACCGACCCAGAACCGCTAAAAGTTGGTACTAAATTTGCCCCAACTAAATTAGCATTGTAAAGTGCTTTATTGACCGCAATACTGCTTTTAGCTAAATCAAGATTATTTTTAATCGCTAAATCAACAATACGGTTTAATTGTGCATCATTATAGCCTTGCCACCATTGCTCATTAATTCGATATTGTTTGGTAATTTCATCATAGCGTTGATAAGTCTCTTGTGCTTGCTGCAAAGTACCATCATTGCTCATATTTCCTGTAGTACACGCGGTTAGCGTTAATGCTAATACTACCGAAAACGCTGATTTTGAGAGTTTCATTATACGTCCTTTGGGAATAGAAATAATTGAGGTAGAAAAGTGGCGTATTCTAACCAAGAACCTTTTTTCTTTCCAGTTAAAATGAACAATTGTTCATTTAATTATTTAACAGCTCACTGATCCGATTTATATGGCGAATTTTCTGACTACTCAAACTCACACGCTCTGCAAGCAAAATCGCTTTCAGCTCAGATAACGCTTGTTGAAAATCATCATTAATAATCACATAATCAAATTCATCATAATGACTCATTTCCGATACAGCTTCCGCCATACGTTTGGCAATCACTTCATCAGAATCCTGCCCACGCCCAATCAAACGCTTTTCTAATTCTGCTTTTGACGGTGGGAGAATAAAGATAGTTTTCACATTCTTCACTTTTTCCCGAATTTGTCTTGCTCCCTGCCAATCAATATCAAGAAAAACATCAATACCCTGCTCAAGACTACGTTCAATCATCGGTAACGACGTGCCATAGTAATTGCCAAATACTTCCGCCCATTCTAAAAAATGACCTTGTTCAATTAAATGCGTAAATGCTTCTCGGCTAGTAAAATAATAATGCACGCCATCTTGTTCAGCTGGACGTGGACTACGTGTTGTATGAGAAACAGAAAGCTGAACTTCCGAACGAGGCAAATCGCCCAATAATGCGTTAATTAACGAAGATTTACCTGCACCACTTGGTGCTGAAATAATATAAAGATGACCTAAACTCATTTTCTTAACTAATTTAAAACAGATAAAAATAATGGACAATTTTCATTGTCCATTACACGAAATGACTAACGAGCCAAAGGTGGAACAAAGGTAATACCTAAATCCCACGGCTGCTCAATCCACGTTTCTTGTGGAATATCAATAATATAATCATCCACAAGTGAGGCTCCTTGCGGTTTTGCAAATACCGTTACAAAACGAGCCTTCGGATACATTCTACGAATTTCTTTTGCGGTATTACCTGTATCAACTAAATCATCAACCACAATAAAGCCTTCGCCATCGGTTTCTGCCGCGTGTAACACTTTTAACTCACCTTGACTATCGTGCTCGTAGCTTGCGATACAAACTGTTTCTACGTGGCGAATACCCAATTCACGCGATAATACCGCAGCAGGGAACAAACCGCCACGGCTTACGGCAATAATCCCTTTCCACTGAGAAGCGGGTAATAAATTTTCTGCCAACTTACGGGCGTGCATATGGAACATATCCCACGTTACCACATATTTTTCATTTGTGTATTTTTCGCTCATAGAAACAACCTAATATAAAATTGGGGCTCAGCCCGATATAAAAAATTGCACTAGAATAACCTGAAAATAGCTTTTTCGCCATCATTTCATTCATTTTTTTCTACGGCTTGTTACGCAAGCGTATGCGTAGTGCAAAAAATCAGCACTAGAATAACTTCTCTAACGTAAAAAATAGCGATTTATTTTCCCGAGAGTAAAAATCGGCGATGTTGCTATCCATTTTTTGGTAACGAAAATTCAATTTCGGCACAATGCCCTGCCAATGCCAGTGGCGATTCCAAACGCTGATATTCGCTTGATATTCCTTATCCACCCGTTTGTAGCCAAACAGATAATGAGGATCGGCGAAATAGCGTTTGCCAAACCCGATATTCGCTTGCATTGCCCAACGTTCGCCTTGATAAACTGCCCCGATTTTTACCAAAAATTTATTGGAGCTTTGGGCTTTTTCACGGGCAATTTCACGGCTACCGTCTAAATTTGCAAAAAATCGCCAATTTTTGACCGCTTGTAACTGCACGCCCAAGCCAATTTGGTTAAGGTAACCGTTGTATCGGCTTGCGGTGAGCGGTTCAAAATAACGCTTTTGTAAATGGGTGAAACGGCTGGAAACCGACCATTTCTCATTCACCGCCCGCCAAGCATTTAAGTTTGCACCAAACTGGTAATTGTAACGGCGGCTGCCTAGCCAATTTTGCTCAAGAAAAGGCGAAATGCCTAAGCGGTAACGTGCCGTGCGGTAGCTGTAATTTGGGGAAATCGAAAGCGATTGTTCGTTGTAATCCTGATTGTTCCAGTAATAGACGCCATCGTAGCGGAAATCTGCCCCCACAAAATGATTGCCGCCAATATTCTGCATTTTCCCCAAGCCTACGCCATATTTCCCCCCTTTTGCTGATTGCGGCAGGCTATTTGGATCTTTTCTAAAAATCCGCCCATTCACATTCACAATCGGGGAATCGGAGGCGTTATTTACGTTATCCGTTTGGGTATATTGCAGGTAAAAATCGGGCTGCCAACGCTCACTTTCTGCGATTTGCCGCTGCGTTTGTTCGGCAATTTGGCGTAAATCGGGCGGTAGTGTCAGTTGGCGAAATTCACTTTCTGCCTCACGAAACTGCTGATTTTCCGCCAAAATCAAGGCGAGATCAAAACGAGGGTAAACTAATTCAGGCTTTTTCGCCAACAGTTGGCGATAATGAAAAATCGCCTTGTGGTGATCTTTTTCCGCATAGGCTAATGCCGCCAAGCCGTAATCCAGCAACAGCGGATCTGCATTCGTTTGTTTCGAATAATCCTGTAAAAGCCGGGCTAAATATTGCCAATCTTGGCGTAAAATCGCCGTGTTGATTTGCTCTTCAAGCGTTTGGTCAGGTGAATTTTCAGGCAGGTAAGCGGTCGTTTTTTGCGGCTTTTTTGCAAATTTTTGTTCAAATTTCACCGCTTGTGAATGGCGTTCAAACGAAACGGGGTCGGCGTTGTGTTCAATCACGGTTTCTGCCAAAACAAAAGGGCTGAAAAGTGGTAATAAAAGGGTATATTTTTTCATAAAGATAAATAAAATGGGTAGATACGGTTAATATAAATGCCGTTTAATTTGTTGTTAAACAGCATTGGATATTAGAAAGGATTATTTTTGGATATCGCCACGAGTGCCGGCAAGACCGTAATTGCTATCAGGATCGCCTAAATTCATTGATCCACTAACCTCTTCTGCTTCTGGACCAAAAAATTCTAATGAATATGTGCTCATTTCATCTTGATTGATGGTAGAAGAGATTTTTGTATTCTCAATTTGCCCTTTATCCAAATTAAGCAGACCTACATTAAGCCCTGTAACCTTCCCTTCACCATTTCTTTCTTGGAAATTAACATTATAAGTTAATTCACCAACTTCTTTAGCTCTAAATACTTTACCCGTATAAGTTGCAGAACCCTCCGTCGGAATAGCTTCATTAGATGTTTTAAGACCTTTTACCTCAACATCAAATGAATTCACGTTAACCTGATATCCATTTTGACGACCATTACGATAAGAATAGTCTCCCATTACTACAGAATATTTTTGATTATAAACTGTCTTACCCGAATCTGTTGTACCCTCCCAAGTTGTACAACGGAAATTCACACAACTACTTGAAGCAGATCTTGATGGACTATATCCCTCATAATTGAAGCCTTGAGAGTATTCATTTTTTGAAAATCCCTTAGCCGTATCAATATCACGCTGTAATTTGTAAGCTTCAGCAATTTTCTTAAATTCCTCAGGACTTGAAGATGCGTTTTGATTGGCTAAACTCTCCGCTGCCTGCGCATCTAATCCTGCTTCTACCGCAATAGGTTTTAATTGAGCAATTTTCGCTTGACGCTCTTGCTCTGCTTTTTCTGCCGCTAAACGTTCTGCTTCTGCTTTTTCTTTAGCTGCTTTTTCTGCCGCTAAACGCTCTGCTTCGGCTTTTTCTTTCGCTGCCTTTTCCGCCGCTAAACGCTCTGCTTCCTCCTTTTCTTTCGCTGCTTTTTCTGCTGCTAAACGTTCCGCTTCCGCTTTCTCTTTAGCTGCTTTTTCCGCCGCTAAACGTTCCGCCTCCGCTTTCTCTTTCGCTGCTTTTTCCGCCGCTAAACGTTCCGCTTCCGCTTTCGCTGCTTTTTCTGCCGCTAAACGCTCTGCTTCCGCTTTCTCTTTAGCCGCTTTTTCTGCTGCTAAACGTTCCGCTTCCGCTTTCTCTTTCGCCGCTTTTTCTGCTGCTAAACGCTCCGCTTCTGCTTTCTCTTTCGCCGCTTGTTCCGCCGCTAAACGCTCCGCTTCCGCTTTCTCTTTAGCTGCTTTTTCCGCCGCTAAACGTTCTGCTTCCGCTTTCGCTGCTTTTTCTGCTGCTAAACGTTCCGCTTCCGCTTTCTCTTTCGCCGCTTTTTCTGCTGCTAAACGCTCCGCTTCTGCTTTCTCTTTCGCCGCTTGTTCCGCCGCTAAACGCTCCGCTTCCGCTTTCTCTTTAGCTGCTTTTTCCGCCGCTAAACGTTCTGCTTCCGCTTTCGCTGCTTTTTCTGCTGCCGCTTTATCGGCTTGTTGTTGAGTAGTTTGCGGCTTAGCATTGGGTTTTGTTGCATTGTTTGAGCTGCCGCCAGAACCGCCGCTACTACACGCCGTTAAACTCAATAAAATCAAACTTGCTAATGTTGCTTTTTTGATAGACATAAAATGTTCCTTTTGTATTTGTAAAATAAAAAATGATTTTTGTGTTTAAAACACACGCAAATTGTACAAAAAAAAAACAACTCGTCATCAAGTTCTTTTTTCATTTTTTTTAAGATTTTTTTATTAAATTCATCTCAAATTATTCTACAATGGTAGAGATAGCTATCCAGCTTAAATACAAGCGGTGATTTTTTCTCAATTTTTTACAAAAGGAGCTCATTATGTCTGAAATCTCAACTCTCGCCCCTCAACTGCTCTGGCAATGGTTTGATAAAGTATGTGCTATTCCACATCCCTCTTATCACGAAGAGGAACTGGCTGAATTTATTGTGAATTGGGCAAAATCGAAGACGTTTTTTGTTGAGCGTGATGAAGCAGGCAATGTGTTAATTCGCAAGCCTGCAACCGTAGGAATGGAAAATCGTGCAACTATTGCCCTGCAAGCTCACTTAGATATGGTGCCACAAGCCAATGCCAGCACAGTTCACGATTTCAAAAAAGACCCAATCCAGCCTTATATTGATGGCGACTGGGTGAAAGCGAAAGGTACAACACTTGGGGCTGATAACGGCATTGGTTTAGCTTCGTGCTTAGCGGTGTTAGATAGCGATGACTTAGCTCACCCAACCATTGAAGTACTGCTGACAATGACAGAAGAAGCGGGAATGGAAGGGGCGATTGGCTTACGCCCAAATTGGCTTACTGCCGATATGATGATTAATACCGATACCGAAGAAAACGGTGAAATCTATATCGGCTGTGCAGGCGGTGAAAATGTGAATATAACCTTACCCGTTTTTTTAGTGCCACACCAGCAAGATTCTGCACTGACGGTTACGCTTAAAGGCTTGCAAGGCGGACATTCTGGCTGCGATATTCACACTAATCGTGCCAATGCGATTAAGGTTTTTGCTCACATTTTAGAAGCAGCATACCACGAAGTTGCATTTCAGATTTCAGCCATTCAAGGGGGGTCTGTGCGTAATGCCATTCCTCGTGAAGCTCAGGCAACCTTGATTGTTTCTGCAAAAAATAAAGAAAAATTGACCGCTTGTTTAACCCAAACTGCGGAGCAATTAAAGGCTGAACTCAACATTGCAGAGCCAAACTTGCAATGTTTAATTGAAGAGGCGAATATTCCTGCACAGGCATTTGATCTTGCAAGCACGGAGCGTGTAATCCATTTCCTTAACATTCTGCCAAATGGTGTTGTGCGTAACAGCGATGTAGTGAAAAATGTGGTAGAAACCTCATTAAGCGTTGGTGTGATTACCACCGAAGAGAGCAATATAAACGTAACTATTCTCGCTCGCTCATTGATTGAAGGCGGTAAAGCCGAAATTCGTAGTAAAATCCGCTCGTTAGCTACTCTGGTTGGTGCTGAAGCTGATTTTTCGGGCAACTATCCAGGCTGGGAGCCAAATCCAAACTCAAAAATCACGCCATTAACCAAAGCGATTTATGATGATATTTTAGGCTACGAGTCTGAAATTAAGGTTATTCACGCAGGGCTTGAGTGCGGCTTAATCAATAAAATCTATCCAAATATGGATTTTGTGTCGATCGGACCAACCATTCTTAATGCACATTCGCCAGATGAAAAAGTGCATATTCCGGCGGTGGAAACGTATTGGAATCTCTTGACTAAACTCTTAGCTCAAACACCAGAGAAATAAACATTATAAAAGTAGGGGCGAATCATTATTCGCCCCTGTTTTTAGCTATTTATAGAAACGAGGCAACATCCTGAAAATCAATGATCACTGTCCTGACGCTACACAATAAACTTCTTTTTGGTTAGAAGATGGTGCATAGCATACAAATGATGATGGAACACCATTCGGTTTCGTAACTTGTTCAACATCCTTACCATCCAAAACCTTGTAGGCATTTTCACCTTCTGAACCTATAGAAAGTTGCTTATCATTCTGAAAGCCCCATGATTCAAATCCGCCATTCATATTTCCACAGGTATCATAATTAACAATCTGCTTTGAAATTTTACCATTTTTGACAAAGTAAGCCGTTTGTTCACCGTTATAGCAACCTGCGTAAGCTGCATTACTCATTCCGATTACAAGTAGAGGTAAAAGATATTTTTTCATAAAAAGCTCCTAATTTATTAATAACAAAAAACTTTTCGCATTTTACAGTTGTTTTTTTTTTGCACAATATGCTATTTTTATAGCCAGCCACCCCTAGGCTAATTAGCTAAGAAAAAAGGCATTGAACTATTTGGTTCAATGCCTTTACTCTGTGAGTTTTTACGCCAATTTATATATTTTTAATGTTTATAAATATCTTCCCCATTTCGTCTGGTTTTAAGCAAACGTAAAATCCAAACATATTGTTCTGGGTTTTTCTTCACAAAATACTCAATCACTCGATTCATTTCTCGGGCAGATTGCACCGGATCGCCTGAAAATTCAAGTGGCGGTAAGATCTCCATTTCATACTTTGATTTTTCCGCATTATAAATTGAAAACATTGGGATCACTTCCGCATTCGCTACTCTTGCCATTTTATTTAAGCCAGGTAGTGTGGCTTTTTCGGTAGCAAAGAAATCCGTATAAACACTGAGCTCCTCACCAAAATCTTCATCAGGCAAGAAATAGCCTACATCGCCTTTACGTACATCGGCTAAAAAGGCTTTAATACCATTTTGACGAGTGTGCATTCGACCGCCTAAACGCTCACGGGTCATATTCCAAAGCCAATCTACTAACGCATTGCGGTGCGGATTATACATAGACGTCATCGGGTAACCTAACGAAAACATAGCAATTCCAGCCATATCAATAGACCAAGTATGTGGCACAAGCATAATCACATTTTTACCACTTTCTTTGGCTTTTACTACGTGCTCAAAGCCTGTAAACTCACAACGTTTTTGTAAATAAGAGACTGGGCGAATTGCTGTTTCTCCAATAGCAAGCATTGTTTGAGCTACGGTAATGAACATTTTTTCAACTACGTCTTCACACTTTTGCTCGCCCCATTTGGGAAAGCAGTAACGTAAATTTACTTTTGCTCGGTGATAACCCTTTTTATTGTGCTTTTTTAGGTATTTATAAGCAACTTTACCAACGAAAGTGGACAATTTATCTCTGATTCGTGCTGGCACATACGCCAAAATCACAAGCCCTAATACACTTAACCAGATGCTCCAATATTTAGGCTGTAGAAAAGACCATAGGAATTTGTGAGTGTAACCGTCTTGGGCGGTAATTCTTGTCATTCTTTATTCCTCTTTATTTGTCACTTTTCTTTGCTTGTGCAAAGAACTAAAATGCCCTGAGATACATTCCCCTCTTTTCTAAAGAGGGGAGCTAGATCTCCATAACATCTTGAGCAAAGAAAGTAACATAATCACTTCTTATCAATAATGTTCTTCACCGCCAATATTATCCCAAGCCCGATAAATGCCCCAGGAGGTAAAATCGCAATCAACAGCCCTGAATCAATATGTAATACATCAATATATAACGCTTTTGCCCAGTCGCCGAGTAGTAAATCTAAGCCATAAAATAACGTACCGTTACCGATAATTTCACGCAATGCACCGAGTACAACAAGACTTAATGTCATACCTAGCCCCATTGAAAAACCATCAAAGACGGAGAATTTTACTTCATTTTTCGAAGCATAGGCTTCTGCTCGCCCGATAACAATACAGTTGGTCACAATCAACGGAATAAAAATACCAAGTGATTGATACACGGGAAAAGCAAAAGCATTCATTAAAAGTTGTACTGCGGTTACCACTGTTGCAATAATCATCACATAAATCGGAATACGAATATCATGTGGCGTAATTTTGCGGAAAAGCGAAACAGTGACATTAGTGCAGATCAGCACCAACATAGTGGCTAAACCTAATCCTAACGCATTAGTGACGCTATTTGAAACTGCAAGCAATGGGCAAAGCCCCAATAGTTGAACTAAGGTACTATTATTTTTCCATACACCATCAGTAAACAGCTCTTTCCAAACACTCTTCTGTTTAGGCTCTATCTCAATATTAGTTACAGGGATCTGGTTTTCTTTTTCCATTTTATGCTCTATTTGCAATCTTTAAATTGGTCGATCATTTGCGGATTTTGTGCCAAGTCAGTCACAACCCATTTTGCAATTTGACGAACATTATTGACCACTGCACGAGGGGTAATAGTCGCACCTGTGAATTGATCAAATTCTCCGCCATCTTTTTTCACATTCCACTCTGATTCGTTTTCTAAGCTAAAATGTTTATTTGTAAAAGATAAAATCCAGTCTGATACTCGAGTTTCAATTTTATCACCCAATCCTGGTGTTTCTTTATGTTCAATCGTTCGTACACCTAGCACATTGCCATTTGGCTCAATGCCTACCAACAGCACAATATTGCCTGAGTAGCCATCTGGGGCTGTGCTTTGAATTAAGTAAGCGGTTCGTTTTTCCGATTTTTTTGCAAGATAAATATGATTTAAATGGGGTAAATTTTCAAGATGAATAATTTTACAACTACTTAGCACATCATTATCAAAATAAGTTTTAGGTACCACTTCCTCTAGTAATTTGCGTTGTTGCATTGCAGTAACATCATCAATTCTGCTTTTAGTGAGCAGATACACACTAGTTAAAACAGCGGTGCTTAACAATGCAATCAAGCCTAAAATTAAGGCATATTTTAAAGTGATTTTTGAGATATTCATTTATCTTTTATCCAATTTTGTGCCATAAATTCTTGGCTGTGTGTAATGATCGATTAATGGCACGCAAATATTCGCCAATAAAACGGAAAAGGCGATTGCATCGGGGTAATTGCCGTAATAGCGAATGATATAAAGCAAAATTCCCACTAAAGCACCGAAAATTAACTTTCCTTTTGGTGTAATAGAAGCACTTACAGGATCGGTTGCAATGAAAAACGCACCGAACATCATTGCCCCGCTAAATAGATGGCTTATAAAATGCAAATGTGCTTGTTCAGTAAAGAGTTCGGTAAGACCACTTAACACAAAAAAAGCCACAAGTAGAGAAGCAGGAATTTGCCAGTGGATAATCCGCTTATAAATCAGCACAAGCCCACCGAATAAAAAGGCGATATTAAGTTGAAACCAACCTGTTGCAAACAATCCATCAAAAATCGGAGTGTTCATTACTCTATCAAAACCGAACTTTGCCAAACTGCTTTTCATACTGTCTAACGGTGTCGCTTGTGCAATCCCATCAACGCTATTAACCAATTGATGAAGACTAAAACCATCGCTGGTAACATCACTGAAAATTAACGAAATCGCATCATTGAATGTGGGCGGTTCGTTTAATAAATCAATTGGCACAAGCCAAGATGTCATCTGTACTGGAAAAGAAACCAATAGCAACGCATATCCAACCATTGCAGGGTTAAACAAATTCTGCCCTAAGCCGCCGTAACTGTGTTTTGCTAATAACAATGACGAAATCACACCAATTACAATAATCCAATAAGGTGCATAAGGTGGGATCGACATTGCTAAAATCAACGCAGTCAAAATACCAGAGATATCCGCCAAATAGAAAGCGGTCGTTTTTTTACGTAATTTTGCAATCCCAATTTCAATAATAATTGCCAAAACAACGGCGATCATTATTTGAATTAGTACCCCAAAACCAAAATAATAAAGTTGAACGCCAAGTGCTGGTAACATCATCGCAATTACCCACAACATAATATGTGCGGTAAGATTGCTTGAATGGGTATGTGGGGAACTAACTACTCTAAACATTATATAAAAGCCCTTATCAACATTTTGCGAAAAATACGACTATTACAATTTCGGCAAATTCAGATTAAAACGAATCGCCAACAAGCGGATAATAATGACGGTGAAAACAGTGGACAAATACACCCAATCACTTTCCAATCCAAATGAATTCGCTGTTACAAAAATCACACCGCCAATCAAGCTTACGGTAACATAAACTTCTTTTTGCAACACAATTGGTACTTCGTTTCGTAAAATATCTCGAATGACTCCGCCAAAACAGCCTGTTACGCCACCCAGTGCCACACAAATTAATGGATGTAGCCCAAAATCTAAGCCTTTTTGCACACCTATTACGGTAAATACACCAAGCCCAATTGCATCAAAGACCAATAAACTGGTCTGCCAGCTTTTACGGGAAATTTGATTACGGAAAATGGCGGTAATGACCACCGCGAGGGTAATCATCAACACATAAATCGGCTGTTTCATCCAAAACACGGGGGTTGATCCAATCATCATATCTCGTAACGTACCACCGCCAACACCCGTAACAAATGCCAAAATAAACATACCGAAAATATCCATTTTGTGCTGGCGAGCAGCGATTGCCCCCGAAATCGCAAACACAATCGTGCCAATTAAATCCTGAATAAACAGGAACGACCAAGGCAAGGGAGGGATTAGTTCGCTAAACATTTTCTTCTCCCCGCTGTTTTTTCTCCTGCTCAGCTTGCTTGCGAGCTTTTGCTCGGGCAAGGGCTGCCGCCACTGCTGCTTTACGTGGATCTGTTTCGGCAATTTCAGCTTCACTGTTTGCAATATTTTCCGATTTTTCGACCGCTTGTTGAGCGGCTTTTTTCGCTTTCGCTCGGGCAAGGGCTGCCGCCACTGCTGCTTTGCGTGGATCCGTTTCGGCAGTTTCAGCTTCACTGTTTGCAATATTTTCCGATTTTTCGACCGCTTGTTGAGCGGCTTTTTTCGCTTTCGCTCGGGCAAGGGCTGCCGCCACTGCTGCTTTGCGTGGATCCGTTTCGGTAGTTTCAGCTTCGCTATTTGCAATATTTTCCGATTTTTCGACCGCTTGTTCTGCCTGCTTGGCTAAACGTCTGGCTTTGCGTTGTGCCATTACATCGCGATTATCAGGTTCGCCGTTGGATTTTACTTGCACGTCTGTTGGAGCTTCTGGCACGGTTTCAGCTGCTTTTTTCGCTTTCAAGCGTTCAAGAGCCGCTTTTACAGGATCGACACCACCTTCATTTGCCACGTCTTCACGGCGTTTTTCAGCTGCTTTAGTAATCCGAGCGGTACGGGCATCTCGTTCTTTTTGTAAACGAGCCTCTCTTGCTTCAAAACGGATTTTAGCCTCTTCTGCTTTGCGAGCTTTTTCCTCAATTTCATTGATTTTCGCTTTTTCTTGGCGGAAATATTGAATGAGCGGAATATAGCTTGGGCAGACGTAAGCACAAACGCCACATTCAATACAAGCATCTAAATTATATTCTTTGGATTTATCGTGATCTTCTGCTCTTGCAAACCAATAAAGCTGCTGAGGCAATAAGCCAACAGGACAAGCATCTGAGCAGTTTGAGCAACGAATGCAACTACGTTCTAGCTCAGGTGGCGAATATTCAAAATGGTCGGGGGCAATTAAACAGTTTACCGTTTTGGTCACTGGAGATTGCAGCGAGGGCAAAATAAAACCCATCATTGGGCCACCTAAAAATACAGGAAAACGTTTATCTGCTTGATAATCCACTTGTTCCAATAAATGCTGAATGGGTGTACCGAGCCTTGCCCATACATTGCCTTTATTACGAATTTTATCGCCCGTTAAGGTCACAACTCGTTCAATTAAGGGCTCGTCATCAATAATAGCTCGTTTAACCGCATACGCTGTGCCAACATTGTGCATTACAATACCCATTTGAATGGTGCGTTGTCCTACGGGAATTTCAAGCCCAGTTAAAACTTGGATTAATTGATCTGATGCACCAGATGGATATTTTGTTGGAATGGCACGCACAAACATATCATTTGAGCCTTTTAACGCCTCTTCTAATGCTTTAATAGCGTGCGGTTTGTTATCTTCAATCGCAATCACCACTTCTTCAGGGCGAAGCACATAACGTAAGATCCGAATGCCTTCAATCAGATCACGTGCACAATCTTGCATTAGGCGATCATCACAAGTGATGTAAGGCTCACATTCCGCTCCATTAATCACGAGCAGTTTGCAGCGTTTATCCGCTAGGCTTAATTTTGTGGCGGTTGGGAACACCGCACCACCAAGCCCTGCAATGCCATATTCGTAAACTTTTTGGATAATTTGATCGCTTGTAAGGCTTAAGAAATCCTCAATCGGTTGTCGTTCAATCCATTTATCTTTGCCATCCGTCTCAATGATGATCGTCATTTCCGCTAAACCTGACGCATGCGTTGAAACATAAGGCTCAATGCCGATAACTCGCCCAGATGTCGGGCTGTGTACGGGTAATTGCCGGTAATGCTCACCTTTTGTGAGTGGTTGCCCTTTCAGTACAAAATCGCCCACTTTTACTATTAATTCACCAGGAAAACCAGAATGCTGCACCAACGGCACGTAGAAAAAGCGAGGTAAATTAAGCGTTCTAATTGGCTTGCTATTAGATTGGCTTTTATTTTCGATTGGGTGAATACCACCCGGGAAGTCCCATAATTTACTACTGGCTTTATTTTGACGGATTCTCTCAATCACTAAATTAGGATTGCTCATTTTTACCTCCGCCTGTTACTAATTTTTTCTGTAATTCAGTTGTATTTACTACAGGAATAATTAAATCTTGATCGAACTTCCAGTTCCACGATTGCGTGGTTTGTTTCACTGGAATCATTTCAATACAATTGGTTGGACAAGGTGCAACACAGAGCTCGCAGCCTGTACAGAGATCAGGAATAATCGTGTGCATTGCCTTATTCGTACCAATAATGGCATCAACAGGACAAGCCTGAATACATTTAGTACAACCAATACACAAATTCTCAATAACAAAAGCCACTTTCACTTCGGGCTCTTCTATGCCATCCATTGGTGGTACGTCAATACCCAAAAGATTTGCAAGATTTACCACCAACGGCTGCCCACCTGGCACACATTTTGTAATCACATCACCATTGGCGATCGCCTCTGCATAAGGTTTACAGCCTGGATAACCACATTGACCGCATTGGCTTTGAGGCAATAACGCATCAATTTGATCAACGATAGGATCAGATTCCACTTTGAGTTTAATCGAGAAATAACCCAAAATTGCCCCGAAAATAAGTGCAATAACAGCAATAGCGATAAGAATATAAACGATAATTGGTAAATCAAGCATTAGAGTTTCACCAATCCTGTAAAGCCCATAAAGGCAAGCGACATTAGTCCTGCGGTAATTAAAGCGATAGCTGCCCCTTGAAATGGACGAGGTACATCAGCTGCCGCCAAACGTTCACGCAGTGCAGCAAACAGTACTAAAACAAGCGAGAAACCTACCGCGGCACCAAAACCATAAAGTACAGATTCAACAAGATTATTAGCTAAATTCACATTTAATAACGCAACGCCTAGCACGGCACAATTGGTGGTGATAAGGGGTAAATAAATCCCTAATAAACGATACAGCGTCGGGCTGGTTTTGTGTACGATCATCTCTGTTAATTGCACAATCACGGCGATCACTAAAATAAACACCAATGTGCGTAAAAATTGTGCATTTAACGGCACAAGTAGATAAGCCTCCACCAAATAGGCAGAGAGAGAGGCAACCGTCAGCACAAAGGTAGTTGCCATCCCCATTCCAATGGCAGTTTCAACCTTTTTAGAGACACCCATAAACGGACAAAGCCCTAGAAATTTCACAAGGACAAAGTTGTTTATAAGTGCTGTACTGATGATTAACAGAATATAATCGACCATAAATTCCACAATATAAAAAAACAAGCGGTCAAATTTGCATAGTTTTTTGCAACTTTTTGATGAAATTAGACCGCTTGAGCGTAATTCAAATAAAAATAACGTAATATTATCCCTTGTTTTTTACTCATTCACAATAAGAAATCATAGGTACTTTTTTAAGCCCAAAACTGCCCTATATTTCAAGGCAAAATTCAAGTAGAATAGGGCGAATTTTTTTGTGAGGAATCAAACAATGTCAAGTCAATTTGTATATACGATGCACCGTGTCAGCAAAGTGGTGCCACCGAAGCGTCATATTCTTAAAGATATTTCCCTAAGCTTTTTCCCGGGTGCAAAAATCGGGGTGCTTGGCTTAAATGGTGCAGGTAAATCCACTTTGCTCCGCATTATGGCAGGCGTTGATAAAGAGTTTGAAGGTGAAGCTCGTCCACAACCAGGCATTAAAATCGGTTATTTGCCCCAAGAGCCGAAGCTCGATCCACAACAAACCGTACGTGAAGCCGTAGAAGAAGCCGTAGCCGAAGTAAAAAATGCCTTAACCCAGCTTGATGAAGTGTATGCACAATATGCTGATGAAAATGCCGATTTCGACAAATTAGCGGCAAAACAAGCCGAGCTGGAAGCAATTATTCAAACTCACGATGGTCATAACCTACAAAATCAGTTAGAGCGTGCAGCCGATGCACTTCGCTTGCCAGATTGGGATGCAAAAATCGAACATTTATCAGGGGGTGAACGCCGCCGTGTAGCACTTTGTCGCCTATTACTTGAAAAACCAGATATGCTCTTATTAGACGAGCCAACCAACCACTTGGATGCAGAATCTGTGGCGTGGTTAGAGCGTTTCTTACACGACTACGAAGGCACAGTGGTGGCAATTACTCATGACCGTTACTTCTTAGATAACGTGGCAGGCTGGATCTTGGAGCTTGACCGTGGTGAAGGTATTCCTTGGGAAGGTAACTACTCTTCTTGGTTAGAGCAGAAAGAGAAACGCCTTGCCCAAGAGCAAGCGGCAGAATCCGCTCGTCAAAAATCCATTGAGAAAGAGTTGGAATGGGTACGCCAAAATCCAAAAGGCCGCCAAGCGAAAAGCAAAGCTCGTATGGCACGCTTTGAAGAGCTTAATAGTGGCGAATACCAAAAACGCAACGAAACGAATGAACTCTTTATTCCACCTGGCCCACGCCTAGGCGATAAAGTGATTGAAGTTCAAAACTTAACCAAATCTTACGGTGACCGCACGTTAATTGATGATTTATCGTTCAGCATTCCAAAAGGGGCGATTGTCGGCATTATCGGGGCGAACGGTGCAGGTAAATCGACGCTATTTCGTATGCTATCAGGTCAAGAACAGCCAGATAACGGCTCTATCGTAATGGGCGAAACCGTGGTGCTTGCCTCGGTGGATCAGTTCCGTGATTCAATGAATGACAGCAAAACCGTGTGGGAAGAAGTCTCGAACGGACAAGATATTTTAACCATCGGCAACTTTGAAATTCCAAGCCGTGCTTATGTTGGTCGTTTCAACTTCAAAGGCATAGATCAACAAAAACGTGTCGGCGAATTATCAGGCGGTGAGCGTGGTCGTTTGCACTTAGCTAAACTTCTCCAACGCGGTGGTAACGTGCTGTTACTGGACGAACCGACCAATGACCTTGACGTAGAAACCCTGCGTGCATTGGAAAATGCGATCTTAGAATTCCCGGGCTGTGCAATGGTGATCTCGCACGACCGCTGGTTCTTAGACCGTATCGCGACTCACATTTTAGACTACGGCGATGAGGGCAAAGTGACCTTCTACGAAGGCAACTTCTCCGACTACGAAGAGTGGAAAAAGAAAACCTTTGGTGAAGCTGCCACCCAACCGCACCGTGTGAAATATAAACGGATTGCGAAGTAATAAACTAAAAAGCTCAAATCTATTCAGATTTGAGCTTTTTAATATCTCTATGTATAAAATAGAACTTATTTTTTACAAGAAGAAACTGCTTCAATAATTGAAATGCCCATAAATGTCGCATTTTCACATACAGGACCTGAACCATCGTGTCCACGTACACCAGTACAAGCAGCTAATGTTGCAACAACAGAGGCAATTGCAAAAAGTTTGATTGCTTTTTTCATATTTTTTCTCCTTTAAAGTCAAAAGCTGGGGCATTATATTAGAAATCACCTTTAAAAAAAACAATTTAATCATATCTAATGTATGTTTTTTATGCTCTCAATCTACTTTGCTACAATTGCGGTATAAATCTTCCTACAAGCGGTTCAATTTTGGTAGAATTTTACCAAAGCTAGGTTACAGAAAGGAAAAATATGACAGAAGAAAAACTTGTCCGCCAAGTGGTCTTAGATACGGAAACTACAGGTATGAATATGGCTGGAGGCCCTCCTCAAATCGGACATAATATTATTGAAATAGGTGCTGTTGAGGTTATTAATCGCCGATTAACTGGAAGAACTTACCACGCTTACATTAAGCCTCCGCGTAAAGTTGATGAAGAAGCCATTAAAGTTCACGGCATTACCAACGAATTTTTACAAGATAAGCCTGCTTTTGCCGAAATTGCTGATGAGTTCTTAGCGTTTATCAGCGGAGCTGAGTTGATCATTCACAATGCACCCTTCGATGTAGCATTTATGGATCAAGAATTCTCTTATCTTCAACATCCACCAACAAAAACCAAAGAAATTTGTACTATTACCGATAGCCTTCAGCTGGCACGAAAAATGTACCCAGGTAAACGGAATAATTTAGACGCATTATGTGATCGCTTAGGCATTGATAATAGTAAACGTGTACTTCACGGTGCCTTGCTGGATGCGGAAATTCTAGCAGATGTTTTCCTAATGATGACAGGCGGTCAGATTTCATTATTAGGTGAGGAAGAAGTAGAAAAAACATCAGCAACGATTGAAATTGAGACTGAGATAGAAGAACAATTTTCAGAGATAGTATTAAATGCTGAAGATGCTATTATTATAAAAGCCACAGATGAGGAAGAAGAATCACATTCAGCATTATTGAGATTAATTGAAAAGAAATCAAAAGGAAATTGCTTGTGGGCAAAGAGTGCAACAGAAGAAATAACACCGAATCATCATTAGTCTCAAAGACAAAAACCCAGCTTTTGCTGGGTTTTTAACTCGTATTTTACTGATTATTCAGCAACTACGTTTACAGTCACAGTTGCATTCACTTCTGGATGTAAGTGAACTTTAACTTCATGTTCGCCAGTTGTACGAAGTGGACCTTCGCTTAAACGAACTTCAGATTTAGCAACTTCAACGCCTGCTGCGGTTAATGCTTCAGCAATATCTTTTGCAGAAACAGAACCGAATAAACGACCATCATCACCTGCTGTTGCAGATACTGATACAGATGCAATTTCAGTAATTTTAGCTGCACGTTTTTGTGCTGCTGATAACACTTCTGCTGCTTTCGCTTCTAATTCAGCACGACGAGCTTCAAAATGAGCAATATTTGCTTCAGTTGCCATAACTGCTTTACCTTGTGGGATTAAGAAGTTACGAGCAAAACCAGATTTAACAGTTACTTTCTCACCTACAGAACCGAGGTGAGCAACTTTATCTAATAAAATAACTTGCATTGTACTCTCTCCTGATTATTGGTGGTTATCAGTATATGGAAGTAACGCAAGGTAGCGAGCACGTTTGATTGCACGAGCTAGTTGACGTTGATACTTCGCACGAGTACCAGTAATACGGCTAGGAACAATCTTGCCGCTTTCAGAAATGTAGTTCTTTAATGTAGCGATATCTTTGTAATCGATTTCAACAACATTTTCCGCTGTAAAACGGCAGAACTTACGACGACGGAAATAACGTGCCATTTGGCTTCTCCTGATCTATAAATTCAATTTGTTCGGTGTGTAAGACTAACTGATTTAAACCGTTAAAGTCCTTGTGAGTATGGATAAAACCCTTAATTCTCACACGCTCACCGAGCTTAATTTGTTGGGTTAAATAACTAAATTGATTGCCTGCCAAAATCACTTGAATTTTGCACCACGCTTGGCGTTCTAAATTGACTTCTGTTTGATTTGAACGGTGTTCTAACCAAAAACTGTAATGTGGAACTCCAAGAGGGCTTAGGCTTTGTTTAACCCTTGTGGAAATTCTGCCACTTAAGATTAAACAGTTATCAATCGGCGAATTATTCGCCTGCTTCCTCTGATTCAACTTCAGCTACCGCTTCAGTAACTTTGCTTTCTTTAGCTTTCACCATTAGTGATGCTTCAGTTACTGCTGCTTTAGTGTGAACGATTAAGTTACGAAGAACAGCATCGTTATAACGGAAGTTAGTTTCTAACTCGTCGATTACACTTTGAGGTGCTTCTACATTCATTAACACATAATGTGCTTTGTGAAGTTTGTTGATTGGGTATGCTAATTGACGACGACCCCAATCTTCTAAGCGATGAACTTGACCGCCAGCTTCTTTAACAGATGCTGTGTAACGCTCAATCATTGCTGGTACTTGTTCGCTTTGATCTGGATGAACCATAAAAACGATTTCGTAGTGACGCATTGACTATCCTTACGGGTTAGCAGCCTCCAACGTTAGCCAGTCACCAACTTGTGGAAGCAAGGATTAAAAAAGGGATGTGACTGAACGGCAGGATTATACTGAAAAAAGCCTATTTTGCAAGCAACAATTCAGCTTTTTGCAAAAAATCCTAACAAAACAACAGCTTGTAATCAAACAAATAAATAAAGTACAATACGCAAACGTTTGCTTTCTCATTTTATCAAGGAATCATATGAATATTTTAATTATCGGAAATGGTGGTCGTGAACACGCTTTAGCTTGGAAAGTACGGCAATCTCCATTAGCAGATAAAGTTTTTGTTGCTCCAGGAAATGCAGGAACAGAAACCGAAAATGGTATTGAAAATGTTGCTATTTCAAGTACAAATTTAGACGCATTAGTCGCTTTTGCGAAAGAAAACAATATTGGTTTAACGATTGTCGGCCCCGAAGCGCCATTAGTTGCTGGCGTGGTTGATGCTTTTCGTACCAATGGTTTAACCATTTTCGGTCCTACTCAAACTGCCGCACAATTAGAAGGTTCAAAAGCATTCACCAAAGATTTCTTAGCTCGTCATAATATTCCAACCGCTGAATATCAAAACTTTAGCGAAGTTGAACCTGCCCTTGCTTATTTGAAAGAAAAAGGGGCTCCAATTGTGATCAAAGCTGACGGTTTAGCTGCAGGCAAAGGTGTGATTGTAGCGATGACATTACAAGAAGCTGAAGATGCGGTGCGTGATATGCTTTCAGGTAATGCGTTTGGCGAGGCAGGAAGCTGTGTTGTTATTGAAGAATTTTTAGATGGAGAAGAGGCTAGCTTCATCGTGATGGTGGATGGCAAAAATATTGAGCCAATGGCAACTTCGCAAGATCATAAACGCGTGGGAGAGGGCGATAAAGGCTTGAACACCGGCGGAATGGGAGCTTATTCACCTGCATCCGTTGTCACGCCTGAAATTCATCATCGTGTGATGGAAGAAATTATCTACCCAACTGTGCGTGGTATGGCAAGTGAAAATAATCCTTACACGGGCTTTTTATACGCAGGTTTAATGATTATGCCAAATGGTCAGCCTAAAGTGATTGAATTTAATTGTCGCTTTGGCGACCCTGAAACACAGCCAATTATGATGCGTTTAGAGTCCGACTTGGTTGAACTTTGCTTAAAAGCCTGTGCGGGCAAATTAGACACGATTAAATCAAAATGGTGTGAACAAGCAGCTCTTGGTATCGTCCTAGCTGCCCAAGGCTACCCTGCCGATTATCGCAAAAGCGATGAAATAACTGGCATTCCCACCGCCACACAAGAGCAAAAAGTTTTCTTAGCGGGTGTTGAGCAAAAAGAGGGCAAATTAGTCACCAATGGCGGACGTGTACTTTGTGCCACTGCATTGGGTAACAGTGTATTTGAAGCCCAGCAAAAAGCCCTTGGGCTTGCCGAACAAATTAAATGGACAGGCAAATTCTATCGGCGAGATATTGGTTATCGGGCAATTGCTAGAGAGCAGGCAAAATAAGCTAAAAAAATAAAGGCATACTTTTGTATGCCTTTATTTTTGCGGCTATAAGCCACTTTATTTGCAACCTAAATGGGCAATTAATGTGCTTTGTAAAAATTTGCCCAAAAACAACCGCTTGAGCTGATTATTGGTGTTGATGATTTTTGTGAAGTTTAATCCAATTGTAATAACCGTAAATTGAGTTACAAAGATACATCACATACATCGCCAATAATGGCAAGCTGGTTTCACCGTTTTGGAAATACACCGCACTCCAGAGCGAAATCGTCATAATATTGACGATAATCCACAACGCCCATTGTTCACGGTATCTTAATACCATCAGAATTTGTGCGACAATTGAAATAACCACCGTTGCACCATCGAGTAACGGTAAAGCACTGTCTAAATATTTCAGTAATTCAACATAAAGAAAAGTCCCAACAATGGCTGAAATAATCACAATCCCCCACTGCTTAGCAGTTAGAGCTTTTGCTATCACTTCCTCTACCCCTGCATTATTCACCGTATTTTGGCTTGTCATATTTTTACGCCAGAAATAGAACCCGATAAATTGCACTGGTACATAAACGAGTAAATTTAACATCATCTCGCCATAAAGCTGGAAAGTGTAGGAAATATAAGCATAAAGTGATACAGAAATTAAGCCGAAAAAGTAGTTGCTAATTTTTCCTTTACCAACAAATACTACACACAAAATACCTGTAATAGCCGCTATAGTGGCAATCCAACTGTCTGGCTGGTATATGAAAATGCCAATTTGAATCGCAAGAAAAGTCAATAACCAACCTGCTTCAAATTTAGTCCAACCACCAAAGAACTCTTGTTTTAATTTTGTTGAAAATGATAAATCGTGCATATCTGTCTCCAATATAAAATGTAAAAAATACATATCAAATCACAGAGCATAAAAGCATAAAAAGCAAAATTAAGTAAAGAAAATTTTACTTAAAGTTTAATTTCTCTTTTTTACTTCTGTGCTCAGTAATGCTTCTGAACGTTTAAAAGTATCATCTGCTCTGCTAAACTCACCTGTTTGGTTATTCAGAAAGAAATGGCGATACTCATTGACCCATAACGCCGTTGCTCCACAAACTGCCACAGGCATTACTACCAGATTCACAACTGGAATCATCATAAACAAGCTCACTAACGCACCAAAGGTAAAATTAAGCGTGCGATATTGTGCAAGTGCATTTCGCATACGTTGAAAAGTAATTTTATGATTATCAAACGGATAGTCACAATATTGAATTGCAATCAACCACGCACCGAACATAAATGTGAGAATAGGTACAATGGTTTGCCCAACTACAGGTAAAAACCCCAGTACAAAAAGGACAATCAATCGTGGAATGCTATACATCATTTTTTTCCATTCACGTTTTAGCATCCTTGGTAAATCTTTTAACATTGCACCGAACGACATATCGCCTAACGGCTCACCAGTAAGCTGTAACTCAACTTTTTCTGCCAGTAAACCATTAAAAGGCGCGGCAACAAAATTTGCCAGTGTGGTGAAGGCAAAATAAAATCCAACCAAGATCATTAAAAAAATCAGAGGAATTAAGATAAAGCTAATCCATTCCAACCACGTCGGTAATAGTAATGCCAATAATCCGCCGATATTGGCAAAAAATGCCCATATCAATCCAATCATTAACACGGTATTAATCACAATTGGGAAAAGCACAAAAGGTAAAAATTGGCGTTGTAGTAATAACTTCCAACCATAAATAAAGTAGTGAAAACCAAGCCCTGCTTGGTTTTGTGGCTTTAAAAAAACAGAAGACATAATGATTCCTTATTTTTTGTCAAAAATTCTTAGAAATATGGTAAGCTACGCACACTATTTTCGCAAATATGAAAATGTATTTTTATTGATTATTTTAATAAGAGGACACAATGGAACTGCATATTATTTTCTTCATTCTAGCTGGATTATTGATTACTGTCTTAATCGGCTTTAGCATTTGGTCTGCCCGCCGTGAAAAATCGAACGTTTTCTCAAACTCGTTCTCAAATAGAGCAGTGATTGTACCTCCATCAAATAACGAGTTAAGCACCCCTATTCCTACTTCATTAAAACCACAAAATGAGGAATATCAAGGAATGTCTATGCCAGAAGAAAACTCACAGCAGATTCAACAAGAAGTGGAAAGCTCATTGCAAAATATCAAAATCAGTTTACCAGGTGAGGCTCAAGTTCAAACCACAGCACCTACTAGCAGTACTTATGGTCAACGAATTTCTAACCAACAACATATTCAAAATACGCCAGATTTTGCTAACACCGCAATGAATATTTCAGTGCCCGAAGAAGATCACGTTTCAACGGTAGAAGCAGAAGCCACACAAATAGCAGCAGAAGAAAATCCATTTATAACACTTTATATTTACGCACCACAACAAGCTCCCTTCCGTGGCGATTATGTGGTTCGCTATTTAGAAGAAATTGGATTGCGTTTTGGCGAACATCAAATTTTCCACCGTCATCAACACATTGATGATTCGCTCAGCCCGATTATTTTCAGTGTCGCAAATTTAATCAATCCAGGGACATTTGATTTACACAATATTGTTAATTTCTCTACCGCAGGCTTGGTACTCTTTATGCAATTACCAACCGAAGGCAACGATGTTGCAAATATGAAATTATTAATTAGTAATGCCGAACATTTAGCAGCATCACTGGGCGGATATTTATATGATGACGCCCAAGAACCATTTAGCGAAGAATCTCGCCAACGTTATATGCAACGCGTAATGCACTAATTGCAAAAATAATTGTTTTTTCGACCGCTTGTAACAAGCGGTCTTTTTTGTAGAGAGTTTTACCTATGTCATTATCTAGTCAAGACAATTTAGTTTTTGAAGAAAACACCACACCCCAGTTAATTGAACAAATTGAACAACTTCGCCAAACGTTACGCCAATACGAATACGAATATCACGTTTTAGATAATCCAAGCGTACCAGATGCCGAATATGACCGCTTGATGAATGAGCTCAAAAATATTGAATGGCAGCACCCAGAACTCATTACCTTAGATTCGCCTACTCAACGAGTAGGCGCAAAACCATTGGCAGGTTTTGCTCAAGTTATACATAAAATCCCTATGCTTTCATTGGATAACGCATTTGGCGATGACGATTTAGATGGTTTTTTACGCCGAATAGAAAGTTATATTCACGTTAGTTCTAGCCAGCTAACATTTTGTTGTGAACCAAAATTAGATGGTTTAGCCGTAAGTATCTTGTATGAAAACGGCTTACTCACCCGTGCTGCAACGCGAGGCGATGGTACAACAGGAGAAGACATTACCGCAAATATCCGCACCATTCGTAATATTCCATTAAAACTTAACACGCTCAATCCACCAGCCCGTTTAGAAGTACGTGGCGAGGTATTTATGCCGCAAGTAGGTTTTAATGAATTAAATGAAAAAGCACTGGCTAAAGGTGAGAAAGCGTTTGCGAATCCTCGTAATGCTGCAGCAGGTTCGCTACGCCAACTCGATCCGAAAATTACTCGTCAGCGTCCACTTATATTCAATGCCTATGGTATTGGCGTTTACGAGAGTGATGACGAATTACCAAATACTCAATTTGAGCGTTTGCAATGGTTAAAATCGTTAGGTATTCCTGTTAATGATGAGATTTGTTTAGCTCAAGGCAGAACCGCACTTTTGACTTATTACACCGATATTCAAACTAAGCGACCAACGTTAGGTTACGATATTGATGGCACAGTATTGAAAGTCAATGACATCGCCTTACAAGAACAACTGGGTTTCATCTCTCGCTCTCCCCGCTGGGCAATTGCGTACAAATTCCCTGCTCAAGAGCAGATGACGATTTTAAAAGATGTAGAATTTCAAGTTGGGCGAACAGGGGCGATAACGCCTGTGGCAAAATTAGAACCTGTTTTTATTGCAGGGGTCACAGTAAGCAATGCAACATTACATAATGGCGATGAAATTGAGCGTTTAGGCATTGTGATTGGCGATACGGTGATTATTCGCCGTGCAGGCGATGTTATTCCGCAAATTACAGGTGTGATTGCTGAACGCCGCCCTGAAAATGCAAAAAAAATTGAATTTCCGACCGCTTGTCCTATCTGTCACTCTGCGGTTGTTCGGGTAGAAGGCGAGGCGGTGGCACGTTGTACTGGTGGTTTATTCTGCAAAGCACAACGCAAAGAAGCACTCAAACATTTTGTCTCTCGCAAAGCGATGGATATTGACGGCGTAGGCGAAAAACTGATTGGACAATTAATGGCTCGTGAGTTAATTAAAACACCCGCTGATCTGTTCAAGCTCGATCACACCACCTTAATGCGACTAGAACGAATGGGCGAAAAATCTGCTCAAAATGCCCTAAATAGTCTTGAAAAAGCGAAAAATACAACGCTTCCTCGCTTTTTATTTTCATTGGGTATTCGAGAAGTTGGAGAGGCAACCGCCCTCAACTTAGCCAATCACTTTGGCAGTCTAGAGGCAATCCGCCAAGCGACTTTTGAACAACTAAAAGAGGTTCAAGATGTCGGTGAGGTGGTGGCAAACCGCCTTGTCAGCTTCTGGCAAGAACCGCATAATGTCGAGGCAGTGGAAGATTTAATTGCCCAAGGTGTGCATTGGCAAGACATTGTGAAAACCGAGATTGTCGATAATCCATTAAAAGACAAAAACGTGGTTTTAACTGGCACACTTACTCAACTTACTCGTGATGAAGCCAAAGCCTTATTACAAAGTTTAGGTTGTAAAGTTTCTAGTTCAGTTTCAAGTAAAACCGAATACCTCATTGCAGGCGAAAAGGCAGGCTCTAAACTGACTAAAGCACAGGAACTAGGCATTCAAATATTAACCGAGCAAGATTTCATTACGCTAACAACCCATTATTCGTAAAGCAATGTGAAAACAAGTAATACAAGCGGTAATTTTTTTAATAAATTTTGTAAAAAGGAAGACAAAATGGCCATTTTAGTAACAGGCGGGGCAGGGTATATTGGCTCTCATACCGTTGTCGAACTCTTAAATGAAAATAGAGAAATTGTTGTCTTAGATAATCTCTCTAACTCATCTGAAATTTCACTTGAACGTATAAAAGAAATAACAGGCAAAAGCGTAACGTTCTATCAAGGCGATGTTTTAGATCGTGAAATATTGCGTAAAATCTTTGCTGAAAATAAGATTGAATCAGTTATCCACTTTGCTGGCTTAAAAGCAGTTGGTGAAAGCGTAAGAGAGCCGCTGCGTTACTATCAAAATAACGTAACAGGCTCAATTGTTTTAGTGGAAGAAATGCTCAGAGCAAACGTGAATACCATTGTATTCAGCTCATCGGCAACTGTTTATGGTGATCCGCAAATTATTCCCATTGTCGAGTCTTGTGCTGTAGGAGGTACAACCAATCCCTACGGCACATCAAAATATATGGCAGAACGCATTCTTGAGGATGCTGTAAAAGCCTTCCCGCAATTAAGTGTGGTAGTATTACGCTACTTTAACCCTGTTGGTGCACACGAAAGTGGCTTAATTGGTGAAGATCCAAACGGCATTCCAAATAATTTAATGCCATTTATTAGCCAAGTAGCGGTAGGTAAATTACCGCAACTTTCCGTTTTTGGTGGCGATTACTCTACTCACGATGGAACAGGCGTGCGTGATTATATTCACGTTGTTGATTTAGCTATCGGACACTTAAAAGCATTAGACAAACACCAAGGGGATGCAGGCTTCCACGTTTACAATCTAGGTACAGGCACGGGTTATTCTGTGTTAGATATGGTGAAAGCCTTTGAAAAAGCGAACGGCATTGAAATTCCATATAAAATTGTTAATCGCCGCCCAGGTGATATTGCCGTTTGCTACTCAGCTCCTCAAAAAGCCCTCGACCAACTCGACTGGAAAACCGAGCGTGGCTTAGCGCAAATGATGAAAGACACTTGGAACTGGCAAAAAAATAATCCGAATGGTTATAAAGGATAAAGAAATGAAGGGCTATCGTAAAATAGCCCTTTGTTGTTGCTTATTCAGGCCTTATCCCTAAGGTATGGCAAATTGCATAAGTCAACTCGCTACGATTTAAAGTATAGAAGTGGAAATCATTAACTCCCTCGCGTGAAAGCACTTTCACCATATCCATCGCGATGCTTGCTGCTACTAGATTTCGAGTAGTTTGGTCATTATCTAACCCCTCATATATTTTACCCATCCAGACTGGAATTTTTACATTGGTGACTGTAGCCATTTTTTTTAATTGTTTGAAGTTTGTAACAGGCAGAATGCCTGGCACAATCTCACAATCAATCCCAATGGAAACACAACGATCACGAAAACGTAAATAACTCTCTACATCAAAAAAGAATTGAGTAATAACGTGATTTGCACCTGCATCAATTTTACGTTTTAAGTTAATTAAATCTGCCTGAGCCGATTTTGCCTCAGGGTGAACCTCAGGATAAGCCGCAACCGAAATATCGAAATCAGCCACAGATTTTAATAATGCCACTAAATCTGACGCATAAAATAATGCTTTGTCATAACCTTGAGACACATCACCACGTAATGCCACAATACGACGGATGCCACTATGCCAATAATCTTTCGCAATCACTTTTAATTCTTCAGGAGTGGCATCAATCCCCGTTAAATGTGGTGCAGAAATAATGCCTGTTTTTTCTTGAATAGACTTCACAATACTGTGGGTACGATCACGCTCACCAGAATTTGCTCCATAAGTGACAGATACAAATTTTGGCTTTAAAGGGCTTAAACAGCCAATTGAATCCCAAAGCAAAGTTTCCATTTTTTCATTTTTAGGCGGAAAGAATTCAAAAGAAACATTAATTTTACGACCAATATCCGCAATATGTTGATTAAGTGCATCAATTTGAGTTGCATAATTCATAAGCCAGACTCCTTTATTGTGTGTGCTTCTGCCTAAAAAGTAGTTCGATTCTAACAAACCCAATCGAAAAAACAATGATAGGTTTGCCTTTTCCATCACAAGATTTTTCACATTAAATATTAAAAAGTTTCATATCAAAAAATACACCTTAAATTCAGATATCAATAAAACTGTCAAACCTTTTAAGTTGTGGTATATTCGCTGCCAACATTTTGCAAAAATTAGGAAAAATATGACCGCTTACACACCTGAAAATGCTGTGCCTAAACCATCTATTTGGCAGCAAATTTTCACTAAGAATATGCTAATTTGTATTTATACGGGTTTTTGCTCTGGCTTACCGTTATTTGTATTAATTCAGCTAATGCCAGCATGGCTAACTAGTGCGAATTTAGATATTAAAACCATTGCGGCATTTACTCTAACTTCCCTTCCCTACACTTGGAAATTTTTATGGGCTGCATTATTAGATCGCTATTTCCCTCCATTTTTAGGTAGGCGTAAAAGCTGGATTTTTATTTCACAAGTTGGGATTTTAGCCATTTTAGCGAGCTTTGGATTATTTGACCCTGTCAACGATATTTCTATTATTGTTGTGCTCTCTCTCTTACTGGCATTTCTTTCTGCTACACAAGATATTGTCATTGATGCCTTCCGTCGTGAAATTTTATCCGATAACGAGCTTGGTTTAGGTAACTCCATTCACGTCAATGCTTATCGGATCGCAGGCCTAATCCCAGGTGGATTGTCGCTATTTTTAGCCGATCATTACGCTTGGGATACGGTTTTCCTGATTACTGCCGCCTTTCTAGTGCCTTGTTTATTCATTACACTGATAGCCGCTGAGCCTAATCATAAACCTATCGACCGCTCTAAGCCGTTTTATATGGCGTTTGTCGATCCGTTTAAGGAATTTTTCACTCGTAAGGGCGTTGCAGGAGCAATCGGGTTAATTCTGTTCATCTTTCTCTATAAATTAGGCGATTCTCTTGCGACCACATTGCAAACCAAATTTATTTTAGATATGGGGTTTACCAAATCACATATTGCAGGTGTTGTGAAAATGACGTCTCTTTGGTGTAGTATTGGTGGCGGTATTATCGGTGGGATTGCAATGCTGAAACTTGGCGTAAACCGTGCATTGTGGCTTTTTGGTTTAGTTCAATTAGTCACTATTTTAGGTTTTGCCTATCTTGCGAGCTTTGAACATTTCCCAACCGAAACCATTGGTGCGGCTGAGCTTTGGAAATTAGGCTTGGTGATGGCTGGAGAATATCTAGGTGTTGGATTAGGCACAGCTGCTTTCGTTGCTTTTATGGCACGTGAAACCAATCCCATTTATACCGCAATGCAGCTAGCCATTTTTACCAGCCTTGCGGCTTTACCGAGCAAAATGTTAGGGGCATACACAGGGCATTTGGTAGAAATGATGGGCTATTATCCATTCTTCTGGCTTTGCTTCTTTCTTGGCATTCCAGGAATGTTGATGCTGTTTAAAGTGGCACCTTGGCATAAAGTGCAATAACAGCAAAATAATCGCAAAATATAACCGCTTGCAAGTGGCTACAAGCGGTAAAAAAGCCAAAAAAATTTGCAATTTTAGGCAGTAATCGGTAAGGTTACTGCCTAAGTTATTTATTATTTTTTAGTTATTGAGGTTTATAAATGAAAATTATTTTATTAGGTGCACCAGGTGCAGGTAAAGGGACACAAGCTCAGTTTATTATGAACAACTTTGGTATTCCACAAATCTCAACAGGCGATATGTTCCGTGCGGCTATTAAAGAAGGCACTGAATTAGGCAAACAAGCAAAAGCGTTAATGGACGAAGGTAAATTAGTGCCTGATGAATTAACCGTGGCGTTAGTAAAAGATCGCATCGCACAACCAGATTGTGCAAAAGGTTTCTTATTAGATGGGTTTCCTCGTACTATTCCACAAGCTGACGCTTTAAAAGAGTCTGGCGTAAAGATTGATTTGGTACTTGAGTTTGACGTAGCTGATGAAGTCATTGTTGAGCGTATGAGCGGCCGCCGAGTGCACCAACCGTCTGGTCGTACTTATCACGTTGTGTATAATCCACCAAAAGTGGAAGGAAAAGATGATGTAACTGGCGAAGATTTAATTATCCGCCCAGACGATAAAGCTGAGACAGTATTAGAGCGTTTAGCGGTTTATCATAAACAAACAAAGCCATTAATTGCATACTATACCGCAGAAGCAGAAGCAGGCAACACACGCTATGAGCGTTTAGATGGCACAAAACCCGTTGAAGAAGTCAGTGCTACATTAGAGCAAATTTTAGCTTAATTTACTTATAAACTATTTACAAGCGGTCAAAATTTTGCATTTTTTTGCAGATTTTTGACCGCTTGTTGATTAAATATTATGCCTTTTTAACATAAAGAAATCATCATAAATAGGCAAAATCAAAACCTCAGGGTTTTCAATCTTAATGATTTTAGATTTTTCTTCTGTTTTGCTCTCAGCATTATTTTCTTCTTTGTTATTAGCAAGATTTTCCGACTTCGTGTGAGAAAGACTCTCTTCTCTATTTATTTGAGCGGCATTACTATCTGCCTCTTTGGTAGATAGATTTTCTATTTGATGATTTACTTGGTGAGTATCTATATTAATTTCTTGAACATTATCTTGCGATTTTTCAACCTCTGGCTGCTCTACCGCTTTTTGCATATTTCGCTCTTCCGCTTTTTGTCTATATGATGGATCTAATAATTGGCGACTAATA
This sequence comes from Mannheimia pernigra, assembly GCF_013377995.1. Lineage (NCBI taxonomy): Bacteria > Pseudomonadati > Pseudomonadota > Gammaproteobacteria > Pasteurellales > Pasteurellaceae > Mannheimia > Mannheimia pernigra. Next base: position 2,149,351 of record NZ_CP055305.1, read on the forward strand.
TCCATTTTAGGATCAAGCCAAATCGCAACAATTGCATCATTAAATTGCTTATGAAACATATCGGATACAATTTGATCGTTTAAAATAAAATAACCTCTATCTTCTAAGGCAATATAATGCAAAGTGTCTTCAGGCTTAATATCAGGAAAAGTTTTCCTAAGGCGAGTAATCACTTCATCAACCTGCTGCTCGGGTAATTTTATGCCTAAATTATGCCAAGATCTTGCCAAAGACGCAGCAAAATCCCGCCCTTCCCACGGCTTTTTATACTGTAATGTAAGCATTAACGGACGTGTACCTTCAACATATCGACCCGTTTCGGTAAAAAGTGTGATGTGGTAGATATTAAACGGCCCCCAAGTATAATTGACATCGCTAATTTTTTTCCAAGTTGCATTTGCCGTACCTAAAAATAGAGAGAACAGTATTAAAAAGACCGCTTTATAACGCATTATTTAGTATCCTAAAGACAAAATTATGGAGCTATTATAGCCTTAAATATCATTATCACACAGACTAATTTTCGGTATAAACGTTGTGTTCAAGTGCAAAAAATGAGAAAAGTTTATACATAAAATCACTGCATAAGAGTTAAATAGTTTTCCAGAATTTCTGGCTTTTTTACTTTATAATGTCTCCAAATTTGCCATTTTGGCAATCAACCATTTAATGCCATTTCCAGCAAATGCGACTTGTAAACGAGTCGCTTCACCTGAGCCTTCTACATTGATGATCGTACCTTGCCCAAATTTGGCGTGATTGACTTTCTGCCCCATTTTCCAGCTATCATCATCTACAATGGAAGCGGTCGTTTTTGGGGAATTTTTTGCAAATGAGGACAATTGATTAAAACTCGCAGCTCGGTTAATTGAGCCCCTTAAACGCACCTCACGGATATGTTTTTCTGGCAATTCAGTAATAAAACGAGAAGGGATATGGCGTTCTTCCTTGCCATATAAGCGTCTGGATTCTGCGTAACTGATAGTCAATTTTTTCTTTGCACGTGTTATCCCAACATAGGCTAAACGGCGTTCTTCTTGAAGCCTGTCTTCATCAAAACTCATCCCACTTGGAAAAATCCCTTCTTCCACCCCTACCATAAATACACGAGGGAACTCTAAACCTTTGGCAGAGTGTAACGTCATTAGCTCTACATAGTCTTCATGTTGGGAAGCTTGTGCCTCTCCAGCTTCAAGCGAAGCGTGTGTTAAAAAAGCAGTTAAATCCGTTAAATCTTCTGCTTCGTCAGGTTTCACAAATTGTTTGGTAGCGGTGACTAACTCTTCTAAGTTTTCGATGCGAACCTCACCCTTCTCACCTTTTTCTTGTTTATACATTTCATACAAACCTGATTTTTTAATGACATAATCAGTTTGTTCAGCTAACGGCATCTGCTCGGTTTCTTGATCTAAGGCATTAATCAACTCAACAAAACGGAGTAACGAAGAAGCTGCACGCCCTGAAAGTTGTTCTTCCTGCACCGCCAGTTGAATCGCTTGCCACAAAGTGAGTTGACGATTACGGGTAATTTGACGAAGTGTGTCTAACGTTCTATCACCAATACCTCTAGTTGGAGTGTTAATAACACGCTCAAAGGCAGCATCATCTTGACGATTAGCAATCAAACGTAAATAAGCTAAAGCATCTTTAATTTCTTGGCGTTCAAAAAATCGCATACCACCATAAATACGGTAGGGAATATTCGCTTGAATTAGAGCTTCTTCAATCACACGAGATTGGCTGTTACTGCGATATAACACTGCACATTCAGCAAGATCGCCTTCATCTTCTTTCCATTGTTTGATTTGTGAAGCCACAAAGCGAGCTTCATCCAACTCATTGAACGCACAGTAAATATCAACAGGCTCTCCATCGCCGCTGTCTGTCCATAAATTTTTGCCTAAGCGATTATCGTTATTCGCAATTAATTCATTCGCACAAGTTAAAATATTGCTCGTTGAGCGGTAGTTCTGCTCCAAACGAATGGTTTGAGCATTATGGTAATCCTTTAAAAAACGCTGGATATTTTCCACTTGTGCTCCACGCCAGCCGTAAATAGATTGGTCATCATCGCCTACAATCATCACCTTGCCGACATCACCTGCTAACACACGAATCAGCTCATACTGAATATTGTTGGTATCTTGAAACTCATCAATTAAAATCTGCTGAAAACGCTGCTGATAACGCTGTAAAATCGCAGGTTTATATTTGAATAATTCGTAAGCTCGAATAAGTAGTTCGGCAAAATCTAATAAACCTGCTCTGTCACACGCATCTTGATATATCTGATAAATCTCAACCAGCTTCTTCTCATTCGGATCATTATGATGTTCGATATCTTTAGCACGCTTGCCCTTATCTTTTTGTGCATTGATGTACCACGCAACGTGTTTAGGTGGAAAATGTTTTTCATCAATATTATGCAATTTCAACAAACGTTTCAGTAAACGTTGCTGATCTTCGGTATCCATAATTTGGAAATCTTGCGGTAAATCTGCATCTAAATAATGAGAACGTAATAAACGGTTAGAGATGCTATGAAAAGTGCCTACCCACATACCAAATAGGCGACTCTCCCCCGATTGAGCAAGCGTATGCTCAATACGATGTCGCATTTCTGCTGCCGCTTTATTAGTAAAAGTTACTGCCAAAATGTTAGATTCAGGTACATTTTCCACGCCAATTAACCACGCAATGCGATGGGTTAAAACACGCGTTTTTCCCGATCCTGCCCCTGCGAGTACCAAGTAATTCCCGATAGGCGCTGCAACAGCCTCTCTTTGCTTGTCATTCAAACCATCTAATAATAATGAGAAATCCATAACCACCCTTTAATATGTGCTTTTATACAGCATTATAGATCAATTTAAGGCCTTAAGAAAATTTTCTCAGTTAAAATTGGATCGTTGAATTCAAAACCTTCTGTTACTAGTTTTTCAGGAATAAGCTGCTGATTATCTAACACCAAACAAGCTCGCTCGCCTAATCCCAATTTTAAAGCAAATTCAGGTACGCTAAAGAAGGCAGGGCGATGAACTGCACTTGCTAAAATGCGGTTAAATTCAACATTTCTAACAGGATTTGGTGCAACAAAATTATAAGCACCTGAGCATTTTGCATTTTTTAATAAAAAAATAACCGCTTGCACATGGTCTTGTAAACTAATCCACGCCCAATATTGTTTGCCTGAACCCAATTTACCGCCTAATCCATATCGATAAATTGGTAAGATTTTACTTAATGCCCCACCTTCTGGAGAAAATACGATACCAGTTCGAATCAAACAGACTCTTGTCTGCTCACTTTCAGCCTTTAAAGCAGCGGCTTCCCACTGTTGACATAAATAGTGAGTAAAGCAATCTGAATAACAAGCGGTTGATTCTGTATAAAAATTTGCAGATGGCGGTAAATCACCATAAATACCGATTGCCGAACCAGAAAGGAAAGTATGGGGTGGATTGCTACTACGATTAATGAGTTCACTCAGTTTATTTGTTAATTCAACTCGGCTTTCAATTAACTGTCGTTTATATTCTTCTGTCCAACGCTTATCGAAAATCGGCTCACCCGCAAGGTTTATCACTGCATCAAATTCATTTAGATCAACAAATTTATCCAGAGAATAGCAATACTCAATCTGTTTATCGTCACTTTTCACATTTTTATCTCTAGTTAAAAGTGTCAAGTGATGATTTTCAAAAGCTAGCCTTTTGACTAATTCAGTACCGATAAAGCCTGTACCACCTGTGATCAGAATTTTCATTGATTAACTCCTTAAATGAAAAAGGGCAAAATTGCCCTTTCGTTACCTACAGTGATGTTTCAAATAGCTCCGTGATATTTTTAATTAAATTTTCAATTAAAACACTACGCACTGGCGTAATAAAAATCGTATCATCGCCTGCAATAGTGCCTAAAATCCCTTCTGCTTTTCCCATTGAATCTAATAAACGGGCAATAAGCTGAGCAGCTCCAGGGCTGGTTTTAACCACAATTAACGCATCGTTGTAGTCAATATCTACCACCAAATTTTTAAGTGGACTTGATGTGGTTGGCACACTTAATTCTACCGGGAGCTGATAAATCATTTCCATCTTGGTATTACGTGTTCTCACTGCACCAAATTTTGATAACATACGAGAGACCTTTGATTGGTTAATATTATCAAAGCCCATTTCTTGTAGTGCTGCGACAATTTCACTTTGGGAGCTAAATTTTTCTTCTCGCAATAAAGACTTAAACACTTCTGATAAATTATCTATCTTATCCACATTTATTCTCTTAATAAAAATCTAAAATTATTCATTATTCTTGCTTATCTATTCAAATAAATCAATAAACTGTTAGAAAATCAAATAAAAACTTGCTGTATGTCTCAAAAATAGGATTTGCCGTTTGAATCACTAAAAAAATTGTCTTACACTTAAGTCGAATCTAAACTTCCATAATTTATTAGGAGAAATTTATGTGTAAAAAAGTCGCTCTTTTAGGTGCTGCAGGTGGCATTGGTCAATCTCTTGCATTATTGTTAAAACTCAATTTACCTGCTAAATCTGAATTATCTCTTTATGATATTTCCCCTATCACACCAGGAATTGCTGTCGATTTAAGCCACATTCCAACCGATGTTAACGTAACAGGTTATGCAGGCGAAGACCCAAGGGAGGCGCTTGAGAACGCAGATGTGGTTGTAATTTCTGCAGGTATAGCTCGTAAACCAGGTATGACACGTGCTGATTTATTTAACACTAACGCAACTATAGTACATAACTTAGTGGAAAAAGCAGCAAAAATTTGTCCAAAAGCCTGTATTGCGATTATTACTAACCCTGTTAATACTATTATTCCAATTGCCGCTGAAGTATTGAAAAAAGCAGAGGCTTACGATAAAAATAAACTCTTTGGAGTCACCACACTAGATGTGATTCGTGCTCATACATTTGTTGCTGAAGCTAAAAATGTCAATGTGAAATATGTAAAAGTGCCTGTTATTGGTGGACATTCTGGCACAACTATTCTTCCATTACTTTCTCAAGCAACCGTAAATGGTTTAAAACTTGAATTCACACAAGCACAAATTGAACAATTAACCCATCGCATTCAAAATGCAGGAACGGAGGTTGTTGAAGCGAAATCAGGCGGTGGTTCAGCAACATTATCAATGGCACAAGCGGGGGCAGAATTTACACTTGGATTAGTAAGAGCATTAACGGGTGAAGATGTTATTCACTACGCTTATGTTGATAATGCGAATGGAGAAACCTCACCAGCATTCTTTGCCTACCCAATTCGCTTGGGCAAAAATGGCGTGGAAGATGTTCTACCAATTGGCAAACTCAGCGATTTTGAAAAAGATCAATTAGAGCAATTAATTCCAGTATTAGAGGATGAAATTGAATTAGGTCAAAAATTCAATAAAGACGCTTAATTACATTATTTACAGGGGCTGAAATACCAGCCCTTATTTTTTTAAGGGCTTAAAGATAACGCCCTAATTTGTTTCAAATAATGCAATCACGCTTAATTTTTCAATTTTTTATGAACTTTTAAAAATAATATAAGTCCACAATAACAAGCGCTTACAATTTTTTAACACATCCATAAAATAATAAGGAGTATTAAATGAATTTAAAACAAATTAAGGAAATCCAAGCAAAACATTCATATCCAAGTGTGACTATTACCTTACCAACAAACCGTACCGCACCAGATAATGAAAAAGATGTTATTCGTTTAAAAAATCTAGTACAAGAAGCTGTCACTCGATTAGAGTCAGAGTTTGGAAAACGTGAAACAATTAATATTGTTGAAAATATTCAACGTTTAGCTGATGAAGTAGATCATCAACATAATTTAGACGGTTTAGTTATTTTTGCAAATAATGAATTTAGTGCATCGTACAAATTACCATTCCGCCTACCAGAACGTGCAAGCATTGAAGACAACTTTGTTACACGTGACTTAGTTTATGCCTTAAATCGTAGCCCACTTTACTTACTTACCGTGTTAAGTGAAAACGGTACCCGATTATTTGTTGGGCATAAAGATATTTTAGATGAAGTAAATGATCACGGCTTCCCATTCTCTCTGGAAAATGTCATTGCATCTGCAAGTCCTGGTCAAGATATCAGCCATGTTAGAGATCAAATTGTAACTGATCATATGAAAGAGATTGGCGATGCATTAATTGAAGCTCAAAAACAAACACCCGCACCAATTGTTGTTGTAGGTGTAGATCGCAACATCGGGCATTTCAGAGATGGCGCTCGCAATAGTGATGATATTATGCTTTATATTAATAGTGGTTTAAGTAATGAGAATGAGCACGAATTAGCAAAAAACATTTGGCCACAAATTAAAGATGCATTACACGTAGAACGCCAAAAAATATTTGAAGAGATTAGCTCAGCAAAAGGTAATAATCTCTTCGTTGGTGGATTAGATGAAGTATGGCAAGCTTGTATTGATGGCCGAGTTGAAACATTAATTGTTGAAGAAGATTTACATATCGCCGCTAATGTAAGCGAAGATGGCCGAAACTTAACTGAACTTGAAGGTTCATTTGAGCATACTGAAAATACTTATGAAGATATCGTAGATGAAATGATTGAAAAAGTATTAGAAACTTCTGGTAGAGTAAAATTTGTCGACAACGGCAGCTTAAAAGAAATGAATCCAACCCATGGAATCGCTGCAATTACTCGATACTAATCTAACGTAAATAAATCCCCTTGAATAAAAATTCAAGGGGATTTATTTACTCTTTATTTTCAGATTTTTCTTCTTTTTCAGACTCAGGGTCGAACTTGACTACTGGCACACAACCACGGCAGGCACCTTGATTCACCCCTAACTCATCACAAAAATTATTATATTTTTCGCGGGCTTTTTTAAACCAACTTTTCTTCTCATCTTGTTTACTCATAATTTTCTCCAACATTTAACAAGCGGTGATTTTTTGCAAAAAATTTGCAAAAAATCACCGCTTGTCTTTCTAGTTAATCACGGAAGTTATTGAACTGGAAAGGCTGCCCTAAATCAGCACCTTTTACCAATTGAATAGCCGCTTGTAAATCATCACGCGATTTGCCCGTTACACGCACTTGCTCACTTTGAATTTGAGCTTGAACTTTGATTTTTGAATCTTTAATCAGCTTCGTAATTTTCTTCGCCATATCCGATTCAATCCCTTGTTTGAGCTTAATCTCTTTAGAGTAAAGCTTGCCGTGATGTTCGCTCTCATTTGGAATATCTAATGAGTTATGCTCAATGCCACGTTTTACACAAGAGCCAATTAAAATCTCAATCAACTGCTCTAATTGGAAGTCTGATTCCGTAGTTAATTTAATGCTTTCATTTTTTTCGTTTAACTCAATAACCGCTTCAACACCGCGAAAGTCATAACGCGTGCTTAACACACGGTTTGCATTCTCTACTGCGTTACGCACCTCGTGCATCGTTATTTCAGATACAATATCAAATGATGGCATTTTTTCTCTCCATATTAATGTTGAAATAAATTCTTCGCATTTAGTAATAAACATAATGCGGTTAAGTCGGCAAAGTTTACCACAAAATTCGCTTGTTCTTGTACTTTTGGTTTGGCGTGTAGGGCAACACCTAAACTCGCTGTTTTTAACATCGGTAAATCATTTGCCCCATCACCTACCGCAACCCATTGATTTTGAGGAATATTAAATCTGTCCGCTAAGTTGCGTAGCGTTTCGGCTTTAAATTCGGCATCCACCACCTTACCCAGCACTTTGCCTGTTAATTTGCTTTCTAGGATTTCTAGTTGGTTTGATACGGCAAAATCTAACCCATATTTTTCTTTGAGATAATCCGCAAAATAATCAAATCCGCCAGAAGCAATAGCCAGTTTCCAACCATTTTCCTTTAGAATTGAAACCATTTCTTCAAAGCCATCCATAAGCGGTAGATTTTCTCGCACTTTTTGCAAAATGGATTCAGACGCATTTTCAAGCGTGCCAACTCGCTTACGCAAACTCTGTTCAAAATCTAATTCACCACGCATTGCACTTGCGGTGATCGCAGAAACCACCTCACCCGTACCAGCAAGCTTAGCAATTTCATCAATGCACTCAATTTTAATTGCCGTGGAGTCCATATCCATCAACAACAAGCCTGCTTGATTGAGATTTGGAATAATATTGAGATCGCTAATATCCGCATTGACTTGTTGAGCCGTTTCACGCAATTCACACGCGGTCAAATTTGTCGAAAAATATGCAATTTTATAGTCTAAATAGACCGCTTGTTTCAACAAATTTGCATTCGCTCGCTGGGAAAACTGCTCAATTTCACGCTCGTTTAAGGTTTTAGAATAAATAAAAATTGTATTTGCCATCGTCTTATTTTAAGTGGTTTAAATTTACTGCATTAATCTATCAGAAAACCGTGCTACAATCACGCATCATTTTAAGAGGAATGCTATGTATATTACTCGTGAAAAAATAATCAAAACACTTCTACTAGCCAGTATAACCATACTCTGCGTAGCAATTGTGGCGGTTATTTTAATGGGCGTAAATCAATTTAAATTAGGCTCACAATTAGCTAGTATTAACCAAGTATCAAACCTTTCGCATTTATTAGTTCGCCAACAAGCTAATATTTTTTCGTTTTTATTGGTAAAAAATGCAAAGAGTGACGAACTAACCGCCGTCTTAGATGGCTTTGCTAAAGAAGATTTTATTATTGATGCAAATATTTATTCATCCAAAGGCGTTCTACTTGCACAAAGCCAGAATGCAAAAGAGTTAAAAACACTCTTAACGTCTGAACAAGCTGACAAAACTCAGCAAATTGTGGAGCCTATTTTCGCTCAACAAACGTTAGTGGGCTTTTTACGTGTGACTTTTGATGCTGAATATGGGCAAACAACCAAAGCACGAGTAGAGCAACAATTCCACCAACTTTATGGTGAAATCATTATTCTGCTTTTAACTGGTGTATTATTGGCAAGTAGCGTACATTACTATTTCCGCCGGAGAATTCATCATCTACAGATATCACCAAAACCTACTATCAGTGATGTAAAAACCCAAACCCAACGGTTTCACTCACGTCGACGCTTGCCAAAACGTAAATAGTTCGCTATAAAAGTGATAAACGATTGTAATTTAAGCAAATAAGCGTATAATATCCGCCGTTTTTCGCCAAACGGCATCGTATAAAAAATAAAATTCAAAAAGAGGAATAAATGGCCAAAGAAGATAGCATTGAGATGCAAGGTACGATTTTAGAAACCTTACCAAATACAATGTTCCGAGTGGAATTAGAAAATGGACACGTAGTTACTGCCCACATTTCGGGTAAAATGCGTAAAAATTACATTCGTATTTTAACGGGCGATAAAGTCACTGTTGAGATGACACCATATGACTTAAGCAAAGCACGTATTATTTTCCGTGCGAGATAATTTGTATCATCAAAAAATAAAGGCGAACGCTAACAGGTTCGCCTTTATTTTTAGGCTTGGATTTTAGCCTTTTCAATTATCCCCGCCGCACAAGCAAAAGCAGATGACCACGCCCATTGGAAGTTATAGCCACCAAGCCAGCCTGTTACATCAAGCACTTCACCAATAAAGTAAAGCCTTTCTACATTTTTCGCTTCCATTGTTTTGGAGGAAATGTAATCGGTATCCACGCCACCTTTGGTAACTTCCGCTGTACGATAGCCTTCCGTTCCATTCGGTAAGAACTGCCAATGATGAATAAATTGTTCTAAAAAGGTCAACTCTTTTTTGCTGAGATCCGCAATTACTTTGTCCGCTAGCAATTTTTGATCCAACCAAATATCGACTAATTTTTTCGGAAAATAACGAGCCAATACGGTTTTTAACTGCAATTTCGCTGAAGATTGGCGAAGTTCGGCTAAAATATCTACAACTGAATGACTAGACAGCAAATCAATTTCGACGGTTCCGCCAAGTTCCCAATAATTGGAAATTTGCAAAATCGCAGGCCCAGATAAACCACGGTGGGTAAACAGCATTTGATTACTGAAACTTTTTCCGTTAGCAGAAACCGTAATGGGAATTGCAATCCCTGAAAGCTCGGTAAAAAATTTATCACTCTCTTTCCAAGTAAAAGGCACCAAGCTTGCACGAGGGGAAACCACTGGAATGCCAAACTGCTCAGCAATTTGATAACCAAACGGGCTTGCTCCAAGTGCAGGCATAGACAATCCACCTGTGGCAATCACTAAATGCTCAGCTTGAAACTCTTCACTAGCGGTCGAAATTTTGAAATCTTTTGCAAATTTTTCGACAGAAATGACCGCTTGTCGTAAAAAGATTTCGACGTTGCCTTTATCGCATTCTGCCTGTAATAAATCGACAATTTGCTGCGAGCTTTCATCACAAAAAAGCTGGCCTAGCTCTTTTTCGTGATAGCGTATGCCGTAAGAGGCAACAAGGGCAATAAAATCCCATTGGGTATAACGAGATAGGGCAGATTTTACAAAATGAGGGTTTTGGCTAAGGTAATTTCCAGCACCAATCTCTAAATTGGTAAAATTACAAAAACCGCCACCCGACATTAAAATCTTACGTCCAATTTTCTTACCACTGTCTAGCACTGCCACCTTTTTGCCTGCTTGCCCTAATTGGGCAGCACAAAATAGCCCTGCTGCCCCTGCACCAATAATGATGGTATCAAATTTTTGCATTAGACGTTTGTACCTTTGGATTAATCAACCCAAATAAATTTAATAATAAAGAGTAACGAAACCACCAATACAGAAGGAGTGATTTCTTTCCAACGACCAGTAAATGCCTTCATCACACAATAACTAATAAAACCAAATGCAATGCCTTCAGTAATTGAGTATGTAAATGGCATCATAGCTGTCGTAATGAATGCAGGCGTTGCTTCAGTTAAGTCGTCCCATTTCACCTCAATTAAACTTGATGCCATTAAAATGCCAACAAATACTAATGCTCCAGCCGTTGCGTAAGCTGGCACCAAGCCTGCTAATGGTGAAAAGAAAATAGTGAGTAAAAATAAAATACCAACAACCACTGCGGTTAAACCTGTACGTCCGCCAACAGAAACGCCAGAACCACTTTCAATATACGTCGAAATTGCAGATGTTCCCATATAAGAACCTGCCATTGCGGCGGTGCTATCGACTAATAGAGCTTGCTTCATTTTTGGGAAACGTCCTTGCTCATCGGCAAAGCCCGCCTTAGTAGTAACTGCAATCAGTGTTCCTGATGAGTCAAATAAGTTAACTAACATAAAGGAAAAAATAATGCCTAGTAAGGCAATATCAAAAGCCCCCGCAATATCTACCTGACCTACAACCGCCCCTAAACTTGGTGGTATAGAAACAATACCATTAAAGGTTATGGCAGGATCAAATATTAATGCCAATGTTGTAACGACAACAATAGAAACCAACACACCTGAGTGAATACCTTTTGCTGCCAAGATCACGATGATGAAAAAGCCTAAAATACCCATTAACACTTTTGGATCGTGTAAATTGCCCAGTGCAACTAAGGTATCTTGATTTGGCACAACTAATCCCATATTTTTAAAGCCAATTAAAGCAATAAATAAGCCGATACCTGCACCAATTCCTACTCGCAAACCAAGCGGAATCGCAGACATAAACCAGTAGCGAACTTGCAATACAGTTAATAGGAATAAGCCCACAGAGCCTAAGAAAATAGCCCCCATACCAACTTGCCAAGAATAACCAAGCTTTTGCACAACAACGAAAGCAAAAAAGGCGTTTAACCCCATTGCGGGTGCCAGTGCAATTGGCAAGTTGCTAAACAACCCCATAGCAATAGTACCAAATGCAGCAATTAAGCAGGTTGTTACGAATACCACTTGGGTATCCATTCCTGCCACGCCTAAAATAGATGGATTAACGAAAACAATGTAAACCATTGTGAAAAAGGTAGTAATACCTGCAATAATTTCGGTTTTAGCATTACTGCCTTTTGCATTAAGCTGAAATAATTTTTCTAACATAAGACCTTCGGAACTTAATATAAAGTTGAGTTGAGAAATGACAACGCCCGAGCAATCGGTTGCTCGGGCGTTGTCAATTTTTATCACGGAATGAATGCTTTGGCAAGCAATTAATACTCTAAAACTAATTTTAATAGTTCAATAGATAAAAATGCGAGGCTGAAACGCTGCTCATCAGCCACCGACCAAAACTGAATTTCTTGTTCTGATTTCGCTAATAACTGGCTAATTTCCAACGCATTTCGCTCTTCATTTTCGCCGTATTCTACCGCAGTCATAACCGAATTTTCATTAAAATGAATCCAATCTGCCGCTTTCCATTCAGCACTTATATTTTCTGCATCCAATTGATATTCAGATTGTATTGACACCATTTGTGATACGCCATAAAAGACTGGCACTTGAACACAATGGAAGGTGGTACAAGCGGTCAAATTTGGTAACACTTTTGCAAGTTGTAACTCAAAGGCTTTAGAAAACGGTAGATTTTTTTCCTCTCCTTGCACATTAGCTGGCACAACATCAAAAGCAATACGCTCTGCATTTTCGCCAAAGGGAATACCATTTAATAACCGAGCTGTTTGCCCAGCTAACTCTTTGACTTTCTCATCGCCAAAATACGCTGCAGGCAACAAAGAGGTCACAAATACTCGATTTAACGGCTGAGCAAGTAACGGCTTTAACGCTAATGCAAGTTGAGAAACTTGTGGATTAGCAAGGGCGATAATATTTCTTTCACGCAAATTTACTACATTTTCATCATTTACACTCGGCACAACAACAGGCACATCACTAATTAATGCCGTAATACCGTACAAATCTAAAATCACACAGCCTGCTTTAACAGCTTCCGCCAACACCTCCGCTTGAGCCATTTTGCCAGCAAATAAAATATGGGTAAATTCTGCCCAGTTCACCTCATCTAACGCATATTGTGCGATTGCTTTTGCCCCTAAACGTAAATTCTGCTCTTCACCAAACGGCTCTAACTCCACCGCTGAAATTTTCTCAATCGCGACATTTTTATGCTCTAACGCCTCCAATAATTTCTCGGCAAGAGTGAAATCGCTGGCAATGGCTAAATGAATATTTGACATTTTCTTTCCTTTTACATCTATTTTATGGGCATTATATGCTAATTTAAGGAAGGATAAAATAATCACCGCCTATTCTAGCTTAATCCCCAAAAAATGAAATTACTCGTCATAAAATCTACAAGCGGTCAGATTTTTGATAAGTTTTGCAAATTTTTTCCGAAAAAACACCGCTTGTTTTCCAATTGATTTACTTTTCAAGTGTTTGGATTTTTGATATAGTTCGTACTTTTGAGAAGTAGCTTCTCATTCTCATCAAATGGAAGCTAAAAGCCTGATATATAAAGAAATGGCAAAACAAGATTCAGATTGTATCACATTAGATCTGTTTGCGACTGTACCAAAAATTGGGCGTCCTCGCACTAATCCTCTAGACAGAGAACAACAAATTCGAATCAATAAACGTAACCAGCTAAAACGAGATAAATCTTCGGGCTTAAAACGAGTTGAATTAAAATTGCATTCGGATTTAGTCAAATTTTTAGAGGAGCAGGCGGCTAAACAAGGGGTTTCACGCGGGCAGTTAATTGAAATAATTCTAAATAATTATATCAAAAATAGGTAATAGAAATGGCAGTTGTAGGTTTATTTTACGGTAGCGATACTGGCAATACAGAAAATATTTCTAAAATGATTCAGAAAAATTTAGGTGCTGAATTAATTGATATTCTTGATATTGCTAAAAGTACAAAAGAAGATATTGAAGCATACGATTTTCTGATGTTTGGTATCCCAACTTGGTATTATGGCGAATCTCAAGCAGATTGGGACGATTTTATGCCAACATTGAAAGAAATTGATTTTAACGGTAAAGTTGTCGCCATTTTCGGTTGTGGAGATCAGGAAGATTACGCAGAATATTTCTGCGATGCAATGGGCACAGTGCGTGATGTTATTGAGCCAAACGGTGCGGTTATTGTCGGACACTGGCCAACTGAAGGCTATAACTTTGAAGTCTCTCAAGCATTAGTTGATAATACGACTTTCGTCGGTCTTTGTATTGATGAAGATAGACAACCAGAATTAACAGCTGATCGAGTCAATAAATGGTGTGCACAGCTAAAAGAAGAAATGTGCTTAGACCAACTTGCATAAGGTTTTAGGTAAAGATAATTAGGTGGCAGATATGTCTGAAGTAAATATTAAACGTTTAAAAGAGGTTGGCTTAAAAGTTACCGAGCCTCGCTTGACTATCCTTGCATTAATGCAAGATATCCGTGATGAAATGCAGCATTTTGCAGCGGAAGATATTTATAAAATCCTGTTAGAAAAAGGCTCAGATATTGGTTTGGCAACTGTTTATCGTGTATTAAACCAATTTGAAGAAGTGGGTATTTTAACTCGTCATAATTTCGATGCAAACAAAGCGGTATTTGAATTAAATATGAACCACGAACATGATCACATCATCTGTATGGATTGCGGTAAAGTATTTGAATTTAAAGATCCTGATATGGAGCGTCGCCAACGTGAAATTAGTGAAAAGCACGGAATGGAATTAACTAACCATAGCTTATATCTCTACGGTAAATGTAGCAATTTGACCAACTGTGATGAGAAAAAATAAAAGTTCTTATTTAACTTGATTATACTATTACCGAAGTCCTCTTTTTGGGGCTTCGGTATTGTTCTATATAGGTTTCGCTAATTTAATAGTATGATGGAAAAACAAACACAGAATGTAATGGATGCCAAAATTAGGCAGCCTCGCAAAATATCGCCTTTTTGGATCTTGCCGATTGTTGCTTTTATTATTGGTGCCTTACTTTTTTTCCAAATTTTAAAAGAACAGGGTGAAACAATCTCAATCCGATTTGCCAAAGGTAATGGGATTATTGCTGGAAAAACCGTTGTTCGCTATCAAGGTTTAGAAATCGGGCGAGTAAAACGCGTTTATTTTGTTGATAACTTAAGAGAAGTTGAGGTTTTAGCTGAAATCAACGCCGAGGCAAGAAGTCTATTACGCCAAGATACCAAGTTTTGGCTAGTTCAACCAACAGCCTCATTAGCTGGAGTATCGGGACTAGATGCTATCGTTTCGGGTAATTATATTACGCTCTTGCCTGGTGAAGGTGAATCTGCCGATGAATTTATTGCCGAAGAAGACCCACCTGCAGTGCCAGTAAGTGATGGGGATCTACTCATTCATTTGGTCTCTGATGATATTGGCTCAATTAATGTCGGGGCAAATGTTTATTTCCGCAAAGTGCCTGTGGGAAATATTGCAGACTACCGCTTTACCAAAGATCAGAAAAAAATTGAAATTGATGTCATCATCCAGAAAAAATATGCCAATTTAGTCAAAAAAGAGAGTCGTTTCTGGAATATTAGTGGTATTAATGCCGATCTAAATCTACAAGGTATTCAAATTCATATGGATAGTCTTGCTTCTATAGTGCAAGGAGCTGTTGCCTTTGATTCTCCTGATAATATGGAAACCGCTAAGCAAGGGCAAAAATTTGAGCTATATCCAGATTTAAAATCAGCTAAGAGAGGGATTGAAATCAAAGTTAAAGTGCCGCTTTTGCCTAATTTAAAAGTCAATGAAACCGCGGTGTTCTACCAAAATATGCAAATTGGCATACTATCTCAGCTCAAATTGCCTGAAATAGTCGATAATGAATTACCTCAGCAAAATTTAGAGCAACATAAATTAATTGATGGTGTTTTATTAATTTCCCCAAGCTATGAGAACTTGCTTCGCTCAAAAACTAAAATTTTACTCAAAGAGCCTAAATTTTCACTCAATACGGAACAACTCACTAAAATGGGTGAACTACTACGTGGCATTTATTTTGATATTCAACCTGGCAGTGGGGAACCTCAATCTGAATTTACGATACAAACTGAAGCTGATTATTTATTAAGCCTACCCAATTTATTAAATTTTAGCCTGATTGCTCCACAAGCCTACGGGGTTGATGTAAATCAAGGTATTTACTATAGCGATGTGCAAATTGGAGAAATTGTTAAACGCTCATTAGATTTAGATAACATTCGTTTTGATGCGATCATTTATCCGCCTTATCGCAATCTAATCGGAAATAGCAGTAAATTTATAGCGATCTCCAATATTGATATGTCTGTCAGTTTAGAGGGGTTACGCATACACGCTGGCTCTCCATCTGATTGGTTAAAAGGCGGTGTTCGTTTAGTTAATGGTAAAAGCGAGGGCTCACCTAAAAAGCAATACCCCTTATATAAAGATATAGAAAGTGCGGAATCTGGTATTTCAGCCTTAAATAAAAAAGCAACGGTTACCCTTTCTGCTGAATCGTTATCGGGCATTAGTGAAAGTTCAGTTGTACTTTATCGTGATTTTCAAGTCGGCGAAGTATTAAAAGTCACGCCTAAGCAAAATCACTTTGATGTTGAACTCTTTATTGAACCCAATTATCGTAATTTATTAACCGAAACAAGCCGCTTCTGGATTGAGCCTGCAACTAATGTTGATGTGTCACTAAAAGGGGTGAACATTACTGCAGCACCGTTAATGCGAACATTAAAAGGGGCAATTAGCTTTGATAATGGTGGTCTAAAAGGCAATAAAACCCTTTATGCAACGAAAGAAAAAGCCACTTCAGGCAATACCTACATCACGTTAATTGCTAAAGATGGTAGCAAACTCAGTGAAGGTATGAGCATTAAATATATGGGCTTAACAGTCGGTCAAATTGAAAAACTGGAATTGCAAAATGCAAAAAAACAGATAAAAGCGACCGCTTACATTCAAGGAAAATATTATCCATCAATCGCTAAAGCGGGTGCAACATTCAGTGTGGTTTCACCAGAAATCAGCACAACAGGTTTTAAAAACTTAGATGCTACATTACAAAACTATATTACGGTTGATGCAGGCTCAGGCAAAACTCAACACCATTTTGAGTTATCACAAACCGATACCGTTAAAACGACTTATACAAATGGCTTCCCAATTATTGTGGAAACCAGCAATGCAAACGGTATTCAACCAGAAGCCCCCGTACTTTATCGTGGTATGCAAGTGGGTATTGTAAGCCATTTAGGCTTAAGCGAACTCAATGACAGAGTGTTAATTCATCTTAAAATTAACAATAAATACAAACACTTAGTTAGAACTAATACCCAATTCTGGCAGGCCTCAGGATATACAATGGATATCAGCCTACAAGGTGTAAGTATGAATTCTGGCACAATGTCGCAATTATTAAACGGTGGAATTGAGTTCTCAACCCCTTACACTAAAGTGGTACAACCTCAAGCCCACGCAAACAAAAGATTTTTATTACAACGCAAACGTCCTGAAGATGCCCTAACCTGGGAGCAAGGAATTGCAGAATAATATATGGAGTGAAAAATGCCTTTATTAGATAGTTTTAAAGTTGATCATACTAAAATGAATGCCCCTGCCGTACGTGTTGCCAAAACGATGACAACACCAAAAGGCGACACCATTACCGTATTTGATTTACGCTTCTGCCGTCCGAATATTGATATTCTGCCTGTACGAGGTATTCACACAATGGAGCACCTTTTTGCAGGATTTATGCGAGATCACCTAAATAGCAAAAGCGTAGAGATTATTGATATTTCACCAATGGGCTGTCGCACTGGTTTTTATATGTCGCTAATTGGTACGCCTTCAGCACAAGAAGTCGCGAATGCGTGGGAAGCATCAATGAACGATGTATTAAACAAAATTCCAGATGTATCTGCCATTCCAGAACTTAATGAATACCAATGTGGATCTTACAAAGAACATTCATTGGAAGAAGCTCATAATATTGCGCGTAATGTTTTAAATACAGGCATCGGAATTAACCACAACGAAGATTTGGCATTAGATGAAAAATTACTAAACCTATAGTTCTGTGATGTTGATCGAATAGCACATCAGGCTATACAAGCGGTCAAATTTACTCACAACATTGCAAAATCAACAAATTAAGGGGTAAATCGCCATTTACCCCTACTTTTTATATTTGGAAATCATTAATTTATGTTTGAAAAACTCTTTAGATGGTTTGAGGCAAGGGTGGAAACCTACCCCAATGAAATGCCACAAACGCCAAAATCAGGCTTAATTCCCTTCATTTTTGATGCTACAAAAGGTATGCGGATTTATATTTTAATTCTGACAATCTTTGTGGCAGCAGTTGGCGTTATTGAAGCTATTTTGTTTCAATTTATGGGCGATTTAGTTGATTGGATCAACACATATTCCCCATCTGAGCTCTGGGCAGAAAAAGGTTGGACAATCATAGGAATGTTTTTTATTGCAATACTTGCCGTTGTGTTCGTTTATCTCGCCAGCAGCATTCGCTTCCAATCGTTGCAAGGGGTTTTCCCAATGCGTTTACGTTGGAATTTTCATCGCTTAATGTTAGGACAAAGTTTAGGTTTCTATCAAGATGAATTTGCTGGCAGGGTATCTGCAAAAGTAATGCAGACCGCACTCTCCGTGCGTGACGTAATGATGACTTGTGCAGATATGCTTGTTTATGTACTCGTTTATTTTACTACCTCAAGTGTGATTTTATTGCAGCTAGATGGCTGGCTATTTGTGCCGTTCATCTTATGGGTTATCTCACTTGGCGCAACTATTATCTATTTTGTACCCAAACTTGCTCAAGCTGCCCAAGAGCAATCTGATGCTCGAAGCCTTATGACAGGAAGAATTACCGACGCTTACTCAAACATCGCAACCGTAAAATTATTCTCTCACGGTAACCGTGAATCCGCCTACGCAAAAGAGTCAATGGAAGAATTTATGGTTACCGTGCATAAACAAATGCGTTTGGTTACCGTCATTGAAACGATCACCAACCTCACCTCTATGGCGTTAATTATTTCAACCGCAGGTATCGGTTTATGGCTTTGGGGCTCAAGTGTTGTAACCGCAGGAGCAATCGCTACCTCAACGGCTTTAGCACTACGCATCAAAGGTTTATCACAATGGATTATGTGGGAATTTGCCCGTCTATTTGAAAATTTAGGTACCGTGCAAGATGGTATGATGACATTTTCTAAGCAACATAATGTCGTAGATAAAGAAAATGCCCAGCCATTAAATGTAACGAAAGGCGAAATTAAATTTGAGAATGTCGATTTTGCCTACGATGTAAAAAAACCATTACTGAAAGATTTTAACTTAACCATTAAACCAGGTGAAAAAGTGGGCTTAGTCGGTCGCAGTGGAGCAGGTAAATCAACGCTAACTAACTTATTACTGCGTTTTTACGATATTCAAGGCGGCTCAATTACAATTGACGGGCAGAATATTCGAGACATCACGCAAGAAAGCCTCCGCTCACAAATTGGTTTGGTTACACAAGACACTTCTCTACTCCACCGATCTGTGCGTGAAAACTTAATGTATGGTCGCCCAACCGCAACGGAAGCAGAAATGATCAACGCTGTAGAACAAGCTGCCGCCAGCGAATTTATTCCCAACCTTCAAGATGCCAAAGGTAGAACAGGGTTTGATGCCCACGTCGGCGAGCGAGGCGTTAAGCTCTCGGGCGGACAACGCCAACGCATTGCCATCGCCCGTGTAATGCTCAAAGATGCCCCCATTCTATTACTAGATGAGGCAACCAGTGCCTTAGATTCCGAAGTGGAAGTGGCTATTCAAGAAAATTTAGCTAAGCTGATGGAAGGCAAAACGGTCGTAGCAATTGCTCACCGCCTCTCCACCATTATGGCGATGGACAGATTAATTGTGCTAGATAAAGGCGAAATTGTCGAACAAGGCACGCACGAAGAGCTACTTGCCCACAACGGCGTTTACGCCCGACTTTGGGCTCACCAAAGTGGCGGGTTCTTGCCAGAGCACACGGATATCTAAGTCCGGATCTCATACTCTTTTTAAGATCAAGCGGTCATTTTTAGTGTAACATTTGCAAATTTTTCAGCAAAA